>NZ_JAYEXN010000021.1:0-53902 GCF_044435015.1 Ochrobactrum sp. S1502_03
GCTTATCGCTGGCTTTGCAGGGGGGATACTTCGCGCACTCTCCCGCAAGAAAGCATCTATGCGGGAAACGATCGCTTCGCCAATCTGTGGTGCTCTGGCCGCGGGTTATCTGACCGGCCCGATTGTGCATTATCTGCGGGCAGTCAATTTTCCACTGCCGCCTGATGATGGCTCAAATGTCGGGCTACATGCAGCTGCATTCGTCGTCGGCGTATGCGGCATGTGGATCAGTGATGCTCTATTCGAGATAATCACAGAACGATTTAAGCGCAAGGAATGAGCAGGGCAGAAGAAGGGGCATTAACCCCGCAAAAAGGTGCGGGGATCAGGCGGGATTATTCAATGATTTCAACGGTCCAATTTTAAGCCAAGGTGCGGGTAAAAATATAAAATAATTACGTTATTTCAATTAGTTAGACAAAATCAGATACATTGCTACCGAATGTAGTGATTCGCCGATGAAAAACCAGCGAAAGCGTGAAACTATTCGAGTTGAGTTACGCGGCGATCCGTGAAATTGAGCCGATGCGAAGCAAGTGCCTCGACAAGATCGCGCATTTCCGGCTCGCGGCTTAGAAGGTCGTCGAGCTCAGTCATCTGGTTCATGGCGATCAGCCGCAGAATATCGTCGCGGATCGTTCCATCGGCCCGGCGCGGCAAATGTGCAACCGGCTGGATGAGTTCAAGCTTGGTGCCCTTGAGCCGCGCACGCAGACTTTTTTCGTCCGCATTGAGCGTTTCAACGAAAGCATAAAGGCCAACGCCCTTTGCGGGCAGCGAATAAAGCGCCAGCGCCACATCTTTCACGCGTGGATCAGACTTGAGGGCTGCCATGATGGCTGGGCCTTCATTGTCGATGCGGTCGCCTGTGCCTTCACCGTCTGACCAATTGAAGATGCCACGGGTGACGAAATTATAGACCTTCTTGCCGGTTGCGAGCCAGATGCGCGATGGCAGCGAACGGCGCGCCAGAATGCGCTTTTCCGTCGGCGTCATCAGATCGGCAGCAAAGGCGCGCTTCTGCTTGATCAGATGGCGGAAATCCTCATAGGCGAGCAGCCGGTAGAAAGCGCCGCGACGACGATGCACACTTGCAAGCTGGAAATCGATGACCGCAGCTTCGCCTTCCGGTGTCATCAGCCAGTTTTGCGGCTTGGCGAGATCGTTATGGGTGACCCCCATGCGGCGCATGTCGCGTAGGATTCGATGCGCTGTGCGATACCATTTGGGATCGGAGGGCCGCGCAAGATGCAGCGGGGTGCCTTCGGTCCAGGAACGATAAAGCCCGTCGCGATCAGTATAAAGAAGCTGTGGAACGCCTTCGATGCCGCGTACTGTTTTCAGGCCACGGATTTCGCGTCGCGCCAAAATCCAGGCCAGCGGCTTTGACCACCAAGGTGCTGCGCTGACCACGCGGCGGATGATGCGCGTTTCAGGATCGCCGATAAAATAGCCCGCGCGGGTTTCGGAAAACACATCACGTTTAAAGACGGCAGTTTCAATAAACTCCGGTATCCGGTCGTCTTGAGCAGGTATGTCGATGTTGGGGTTCTCAGCCATAAGGCTCCACTAGCGCTTCGCGCGCGATCAATCAAGTTTGAAGGCAGGGTTCATCTGTTGCAATCACGTGATTGAGGGCGCAAAAGAACGCTACGAGAGTTTTCGGGAGAAAAAGGATCATGCCGCAGCGCGACGATATCAAGCAGATCATCCGGCAGGAACAGGCGCTGATTTTCACATCTTTCAACGAGAATGACGCGTTTTCGCTGGGCCAGCGCATCCGTGATCTGGCCATTAAGCAGAAGCTTTCAGTTGCCATTGATATTTCGCTCTGGGATCGTCGCCTGTTCTTTGCTGCAACGGCTGGAACAACTGTGGACAACAGTGAGTGGCTGCGCCGCAAGTTCAATGTCGTGCGCAGGTTTCAAGCGTCGAGCTATCGCCTTGTTCTGGAACAGAACCGCGACGACAAGATGTTTGCTGCTCACAAGGCACTTGATGTTGCCGATTATGCGCTGGCGGGCGGTGGTTTTCCGATCCATGTGACAGGTGCAGGGGTGATGGGAGCAGCGATTGTTTCCGGTCTGCCGCAGCGTGAAGATCACAATCTTGTTGTGCGGGCGATTGCCGAGCATCTGGGGCAGGATCCCATCGCGCTGGCTTTGAGCGCTGCATAATTTGAAATACGGAGAATGAACAATGTCGCTTCAGAATGTGGTTGCCCTTCAGCGTAATGAGGAGGGCATTGCTGCCGCAGTTGCAATCCTGAAACAGCGATTTGGTGAGCGCGCGCAGACCGGGCAGGCAATCCGCCAACAGCATGGCCATACGACGACCTATGTGCCGACACAGGCACCTGATATCGTTATTTTTGCGCAGAATACGCAGGACGTGCAGGATGTTGTCCGCATCTGTGCGGAGCATAAGGTGCCGGTGATTGCCTTTGGTGCCGGTTCTTCGCTTGAAGGTCAGGTGAATGCGCCTGCGGGTGGTGTGTCAATTGATCTTACACAGATGAACCGCGTTTTGAAAGTTCATGCGGAAGATCTAGATTGCGTTATCGAGCCGGGGGTCACACGTCGCGAACTCAACGAATATTTGCGCGATACCGGGCTTTTCTTTCCCATTGATCCGGGTGCGAATGCCACGCTTGGCGGCATGGCTTCGACGCGCGCGTCCGGCACCAATGCGGTGCGTTATGGCACTATGCGTGAGAACGTGCTGGCGCTCAAAGCTGTTATGCCCGATGGCCGCCTGATTGAAACCTCCAAGCGCGTGAAGAAGACCGCTGCAGGCTATGATTTGACACGGCTTCTGATTGGCTCTGAAGGGACACTCGGTATCATCACCGAGCTAACCCTGAAGCTTCAGGGGATACCGCAGGCGGTATCGGGCGGCATCTGCCCGTTTCCGGATATTGAGAAGGCCTGCCGCGCGGTGATTGAAACCATCCAGATGGGCATTCCTGTTGCACGTATTGAACTCGTCAACAAGCTTCAGATGGAAGCGTTGATTTTGCATTCCAAACTCCCTTATGAGGCGCAGCCTTATCTGTTCGTTGAGTTTCACGGCACGGAAACCGGCGTCGCTGAACAGGCCGAAATCTTTGGTGAGATAGCCGTAGAAAATGGTGGCGGAGAGTTCCGCTGGACCAACGACCCCGAAGAACGCGACCGGCTCTGGCGTGCGCGGCACGATGCCTATCTTGCATCCTTCCTGCTGCGTCCCGGTGCAAAAGGTGTTTCGACTGACGTGTGTGTGCCGATTTCACGGCTTGCGGATTGCATTGCGCAAACGGAAAAAGATCTGGCTGAAAGTGGTCTTATCGCGCCTATCGTTGGCCATGTTGGTGACGGCAATTTCCATCTTCTTTTGCTGCTTGATACGGATGATGCAGCGGAGATGGAGCGCGCCGAAGATTTCATGGATCGTCTGGTCAAGCGCGCAATCGCCATGGAAGGCACGTGTTCGGGCGAACACGGCATCGGGCAGGGCAAGATGAAGTACCTCGCGATGGAGCTTGGTGAAGCGATCGATTACATGCGGATGATCAAGAAAGCGATTGATCCGGATAATATCATGAATCCCGGAAAAATTCTGATTTGATGATTCAAATCAGTGAATTGAGCCGCCTTTTTGAGAAGGCGATTCAATATCGCTCATGAATCGTTTCAGTGAAAAGCAATTTGCCTTGTTATCGCCGGAACGATGCCGTTATGTTGCACCGATAAAGACCGCGTGATTCAGCATTTGTTTCATGCGGCGCGCATTAAGCATTTTATCGGAGCGTCGTTTGGGCCGCATATTCGTCATCGTTGGTGGGCTGCTGGTGCTGCTTTTGACAGCAGCGCTGGTCGTGCCGCCATTTGTCGACTGGAGCGGCTATCGTGCCGAGTTTGAACGTGAGGCGAGCCAGATTCTCGGTCGCCCGGTTCATGTGGCCGGCGATGTCAGTGCGCGGCTTCTGCCCTTTCCATCGGTGGCTTTTTCTGATGTGCGTGTGGGTGCAGATAGCGCGCATCCGGTCATGACGGTCGATACGTTTTCGATGGATGCGGAGTTGATGCCGTTTCTGCGCGGCGAGCTTTTGATCTTCGATATGCGGGTTGACCGCCCGAATGTTAACATTTCGCTGGATAAGGCCGGTAAGGTTGACTGGGCAATCCGTCCTTCAACGCCGATTGATCCGTCGAAAATCAAGATCGAGCGGCTTTCGATCACTGACGGTACTGCGACGCTGGCTGACAGAGCAAGCGGTCGTTCTTATGCGGCAACTGCAATCAATGCTGTGCTGTCGGCCAATACTCTCGCGGGGCCGTGGCAGGCGACGGGTTCGCTTTTCATTGAAGGTCAGAAGTTCGCACTTGATCTTAACAGCGGTGAAGCAAAGCCAGAGGGTTCCTTGCGCCTGCGTGCGCGGATTTCTCCTGAAGCCATGCCGGCATCGTTTGAAACGGATGGCGACATCACGCTTGATGAGGGTCGGCTGAACTATGCCGGCAATTTTTCGTTGCGTTCTGCCGATGCGGTTTCTCCAACTGGTCAAAATCAGAAACTTGCCACTGAGAAGCCGTTTTTCAGTGACCTGCGCGTAAGCGGTAAGTTTGATGCTGATCGAAGCCGTTTTGATGCCAGCGAATTTCGTATGGAGCAGGGGCCTGCCGATAATCCATATGTAGTGAATGGCAAGGCTTTGATCGATTATGGTGATAAGCCGCATTTTGAAATCAGCGCTGATGGGCAGCAGATTTTCTGGGGGCCGGTTGAGACGACGGTCGATCAGCTGGCTGCGCCTGTTCCGGTGAATGAACGGCTGGCTCTGGTGCGGCGCGTGCTTGAGCAACTGCCTATTCCCGGAATGCCGGGCAATGTCGATTTGCGCCTGCCAGCAGTGATTGCCGGCGGCACCACGATTCGTTCGGTCATGATCAGTGCGGAGCCTGATGGCAATCGCTGGAATATTCGGCAGTTTGCGGCTGATCTGCCGGGCCGGACAAAGGTTGAAGCCAAGGGCAAGCTCTCGGTCGGGCGGGATTTCGGTTTTGAGGGCGATATGCTTGTGGCATCGCGTCAGCCCTCCGGGCTTGCTTCCTGGCTCAACGAAACGGTTGATGAATCGATCCGTAAACTTGATAGCGTCGGGTTCTCCGGCAAGGTCAATCTGCGCGAAGGTGTGCAGAGCATTGACGATCTTGAGATCGGCATGGGAAAAACCGCGCTTAAAGGTAGTTTCCTGCGGCAGGTTATCGGCTCGGCTGATCCCGCGATCACGCTTCGCCTTGATGGCGGTGCGGTAGACAGCAACGCATTACGTGCATTTATCGGGTTTTTCTCAAGCGGACAGGGCATGGCTTCCCTTGGTGGCCAAGCGCTTGATATTACGTTTAAAGCAGGTCCGGTTCAGTATGAGGACATGGAGGCGGGTGCCGTCGATCTTGCGGTTCGTGTTCATAATGGTCGTTTTGATTTTGACCGGCTGCTGATCAGTGATGTTGCGGGCACAACCCTGACGGCCACCGGCTCCTATGAACCGTTTGCCACCGCACCTTCAGGTACGCTTGATGCGACTTTGCTTTCTGCTGATTTGTCGCATTTTCTGACATTGGCCGCGCATCGTCACCCGCAAATCCCACTTTTACGATCACTTTCCGCACGTGCTGACAACTATCCGGGGCTGTTTGATGATACGCAGATAAATATCATAGCCAATGCCGTTGCGGCTCCAAGCGGCGATGGTGCGCCAGTGCGTGCAACAGGCAAGGATAAGGGCGCGCGCACCAAAGAAACGCCCACGAAAGCACCCGCGAAGGGCGGTGAAGCCTCATTTAGTGTGACCGGCAAAGCGGGTGGGATGAAACTTGATCTCTCCGGTACAACGAGCGGCGGCAGTTCCGAGAGCGATCCGATGCAGATGCAGTTGAACGGAACGGCCACATCGCAAAATGGCGAAACCGTTCTTGCTTTGCTTGGCGTGCCGTCATTGCCGCTTGGGCTGGCGGGCGAACTCACCGCTGATCTGACGATGCAGGGCGCGCCAAGTGCCGGCATGCGCACGCAACTCAAATTGACTGCGCCCGACGGAACAGCGCTCGCCGATGGTATTCTGTCGCTGGTTGGCGGAGATATTGCTGCAAGCGGCAAGGCCAGTATAAAATCGGCCGATCTGCAGCCATTCATTGCGACGGCAGGCTATACATTGCCGGGATTTGGCGAAGGCTTGTCTGCTGATCTGTCCAGCGATTTCCAGTTTGCCAAAGGCTTGTTACGGTTTCCGAACTTTGCCGGTAAGCTCGGCGGAGACGATGTGAGCGCACGGCTCGAAGCCAATTTTGCCGATAGCGGATTGCCGCAAATCAAGGGCGAGGCCAAGCTTGCTTCGCTCGATTTGGACAGTCTGGCTGCCATTATGCTTGGGCAGGACGCATTGGAGCCTTCGCGGAACAGCAAGAAGTCCATCTGGCCGATGGGTAGTTTTTCGGTGCGCCCGTCGCTGCCGCTGCTTCTGGATATGAAGTTAAATGTTGCGCAGGCTGAAATGGGCAGTTTCGGTACCATTTCTGATTTTTCCACGCGGCTCCAGAAGGGTATGGATCAGCTTAGTCTCAATGAGCTGACGGGAAACTGGGCAGGCGGCTATCTGGTGGGCAATGTCTCATTGCGCAACAATGACAAGGCTGCATTGCTGAATTCTGACCTCAAATGGAGCGGGGCGGACCTCGTCAATATTTATCGGCCTGAGAGCGGCGCTCCTTTTGCGGGCGGAACGAAGGCCGCCATGACGTTGAACGGCAGCGGTTCCAGCATGGCCGAACTTGTTGCCTCTCTGACTGGATCTGGCAGTGTTGATGTTGAGAATTTCGTCATCAATGGCGTTGATCCCACAGCCTTTCCAGAAATGCTCAAGGCTGCTGACACGATTGCAGACAAGCCATCAGGCGGCGCCCAGGTGGATGCAAAGCAATTCGTTTCCATTGCCGAGGCTGCATCTGGAAAGGGACGTTTTGCAGCAGGAAACAGCAAGATCGACTTCTCCATTGCAGGCGGTATCGTGCGGGTGGGACCCATCAATCTAAGAAGCGGTGATACGCTTTTTGCCGGCGATATGCAGATTGATCTTTCGACATTGGGACTAAGCGGCAATGGCAGCTTTGCTTTCGATGGTGCCAACGGTACGGATACCGCCGGTGCGGCCAGTCTGCGATATGTTGTTGGTGGAACTTACGATGATCCGTCAGTCAGCATTGACCGTCAGCCGCTCGTGCAGTTTCTGACACAGCGCGCGCTCGAGCGTGAACAGGAACGGGTCGAGGCGATGCAGGCCAGCATTATGGAAAAGCAGCGTTTGCGGCGGCAACTGGACCTCTTTTTGTCGGACGCGCAGGAACGTGAGCGCTTGCGGTTGCAGGAAGAAGCGCGGCTTAAGGCAGAAGCGCAGGCGCGGGAACAGGCCGCCAGAGAGGCTCTAGAGGCGCAAAAGCCTGATGTGGAAAGCGCGCCGCCTGCGAATTTGAACGGACAGGGTGGCCAGTCACTGAACGAGTTTTTGAAAGATCTGGAACAATCACCCGCAGCAAGACCCAAGCTTTAGAGCATTTCCAGAAAAAGTGCGAAGCGGTTTTGCGACGCAAAGCCCGGCTATTTTTATCGATGCCATGAACCAAAATATAGCAGTCCACACGGCCTAGGTCGTTCGTTTTGATTTCAGCCAGTCGAGCACGCTGAGACGCAAGGCCGATGAAAGGTTGATTGTGCGGTCACGCTGTCCGTCGATTTCAGCAATCAATGCTGCCATGGATAATTCTCGTTGCTGCGCGATTTCTTCAAGAATTTCGAAGAATGGCTCTTCAAGCGTGTAGCTGGTGGCATGGCCACGAATGTTCACTGAACGCTTTCGCAGACGCGATGACGGATTCACGTCTCATCGTCCGGCTTGTTGCTTTGCTCAAGCTTGTTGTTTACGAGAAAACGCTCAGACTTACGGGCTTCTTGCCGCGCAAAATCCTTCTCGACCTTGGTGCGCCCAAAGAGGATGCGGTTCTCCTCTGCCTGCTTTTCTTTGGATGTGCGTGCCTTGTTCTTTCTGAACTGACGCAGGTTGACGATCTCGCTCATGAATGGTTGCCGTGTTGCAAGCTTTCGAAGTCTTGATAACTCTACTTGTCTGGAGATTTGGGATTGGTCAAAAACCATATGATCAGCGAGAGTATTATCAGCAGAACCAGACCGAACGTCATCTGCCAGAGCGGGAAATTTGGTGCATCTTTTGCAACAAATATGCCTGCGATAATTCCGCTAAACCATAAGACCAACTGAGCAACAAAACGTAGCATGATAGAGCCAATCCAGATGTGTCACGTCGAGAAAATATTACGGTAAACATTACGGTAAACATTACTCTTCATGCATTGATCAAAGTCAACTGAGATGTTTAGAGCATTTCCTGTTTTGATTGCACCATTGAAAATGCTCTATCTTGCTGAATTGACTTGGCTAAAACAAAATGCCGGTAGAAATGTTTCATCTACCGGCGCAAAAGATTTAAACGATGGGAACCATTATTTTTTTCGGAAGGAATCAAGCGACACGACATCGGCGGACGGCTTTGGTTCCGTATCGTCGCCATCGGCATCCTCTTTATCCTTTGCAGCCGATTCCGCCTTTTCAGCAGCCGTTTTGCGTGGCTTTGACTTAGGCTTTTTAGCCGGTGTCTCTTCGGCAGAAATCAGTTCTATCGAAGAGATATTGCTGCCTTCGTCATTGTCACTCGTCGGCTGCACAACGGACACATCGAATTCCAGTTCGAAATTGACCGATGGATCGTAGAAGCCGCGAATGGCAGAGAAGGGAATTGTCAGCTTTTCAGGAACGTCGCCAAAGGACAGGCCAATTTCGAACAGCTGGTCTGTAACCAGCATATCCCAGAATTGGTGCTGCAATACCACCGTCATCTGCTCAGGATATTTCTCCTTGAGGCGCGATGAAATTCGTACACCAGGCGCTCCAGTGAGGAACGTGATGAAGAAGTGGTGGTTTCCCGGCAAGCCAGTCGTCGCCACTTCCGCAAGAACCTTGCGAATGACGCCGCGGAGGGCTTCCTGAGCTAAAATATCGTAACGGATCAGGTCCTGTACCATAGTTTGCTTATCCCACGGATTCGCAGGTTGATGTCAAGTTTGTTCTAGAGAGAATTTAAAATTATCTCAGGAAAAAGCTCAACCTTTGCGCTGGCGCCCTACCAAGAACAATCAAAGCGTGAATTTCAAACGTTCGGCCTGGAAATTATGCGCGTTTGCCAAAGGCCATCAGAAATGTCCTGACGCCATTGATCGAGCTTTTCTCGATGATGGAATCGTCGACACTTTGTCCTGTCAGAAGATGGTAGTGAATATCGGCATTGATCAGCGCCAGATAATGACAGGCCGCAAGGTCCGGGTCCTGGATTTCCAAATCGCCAGCAAGGGCGAGGCGTGCGAGATGGGCTGCAATAGCGGGGACCGCCTGTGCTGGGCCTTTGTTGCTACAGACATTGGCGTGCAAAGGAAGAGCATCTTCATCGGATTGGAACAGCTTGCGCAGGAAAGCCGTGGACGAATCATGCACGCAGTTGCGGCTCATCCGGATAGAAAAGGCGATCAGGTCTTCTTCAAGATTTTCGCTGGACTGCGGAAATGTTGCAAGCACGGCGAAAAGGCTGGACGTCATTCTGTCAAAAGCATCATCAACAACGGCGGCAAGAAGCGCTTCCTTGTCGCGATAGTGATTATAGATCGTCTGGCGGGAAACGCCTGCTTCGCTTGCAATCAGATCGATGCTCGCGCCCTGAAAGCCATCGCGATAAAAAACGCGCGCTGCGGCACACAGAATGAAGTCGCGCTTCATGCATTGTCCCGGTTTCACGGACGCAGGATTGCCACCCTTTGAAAGGGCGGACTGCCGGTCGGACAAAATTGCTATATCGAGCATGTCAGTAGGTTTCATATTCATAACATAAGATGACTTGACGCGTTGGACAATGGTGTCTAATTTTACAGTTGTGTCAAATCGGTTTTGACATTCTGTCCATTATGAGGGCTGCTGCACTATTTACAAGGGCTACGATAGGGCGCCTGGGGGCAGAACTATCGTGGGAATGATTGAGATTATGCAGCATTAACATGTGGATAGAGATTCTTTTGCGATATTTGGACCCTGGTCTTTCCATCCTCCCAAGCGGTGCCGCGGGCCAAGGGGGTTCAAAATCGCAGAAGATAGCTCACGAAACATTGATGAAAGTGCTCCCCCGATGCGTTCAGGTTCCCGCTCAGGCTCTCCTTCCGGCTTGATGACTTCCGGTCTTTTTCGCAATGCGCTCATTCTTGGTCTGTTGTCGGCGATCGGTCCGTTTGCCATCGATATGTATCTGCCTGCCTTGCCTATGATTGCAACGGATCTGCATGCTGAGACGAGTGCCGTGCAGATGAGTCTGCTGGCATTTTTCATTGCTTTGGCGCTTGCACAGCTTTTCGTGGGGCCACTGTCAGATATGGTCGGGCGGAAGCTGCCGCTTTATGGTGGGCTTATCCTTTTTGCCATCGGCAGTGTCGGATCAGCACTGGCAACCGATATCGATATTCTGGTGCTGTTTCGTTTTATTCAGGGGATGGGTGCTGCGGCTAGCAGTGTGATTCCGCGGGCCATTGTGCGTGATCTTCACACTGGTGTGGATGCGGCGCGGCTTATGTCGCTTTTGATGCTCGTGTTCTCGATTTCGCCGATTCTTGCACCGTTAAGCGGTTCAGTGCTGATCGATTTCTTTGGCTGGCGTGGTGTTTTCTGGGCAGTGCTGGTGGCCGCAATTGTCGGTGTTGTGCTGATCGCAACATCACTTCAGGAGACGCGGTGCAGCGAGGCTCGGCTTGAAAGCAATATCAGCAGTGCACTGGCGGGTTATGGTCGGTTGCTGAAGGATCGCTATTTTATGGGGCTTGCCTGTATTGGCGGCTTCGGCGTTGCTTCGTTCTTCGTTTATCTGGCGAATTCATCGTTTATTATGATCGATCATTATGGCCTCAGCCCGAGCCAGTATGCGATTGCGTTTTCGATAAATGCGGTGTCGTTCTTCAGTGTGTCGCAGCTTAATGGCTGGCTTGGTTCGCGGTATGGGTTGCGGCGCGTAATGCGCGTTGCTGTATCGGGCTTTGCGGCTGTCATGCTGATCATGTTTCTGGCTGTTTTGATGGGGCATAATTCCCTGTGGCTGATCGCGAGCTTCTTGTTCGTGGGCTATGGCTTTTTGGGGTTGGTGATTCCCACCACAGCGGTGCTTGCGCTGGATGATCACGGAGACATTGCCGGAACGGCATCTGCTCTTCTCGGCACGCTGCATTTTGTCATTGGCGGTATTGCGATCGCGATCACCGGTGCGTTTTTTGACGGATCGGCACGGCCGATGATCGGTGGAATTGCGATATGTGCGCTGATGGCATTCCTGCTTGCGCTGATTGTGTTTGCACGCAAATCAGAGCCCGGCACGCAAGTCGCAGCTATCTAATCAAGCAGTGAAGGGAAAGTGGAGGCTTCTGTTGCCAGGTGCCTCCGAACCCCGCCTCAAGGTGCTAACCAGAAGGACTTAGAGTGGGTTTCCCGCACCGCGATTAAGCAGCGAGAGCGTAACCCTGAGCTTTGTTGTCATTTGCAACTACTCAATTGACCCGATAACGGTGGTATCATGCCGAGCAAAAGAGCGATCTTTACACCCTTGTCGATCCTATTTCGCCCCCGCCACAGCGCAACGCGCCTTTAATGCTTCTTGCGTTGTGGTGGAGGCGCCGGGTACCGCCCCCGGGTCCAATAGGTTTATTACATCGTCCGTTTATCACCATAGTCAGCTTGCGCTGACATCCTGTATATAGGCGTCCTTTTCTCCGATTGAAAGAGGGTAGTTGTTATTTAACAGGTTGTTGCCCGTCTTCCGGCTTCGCTTTTTGCGTTCATTTTCATTGACAGGCAGGGCAGGCTGGTCAATCCTCACCACACTATCGGTGCATGCCGGAAATAGGATTGCGATCGTCCGGCTGTAGCGGAGGTTTAACCGGGGCTAAAACCAATCGAAGGAGAGTGGATAGATGAGTGACTATATCGCGGATGTCCGTCGCTATGATGCTGGCGCTGATGAAGCCGTTGTCGAGAAGATCGTAAAGCATCTTGGCATTGCCCTGCGCAATCGTGATTCCTCCCTCGTTTCGGCAACTGACCCTGAAGAAATGAAGCGTGTTCGCGATAGCTGGGTGCACAAGAAGCTTGGTGTCGCTGACGAGGCAAAAGCTGTCGAAGTCGTCGATCATGTCGCAGAAGTCATGAAGGGTGATCGTAACAAGCATCGCGTTACCTTTTATTATCTGGTTGCCAAACAGCTGGGTAAGCTTGGCGATCTTTAATTTCAGTCCACAGGCAAATCGAAACCCCGGTGTCATAACGCCGGGGTTTTTCCTATATTGGGCTTTGACGAATCGACCCGGAAAGTATCCCCTATGCGCACCTATCTCGACCTACTCCAGCATGTGCTTGATAATGGCGCTGACCGTGGCGATCGGACCGGGACAGGCACGCGCTCAGTGTTTGGCTATCAGATGCGGTTTAATCTGGCCGAGGGATTTCCGGTTCTGACCACCAAAAAGCTGCATCTTCGTTCCATCATTCATGAGCTGCTGTGGTTCCTTAAAGGTGATACCAATATCGCCTATCTCAAGGAAAATGGCGTTTCGATCTGGGATGAATGGGCGGATGAGAAGGGCGATCTTGGTCCGGTCTATGGTTATCAGTGGCGTTCATGGCCTGCGCCAGATGGCCGCCATATTGACCAGATCGCGAATCTTCTCAAAATGTTGCGTGAAAATCCTAACTCAAGACGTTTGATTGTTTCGGCGTGGAATCCGGCGCTGGTCGATGAAATGGCCTTGCCGCCATGCCATTGCCTGTTTCAGTTCTATGTTTCAGATGGCAAACTTTCCTGTCAGCTCTATCAGCGCTCGGCGGATATTTTTCTGGGCGTTCCATTCAATATCGCCTCTTATGCGCTTTTGACGATGATGATTGCGCAGGTTGCCGGGCTTGAGCCGGGTGATTTTGTGCACACGCTCGGGGACGCGCATCTCTACTCCAATCATTTTGAGCAGGCACGTCTGCAACTGACCCGCACGCCAAAATCATTGCCGACCATGCGTATTAATCCCGATGTGAAGGATCTGTTTGCTTTCCGTTTCGAGGATTTTGAGCTTATCGGTTATGAAGCCGATCCAACGATCAAAGCGCCGATTGCGGTGTAAGATATGCATAATCAGAAGCCGTTTTTATCGATTGTTGTGGCTGCATCCGAAAATGGTGTGATTGGCCGCGACAATGACATGCCGTGGAAGCTTTCGACCGATCTCAAACGCTTTAAGGCGCTGACGCTTGGAAAGCCTGTGATTATGGGGCGCCGGACATGGGAGTCCATTGGTCGCCCATTGCCGGGGCGTCCCAACATCGTGATAACGCGCGATGCAGCTTTTCATGCGGAAGGTGCGCAGATTATCGGCTCGCTTGAGGATGCAATCGCTCTGGGGCACAGGCTTGCGACTGAGCTTGGCGTGGGTGAAGTCTGCATTATTGGGGGTGGCAAGATTTATGCGCAGGCGCTACCGTTCGCCGACAAAGTGTATTTGACACAGGTTCTCGCCACCATTGATGGCGATACTTATTTTCCTGAAATCGATTCGCAAATCTGGCGCGCCGTTTCGAGCGAAGATGTGCCTCAAGGAGAAAAAGACAGCCATCCGACGCGCTATATTCAGTACGAACGCTATAATGCGTAAATTATAACGCAGGAAATTGGCTGCCTTACGTTGAAAGCGGCCCTCGCGATGCCTATAAAACGGTAACATTATTTGATGACAGGAAGTTGAATAGACTTTCAGTCTCCCGGACGAGAGGTGAGGATGCCCTGGAGTAATCAGAACGGCGGCGGTGGCCCATGGGGTGGCGGCGGCGATAACAATAATAATAACGGTTCCAATAATGGCGGCCCGTGGGGTCAAGGACCCAAAGGCCCGCGTGGTGGCGGACCCAACACACCGCCTGATCTCGAGGATATTCTGCGCAAAGGCCAGGATCGCCTGAAAAAGGTTTTCCCCGGTAGCGGTGGCGGTGGTGGAAAAGGCAACAGCAATCGCCCGTTCTATTATCTGATTGGTGCGGCTGTTCTTGGTTTCTGGCTGTTTCAGTCTGTTTACACCGTCCAGCCGGATGAGCTTGCGGTTGAACTGGTCTTTGGTAAGCCAAAGGCAGAAGTTTCCGAACCGGGCCTGCATTTCCTTTTCTGGCCGGTTGAAACCGTTGAAAAGGCGCAGATCGTCGAAAAGCAGATCAATATTGGTGGGCAGGGGTCGCGTACTGCTACGCAAGGCCTGATGCTGACTGGCGATCAGAACATCGTCAATGTTCAGTTCTCCGTGCTGTATCGTGTTTCGAATCCACGTGATTATCTGTTTAATGTCGAAAACCCGGATGCCATGGTGCAGCAGGTTTCCGAGAGTGCGATCCGCGAAATCGTCGGACGCAGACCGGCTCAGGATGTTTTCCGTGACAATCGTGCCGAAATTGCGCAGAGCGTTCGTGAAATCATTCAGTCCACACTTGATCGTTACAATGCCGGTATTCAGATCAATGCCGTTTCCATTGAGGATGCAGCTCCGCCGCGTGAAGTGGCTGATGCGTTCGATGAAGTGCAGCGTGCCGAGCAGGATGAAGATCGCTTCGTAGAAGAATCCAATCAATACTCAAACCAGCGGCTTGGTCAGGCACGTGGTCAGGCAGCGCAGCTTCGCGAAGAGGCCGCTGCATATAAAAACCGCGTTGTTCAGGATGCCACCGGTGAAGCGCAGCGCTTCAATTCGGTTGTCGCTGAATATAAGAATGCGCCCGAAGTAACGCGTAATCGTTTGTTCCTCGAAACTATGGAAGAGGTGCTGGCCGGCACCAAGAAGGTTATCGTGGAAGCGGGGAAGGATGTTGTTCCATACCTTCCATTAAGTGAACTTATGCGCCAGCAGCCGCGTTCAGGTGCTGCCGATGCAACGACGAATAGCGGAGGTAACTGATCATGGCCAATAATAGGCTTCCGTTTATTGTCGGTATCATCGCCGTACTGGCTTTCGTTCTGTATTCCTCGGTTTTCATCGTCAATGAACGTCAGCAGGCAATCGTCCTGCGCTTTGGTCAGATTGTCGACGTGAAAACCGAACCGGGTATCTATTTCAAAATGCCGTTTGGTTTCATGGATGCGGACTCGGTTCAGCTGATCGATGATCGCCTTTTGCGCTTTGACCTTGATGACATTCGTGTTCAGGTTTCTGGCGGTAAGTTCTACGACGTGGATGCTTTCCTCGTTTATCGCATCACTGATCCGAGCAAGTTCCGTGAAACGGTCTCCGGTTCCACGATCCTTGCTGAGCAGCGTCTGCGCACGCGTCTTGATGCTGCATTGCGCGGTGTCTACGGTCAGCGTGGCTTCGAGGCAGCGCTTTCGGAAGAGCGTGGTGAAATGATGCGTGAAGTTGCCAACCAGCTTCGTTCTGATGCGAATTCGCTTGGTATCACCATTGAAGACGTTCGCATTCGCCGCACGGATCTGACAGCAGAAGTATCGCAGCAGACCTATGAGCGCATGAAAGCCGAGCGTCTTGCTGAAGCTGAGCGTTTGCGCGCGCGTGGTCGTGAAGCGGCACAGCGTATCCGTGCTATTGCAGATCGTCAGGTTGTCGAAACGCTTGCTGAAGCGCGTAAGGAATCGGAAATCCTTCGTGGTGAAGGCGATGCTGAGCGCAGTGCGATCTTCGCAGAAGCGGCCAAGAAAGATCCGGGCTTTTACGCTTTCTATCGTTCGATGGCGGCGTATCGCAAAGCACTCGAAACACCGGATACAACGCTGGTCATTTCACCGGATTCGGAGTTCTTTAGGTTCTTCCGTGATGCCGGTGGTCAATTGCCGACACCGTCAAAGTAAGAGAGACTATCGCATATGAGCGATTTTCTGGCCGCCGTAGGACTTCTCTTCGTCTTCGAAGGGCTGCTCTACGGCGGCTTTCCATTTTTTGCAAAAAGACTTGCGCGTGATGCGTCTGAGGCGCCTGAAAGCATGTTGCGCATTGCCGGGCTTTGCGCGCTTGCAATTGGTGTGTTCATTGTCTGGCTTGTCAGGGGATAAGCCAGTTCAAACGCTATATTTCTGATCTCTACCCTATGCGGGGCCGTAAACAGGCCGTAATTTGCAGCGATCTAATCTATTCGATTTCTTACCGCAGACAGAAACGGAGCAGAGCTTCATGGCAATTGCACCCAAGGCGAGTTTTACTCGCACTCTTCTGGCAACCGTCGCTCTTGGAGCGATGAGTTTTACGGGGACAGTTGCAATTGGCGCCACGCCTTCGTTCGCCCAGCAAACTGCACCGATCCGGCAGGGCCCCGGCTCTGTGGCTGATTTGGCCGAAGGGCTATTGGATGCGGTGGTAAATATTTCGACATCGCAGACCGTCAAGGACGATGGCGAGGAAGACGGCGGCGTGCCGATGCCGCAGGTGCCGGAAGGCTCCCCATTTGAGGATCTCTTCAAAGATTTTTTCAATGACAAGGATGGCGGCAAGAATAGCGATTCACGCAAAGTGCAGTCGCTGGGTTCCGGCTTTGTGATTGATGCCAAACAAGGTTACATCGTCACCAACAACCATGTCATCGCCGATGCTGATGAGATCGAAGTCAATTTCGTTGACGGTTCCAAGCTGAAAGCGGAACTGGTTGGCAAGGACACAAAGACCGATCTTGCGGTGCTGAAAGTTGATCCGACGAAACATAAGCTCAAGGCCGTTGAGTTTGGCAACTCGGAAAAAGCACGCATTGGCGATTGGGTTCTGGCGATTGGCAATCCATTTGGTCTTGGTGGTACGGTGACAGCCGGTATTATTTCCGCGCGCAAACGCGACATTCAGTCCGGCCCCTATGATGATTTCATTCAGACCGATGCTGCAATCAACCGGGGTAATTCCGGTGGTCCGCTGTTCGATATGGACGGCAAGGTGATCGGCATCAATACCGCAATCTATTCACCATCGGGTGGCTCGATTGGTATTGGTTTTGCTATTCCGGCTGAAATGGCTGTTGGCGTTATCGATCAGCTCAAAGAGTTTGGCGAAGTGCGCCGTGGCTGGCTCGGTGTTCGTATCCAGCCTGTAACCGATGATGTTGCGCAGAGCCTCGGTTTGAAAGAATCTAAAGGCGCGTTGATTGCCGGTCTCGTCGAAAACTCTGGTGTTGATAACAAAGAGATTAAACCGGGTGACGTTGTTATTCGGTATGACGGCAAGCCAGTTGAGCGCGCGCGTGATCTGCCGCGACTTGTGGCCGAAAGCGCTGTCGGTGATGAGGTCGAAGTCGTTGTGGTCAGAGACGGCGAAGAGAAGACTGTAAAGGTCAAGCTCGGTCGTTTGGTTGAAGACGATAAGAGCACCGAGGACGCCACTGAAGATCAGGCACCGCCACCGGATATGGAAGACGGGGAAGCAGCACCTGATGCACCAAAGTCTGATACCCAGAAAAAAGAACAGAAGGAACAGACTGCTACGACGGCAGTCATGGGTATGAAACTTGCCGAGATCAATGATGATGTGCGTGGCGAGTTCGGCATTGCGGAAGATGTGGAAGGGGTGGCCGTGCTTTACGTCACTCCGGGTTCTGCTGCCAGCGAAAAACGTATCGAAACAGGCGATGTGATTGTTGACGTTGGGCAGGTGACGGTCAAAACGCCAGCGGATGTGAAGAAGCGCATCGATGCCCTTCGTCGTGAAGGACGTAAGAATGCGCTTTTGATGTTGGCGTCACGTTCGGGCGAGCTGCGTTTTGTCACGATCCGCATCGATTAGGCTTTGATTTTACATAAAAATAAAAGGCGTCGCAGAATTTGCGACGCCTTTTTTGTTTGGTGTTTGAATCACTTGCACGCATTGGCTCTCAATATGATTCAGAAAGGCCTCATTCCACAAAATCAGATTTTCGATAGCCCTGGATATAAAGGAGCGCGGTGAGATCACCATGATCAATGCGCACCTTCGCCTGTGCCGCGACGGCTGGCTTGGCGTGAAGTGCTACGCCTGTGCCTGCAAGCTGAATCATGCCGAGATCATTGGCGCCATCGCCGACGGCGATTGCATGCTGCGGGGTGAGGCCGAGGCGCTCAGCAATTTCGACGAGCTTTTCGACTTTTGCTTCGCGGCCGAGGATAGGGTCGGAAACCGTGCCGCTCAAATGCGCGCCATCATGGAGAAGCGTATTGGCGCGGTCTTCATTGAAGCCGATCATTTCTGCGACGCGCTTTGTGAATGATGTGAAGCCACCAGATACAAGTGCCGTGTAAGCGCCGTGCTTGCGCATGGTGCGGACCAGTTCAACGCCGCCCGGCATCAGCGAAATGCGGGTGGAGATAACCTTGTCGATCACCGAAAGCGGCAGACCTTTGAGCAGAGCAACGCGTTCACGCAATGCTGGTTCGAATTCGATTTCACCGTTCATGGCACGGGCAGTAATCGCCGCAACATGCTCGCGCAGGCCAGCTTCTTCGGCCAGTTCATCAATGCATTCCTGCTGGATCATTGTGGAATCCATGTCGGCAATCAGAATTTTCTTGCGTCGGCTGTCCTGTTCCTGCACCACGACATCGACTGGGGCGCCATCAAGGGCGGCGCGCAATGCCTGATCTGCTTCTTCATGCCCGATTGTGGATGGAAGCGGTATGTCGCAGGCAATACCGTCTGCCAGCCAGTAAAGTCCGGTTGCATTGACTGCCGCCGAGGCTTTAATCCCCAAAGATGGAATAAGCGACGCTTTGGCCGGATTGGCAATCAGTGTAGCAATAAGGGAAGCGGATCGGGACATGAGGAACATTTCCTGCGATGAGTGAAGCGGTAAAGGGTGCAATCCTGATAGCTGGACCGACGGCCAGCGGCAAGTCGGCTCTTGCGCTTCATATGGCAAAGGAGACAGGCGGCTTTATCGTCAACACCGATTCCATGCAGGTTTATGATGTGCTCGACCTTTTGAGTGCACGGCCGCAGGCTGACGAACTGCGTGAAGCTGATCATTTTCTGTATGGCCATGTGGCTCCATCCGTTTCCTATTCGACGGGCAAATGGTTTGCCGATGTTGAAATTGTGCTGGCGCGGGATGATCTGAAAGGGCGCACACCGATTTTTGTCGGTGGTACAGGGCTTTATTTCCGCGCGCTGTTGGGCGGGCTTTCGCAGATGCCGGAAGTGGCTGTTGATGTGCGTGAGCATTGGCGCAACAAAATGAGCGAGGAGGGCGCAGAGGCCCTTCATAGATTGCTTGCAGAGCGAGACCCGGAGATTGCAGCCACGTTGCGCCCCACAGACAGCCAGCGTATTGTGCGTGCGCTGGAAGTGTTTGAGGGAACAGGCAAGTCTCTGTTGCATTGGCAGAGGAATACCGGAACGGCACTGATCGATAATGCGAGCGCGCGCAAAATCGTGTTGTTGCCGGATCGCAAATGGTTGGGCGAGCGGATTGAGCGGCGCTTCAAACTCATGTGGGATCAGGGCGCGCTCGATGAAGTCCGTGCATTAATGGCTCTGAATCTTGATCCTGCACTGCCGGCTTTAAAAGCGATCGGCGTGCGTGAGATTTCAGCATTTTTTTCTGGCGAAATACCGCGCGAAGAAGCCATAGAGCTTTCCGTTATCGCCACGCGCCAATATGCGAAACGGCAATCAACATGGTTTAGAAACCAGCTTGATGAGAGCTGGAAGAGGTATGGCTCTGCTGAAGAAGCCTTGTCAGGGCAATAATCTTATCAAGATGGCCTCTTTTATATAAGAAAATATCGTGTTTTGTGCATTTTCGCGTTGACGCCGCGATTTTCGCTGATTAGTCTCCCCGGCATGAACAGAACAGCTCTTATTCTTGTGGTACGAACGCGCATGGGCAGGATGGTGTAACCATCCGGCGAAAGCTCCCATGCGCGAAAGACAGGCTCCCTCGGGGGCCTTTTTTGTTATCTGAACATCAACGAATTGATTAAGTAAAGCAGACGGGAAGTGAAGACGATGACGGCAGCAAAAAGCGAGGCGGCGACGATCTCCGCAGGGCAACGCGAAATGACCGGCGCGGAAATGGTGGTTCAGGCTATGATTGATCATGGTGTGGAACATCTTTTCGGTTATCCGGGTGGTGCCGTGCTGCCGATCTATGACGAACTGTTCCAGCAGGACAAGGTTCAGCATATTCTTGTTCGTCACGAGCAAGGCGCAGGCCATGCGGCCGAAGGCTATGCGCGTTCGACAGGCAAGGTTGGCGTTATGCTGGTTACGTCTGGTCCAGGTGCTACCAATGCTGTCACGCCTTTGCAGGACGCGCTTATGGATTCGATCCCGCTGGTCTGTATTTCCGGTCAGGTTCCGACCACACTCATTGGCTCTGATGGTTTTCAGGAGGCCGATACGGTTGGTATTACCCGCCCTTGCACCAAGCACAACTGGCTGGTTCGCAACGTCAACGATCTTTCGCGCGTCTTGCATGAGGCTTTCCATATTGCCTCAACAGGGCGTCCGGGGCCGGTTCTGGTTGATATCCCGAAGGATATTCAGTTTGCGACCGGTATTTATACACCGCCGCAGACTGCACCGCGCACCAGCTATCGCCCAACGATCGAGGGTGACAAGTCGGCCATCGCGCAGGCTGTTGAAATGTTGTTGAGCGCCAAAAAGCCCGTCATTTATTCGGGCGGCGGTGTTATCAATTCCGGTCCTGCTGCAACGAAGCTTTTGCGTGAGCTGGTTGAAATCAGCGATTTCCCGATCACTTCGACCCTGATGGGCTTGGGTGCCTATCCTGCATCGGGCAAGAACTGGCTGGGTATGCTCGGAATGCACGGCACATACGAAGCCAATATGACCATGCATGATTGCGATGTCATGCTGTGCGTTGGTGCGCGTTTTGATGACCGTATCACGGGTCGTCTCAATGCCTTTGCTCCGCATTCGCGCAAGATTCACATCGATATTGATCCATCATCGATCAACAAGAATGTTCGCGTTGATGTGCCGATTATCGGTGATGTGGCGCATGTTCTCGAAGATATTGTTCGCCAGTTCCGCGCTTCCGAAAAGAAGCCCGAAAAGAACGCAATTGCTGCCTGGTGGGATCAGATCAACCGCTGGCGTGCTCGAAAGTCATTGGCCTATACGCCGAACAAAGACGTGATCATGCCGCAATATGCGTTGCAGCGCTTGAATGAACTGACCAAGGATCGTGACACTTATATCACGACCGAAGTTGGCCAGCATCAGATGTGGGCCGCACAGTTCATGGATTTTGACGCACCAAATCGCTGGATGACTTCGGGTGGTCTCGGCACCATGGGCTATGGTTTGCCTGCGGCTCTGGGTGTTCAGATTGCGCATCCTGATGCGCTGGTCATTGATATTGCTGGTGATGCGTCGATCCAGATGTGCATTCAGGAAATGTCGGCTGCCATCCAGTATGAAGCGCCGATCAAGATTTTCATCCTGAACAATCAATATATGGGTATGGTTCGTCAGTGGCAGCAGTTGCTGCATGGCAATCGCTTGTCACATTCCTATACGGAAGCAATGCCAGATTTCGTGAAGCTGGCAGAAGCTTATGGTGCGCATGGTATTCGCTGCGATAAACCAGAGAAGCTTGATGATGCGATTATGGAAATGATTGAAGTCAAAAAGCCGGTTATCTTTGATTGCCGCGTTGCCAATCTCGCCAACTGCTTCCCGATGATCCCATCTGGTAAGGCACATAATGAAATGCTGTTGCCTGATGAAGCGACCGATGAAGCTGTTGCCAATGCCATTGACGCCAAGGGCCGTTCCCTAGTCTGATCCGGAGTAAAGAACATGAACGCACAAAATCTAGCATCCGGCTCGGCATATTTTATTGCAGCGGATACACAGACACCGGAAACCCATACGCTTTCGGTTCTCGTTGATAACGAACCGGGCGTTCTCGCCCGTGTCATTGGCCTGTTTTCAGGCCGTGGCTACAACATTGAAAGCCTGACGGTTTCTGAAACCGAGCATGAGCAGCATCTGTCGCGCATCACGATTGTGACACGTGGCACGCCAAATGTTCTCGATCAGATCCGCCATCAGTTGGAGCGCATCGTGCCGGTGCACCGCGTGGTTGATATGACCTACCGCGCCGTTGAACTTGGCCATGAACGTCCGATTGAGCGTGAGCTTGCGCTGATCAAGGTTGCAGGAAAGGGCGAGGCGCGTGCTGAAACCCTGCGCCTGACCGATGCCTTTAATGCCAAGATTGTGGATGCAACGACCGAGCATTTCATTGTGGAGATTACCGGCAAGACGGCCAAGATCGACCAGTTCATTTCGCTGATGAAGCCGCTTGGTCTGGTTGAAATCTGTCGCACGGGTGTGGCTGCTATGAACCGTGGGCCTCAGGGGCTGTAAATAGCAAGCTTAATCGAGACAATATCGGCTGAAACCGGCACAATGTTTCGATTGTGCCGGTTTTTTATTGAGCTAATTTGTAGCTACAATTCAGGTCAAATCACTATGTCTCTTGAAATATTTCTGGCGCTTGTTGTCTTTGCATTTGTTTCGTCGGTCACGCCCGGTCCCAACAATCTGATGCTGCTTGCATCCGGTGTGAATTTCGGTTTCCGGCGCACGATTCCGCATATGCTGGGCATTGGCGTGGGGTTTTTTATCCTGTTGCTGGCCGTGGGTTTTGGCCTTGGTGCGCTGATTGAAACCGTGCCGTCGTTCTATATGGCGCTGAAGTTCGCGGGTGGCGCTTACATGCTCTATCTTGCGTGGAAAATTGCCACATCGCGTTCCATCGGTGAGTCTAAAAGACGCGACAAGACAAAACCCATGTCGTTTTTGCAGGCACTGGCTTTCCAGTGGGTCAATCCCAAAGCCTGGGTGATGGCAATCACCGGTATTGCGACCTATGCAAACCACGACAATTATTATGTTGCCGTTCTTCTGGTGAGTGCTTCTTTTGCGATGGTTAACCTGCCGAGTGTCTCCGTCTGGGCGGGGTTCGGTACGCTGTTGCGCAACTGGCTCTCCGATCCTGTTCGATTGAAATGGTTCAATTTAATCATGGCGTTGTTGTTGGTTTTGAGCCTTTGGCCAATGCTGAAATAGCGTGTTGAAGAGGTGAATGATGTCCATACTTCCCACTTATGACGATGTGATCTCCGCTGCCAGACAGATTGAAGGCCATGCGCATCACACACCGGTTTTCACGTCATCAATCCTTGATCGAGAAACGGGGGCTGAGTTCTTTTTCAAATGCGAAAACTTTCAGCGTATTGGCGCGTTCAAGTTTCGTGGGGCGTTTAATGCTTTGTCGCGGTTTTCAGATGAGCAGAAGAAGCGCGGCGTGCTTGCCTTTTCTTCCGGCAATCATGCGCAGGCGATCGCGCTGGCCGCGAAATTATTAAATATTGGTGCGACGATTATCATGCCCGAAGATGCGCCAGCGGCCAAGCTCGACGCAACGCGGGGTTATGGCGCAAAAGTCGTTACCTATAATCGTTATACTGAGGATCGCGACGCTCTTTCGAAGACGCTGGCCGAGGAGGGTGGGCTGACGCTTATTCCGCCGTTTAATCATCCCGATATTATTGCAGGGCAGGGCACGGCAGCAAAGGAACTGATTGAAGAGGTTGGCCCGCTGGATGCATTGTTTGTCTGCCTTGGCGGCGGTGGACTGCTGGCGGGTTCAGCCTTGGCTGCCAAAGCACTTTCCCCTTCCTGCGATGTTTATGGTGTGGAGCCAGAAGCAGGCAATGACGGTCAGCAGTCGTTCCGCTCAGGCAAGATCGTCCATATTGACGTTCCGCAGACCTTGGCGGATGGTGCGCAGTCACAAGCTTTGGGTGAGCTCACCTTTGCTATTATCCGTAAGACTGTTCGCGATATTTTGAGTGTCAGCGACGATGAACTTGTGCAGGGCATGAAGTTTTTCGCAAGCCGTATGAAAATGGTGGTTGAGCCGACCGGCTGTCTGGCGTTTGCCGGTGCAAGACAGATCGCATCAAGCCTGAAGGGCAAGCGGGTTGGCGTGATTGTGAGCGGCGGAAATGTTGATCTTGATAAGTTTGCGGCATTGGTAAGCCAAAAGGTTTGATCACGGTTTGATCTTGTGTTTGGGCGGCGAATCCTGTCTGAACAGCATATGCAGTTTTCTCCAGAGCAGGATCAGGCCTTGAAGGCCGTTGGACAATGGCTGAAAGAAGGGCGTTCGCCCATTTTTCGGCTGTTTGGCTATGCCGGTACAGGTAAAACGACGCTGGCGCGTTATTTTGCCGAGCATGTCGATGGCGAAGTGCAGTTTGCTGCCTTCACCGGCAAGGCAGCGCAGGTATTGCGCTCGAAGGGCGCGAACAATGCCCGCACGCTGCATTCGCTGATCTATCGCCCGCGTGGTGAAGAAGCGATTGAAGACGAGACGACGGGCAAGACGTCTATTTCGCCGACTTTTTCGCTTAATCGTCAAAGCCCTGTGGCCAAAGCGGCGCTGATCGTTGTGGATGAATGTTCTATGGTCGATGAGCAGCTCGGCCGCGATCTCATGACATTTTGTACGCCGATTTTGGTGTTGGGCGATCCGGGCCAGTTACCGCCAATCTCCGGCGGTGGGTTCTTCACCGAACATGAGCCGGATTATCTGCTCACTGAAATTCATCGGCAGGCACGTGATAACCCCATTATCCGCATGGCGCTTGATGTGCGTGAGGGCAGGGAGTTGAGCTATTGCGATGAGGGCCGGGCGAAGGTCATCTCCAAGTCGCAAGTCAATCAGGATCTGGTTCTGGCGGCTGATCAGGTGCTTGTCGGCACAAACCGCACACGTAAGCGCTATAATCAGCGGCTGCGTGAGCTGAAAGGTTTCAGCGCAGATTATCCGCAGGCTGGCGATAAGCTGGTTTGTTTACGCAATGATCCGGCCAAGGGGCTGCTGAACGGATCTCTTTGGAAAGTGATGACCTCATCCAAGGAAACCGTGAAACCCGGAATCAATCTTCTGGTGTCGCCGGAAGATGAAGATCGTGGCGTTGCCAAAATCAAATTGCTCAAGGCACAGTTTGAAGACCCGGATGCTGAAATTCCGTGGCAGACCAAAAAACGCTTTGATGATTTTGATTATGGCTATGCGCTGACTGTGCATAAGGCGCAGGGTTCGCAGTGGGATAATGTCGTGCTGTTTGATGAAAGCTATGCATTCCGCGACACGCGCGAGCGCTGGCTTTATACGGCCATCACGCGTGCTGCGGAGCAGTTGACGATTGTAAAGTGATTGCTCAAGTGATCATTGTTCTTGTGGCTTGGCGTCCAGCCATTCCCACGCCTTCGGCTCATCATCCGATTCAAATGTGCGCATTTCTATCGAGAGAAATGGCTGCATCAGTGTGACGCTGGCCTGTATCCACAAAGGACCGCCGACAATCGCGTAACGACGCAGATGTCGCAACGATTTTGCGCGCATGGAGAGCATGCTTTCGGAAAAAGCAGCTCCCCAGTCAACGCCTTCATAGCCAGTCAGCCGGATAAGCAGGTCGATTTCTTCATGACCTTCATAGGCCGCATCAAGCAGGCCATAGAGGTTTTCCAGCGCTGCATCATCCAGATGCCCTTCGATTGCAAAAGCGAAGACGTCCTCGCGATTGGTGGGAATGCGTCGAATGACCGGAATATCTTCATTGCGCATTGGTGACCTCCAGTTTCTGAATGCTTTGTTGTTCGGTAAAACGTTGCTGGTGGGGCAAAAGTTGCGAAAAAGCGTATGAAAGTTTCCATTCGGGCTGCTGTTGGAAATTGTTTGTGAGATGCGGTCTTAAACACTCACATTTTTTCTCAACGGACGATATAAAGCCATATCCTTATTTGAGGGAGCCACGCTCTATGCCTGCAAAACTGTCCGTCAATCTTAATGCCATCGCCATGTTGCGCAATAGGCGTGATCTCCCCTGGCCAAGTGTTATCGGCCTTGGACGTGCAGCGCTTGCAGCCGGTGCCGCTGGTTTGACAGTGCATCCGCGCCCCGATCAGCGCCATATCCGCTTTTCCGACCTTGCTGATATTCGTGCTTTGATCGATGATGAATACCCGCTGGCCGAGTTCAATATCGAAGGCTTTCCGACAGAAGCTTTTCTGGAACTGGTGGAAAAGCATCAGCCGCAACAGGTGACGCTGGTTCCTGATGATCCGATGCAGGCGACATCCGATCATGGTTGGGACTTTGAAACAAAGTCGGATTTTCTGGCGCCTATTGTTCAGCGGCTCAAGGAAAACGGTATGCGTGTATCGCTTTTTGCTGATCCCGATCCGCTTGGCTATGAAAAGGCCAAGTCTATCGGCGCTGACCGGATTGAGCTTTATACCGGCCCTTATGGGGCGACCTATGACGATCCCGAGGCTGCATCGCATGAGATAAATCGTCTTGGCAAAGCTGCGGATGCTGCAACAGCGCTCGGGCTTGCAATCAATGCTGGGCACGATCTGACAGTTGAAAATCTCCCCGCGCTGGTCAAACGTGTACCGCAATTGAGTGAAGTGTCGATTGGCCACGGCTTGACTGCAGATGCGTTAATGTATGGTATGCCAGTGACCGTCAGCCGTTATATTGCTGCGCTTGCGGGATAAAAAGGGGCTCCTAAAACGCATGGCTGCTAATCAAGCCGTGCGAATTTCGCGTTTGTGCGCGGACGCGACAAGATATAAACCGCGCGCCACAGATCATGCGCTGCGTGCACAGGATCGTTTGAGGGAAGCATACATGAAGTTTTCCACTGTCCTTGTTCCGTGCTATGGCGTTGGCTCAGTATATTTTTCTTTGAAAAGTTTGATTTTTATACATGCGGCACATGGCCGTTGACGGCTTATTCGCCCCTACACTCTCTGATATTCCATTTCGATATTTATGAAGGTGTCTGCATATGAGCAGCGAGAATACAGATAAGAGCGTTTCATCCGCAGGCGATGCGATAGAGACGAATACGCTGCCCGTTAGCATCTCTCCTGAGAACAACACCGTTTCGGAAGAAAACGATCATTCACACGACAGCATGAAAATGCTGCTGCTTGGAGCGCTGGGCGTTGTCTACGGCGATATCGGTACCAGCCCGATCTATGCTTTTCGCGAGGCGCTGCATGCGGCAACTTCGGATGGTATTCTCTCGCGGTCCGATATTCTCGGGGTCGTTTCGCTGATCTTCTGGGCGCTTCTGCTCGTTGTGACGGTTAAATATGTGATCTTTGTATTGCGCGCCGACAATAACGGTGAAGGCGGCATTCTCTCTTTGATGGCACTGGTGCGGTCTGTCCTGAAAGGGCGGCCTGATCTTATTCTGGGGGCAGGGATTTGCGGTGCGGCGCTTTTTTTTGGTGATGCGGTCATTACGCCAGCCATTTCGGTGCTTTCGGCTGTTGAAGGGGTTCAGATTGTAGCACCTCACATGACGCCCTTCGTGGTGCCGATTACCCTCGTCATTCTTGTTGTTCTCTTCTCAATCCAGAAATACGGAACAGGCAAGGTTGCGATTGTTTTCGGGCCGATTATGGCCGTGTGGTTTCTGGCGCTTGGTGCATTGGGGCTTTGGCACATCTTTGATGATCCCACAGTTATGGCCGCCCTTAATCCTTATTATGCGGTGCGCTTTTTGGCTGTTAGCCCCGGTGTTGCCTTTATCACTGTTGGCGCCGTGTTTCTTGCCATGACAGGTGCAGAGGCACTTTATGCCGATCTCGGGCACTTTGGACGAAAGCCGATTGTGCGGGCCTGGCTGTGGATCGTTTTTCCCAGCTTGCTGCTCAATTATTTCGGACAAGCTGCATTCGTGCTTTCGCACGGTGAAGCTGCGGCGCTGCCATTTTTCGAGATGATGCCGAAATTTGCACTGTGGCCGATGGTCTTGCTCGCAACGGCTGCGACGGTGATTGCCAGTCAGGCGGTTATCAGTGGCGCGTTTTCTGTTGCACGCCAGGCTGTCCAGCTTAATATTCTGCCGCGTCTGGAAATCCAGCATACGTCCGAAAAACTGCACGGACAGATTTATATCCCGCGCGTCAATCTGCTGCTCGGTCTGACGGTTATTATTCTGGTGCTTGGCTTTGAGAAATCCAACAATCTGGCATCTGCATATGGCATTGCTGTTACCGGCAATATGTTGGTTACGACCGGTCTTCTTTATTTCGTCATGACACGTATCTGGAACTGGCGTGTCAGCCGTGCCTTGCCGGTTATCGCAGGGTTTTTTATCGTTGATCTTCTGTTTTTTAGCGCGAACATCATCAAAGTACATGAGGGCGGCTGGGCCTCTATTCTGTTTGCCGCCATTCTGGTGATCATCATGTGGACATGGGTGCGCGGCACCCGACACCTGTTCCAGAAGACGCGTAAGGCAGAAGTGCCGCTTGATCTGATCGTCGAGCAAATGAACAAGCGTCCGCCAACCATTGTGCCGGGTACTGCGGTGTTTCTGACCGGTGATCCGAAAAGTGCGCCGACAGCGCTGATGCACAGTCTCAAGCATTATAAGGTTCTGCACGAGAACAACGTGATCCTCACGGTGGTTACGGCCTCAAAGCCATGGGTTTCCAGTGCGGATCGCGCGCGCGTTTCGCAATATAATGAGCGCTTCATGCTGGTGACGCTGACTTTTGGCTATATGCAGCAACCCAATATTCCGCGTGCGTTGGGCTTATGCCGGAAACTTGGCTGGAAGTTCGATATTATGACAACGTCTTTCTTTTTGTCGCGCCGCTGGCTGAAAGCATCAGCGCATTCCGGCATGCCGCTTTGGCAGGATAAGCTGTTTATTTTGTTGGCGCGTACCGCATCGGATGCAACAGAATATTTCCAGATACCAACGGGGCGTGTTGTCGAGATCGGAACGCAGGTTAATATCTGATCTTTACGGGTTTCAATTTGCGGGGCGCATTTCAGAATTTGATTCTGGAATGCGCCCTTTGTTTTTGATTTTGCTCGCTTCTTTCCTGTTGCCCAAAACATGGGCCGGAGGACAATTCTAAAATCTTTCCTGGTTGTGAAAAATCCTGCTTGACGGTCATCCAAGCTGGGATTAATAAACGGAACCGTACCGTACGGTACAAAGTGGAGGGATTGATCCGTGACTGATAAAAGCGACGAATTGCAGGCTAAGAAGCAGCCGTCTTTCTCGCCGCGTCAGAACGAAGTTCTGGAGCAGGCGTTGCGTCTTCTTGTTGAGGGCGGTGACCGCGCTTTGACAACGGCAAGCATTGCGCGCGCCGCCAATTGCTCCAAAGAAAGCCTCTATAAATGGTTTGGCGATCGCGACGGTTTGCTCACCGCAATGGTTCGCTGGCAGGCGTCGAAGGTTCGTGTTGTCCCTGTTGCGCGCGAAAAGCTAGATGCGGAATCGCTCTTTTCCAGCCTTGAGCATTTTGCGCGCGATTGGCTGCTCGTGCTCTCTGGTCCGACGTCCATTGCGTTGAACCGTCTGGCGGTCAGTCATACAGCATCAGGCAAGTCGGCTTTGGGTGATATCGTTCTTGCCAATGGTCCGGTTGCGATGGCAAAGCGTCTCAAGCCCATTCTTGAAATTGGTCAGGAAGCAAAGCTGCTGGCTTTTGACGACATTAACGAAGCATTTCGTGCATTTTTCGGACTTGTCGTCCGGGACATGCAGATCCGGTTGCTGCTTGGCGATCGGCTGGAACTGACTGACGAAGTGGTTATCCGGGACGCCCGGCGCGCCACAAAGCAGTTTTTCGCTCTTTACGGGGCATAATCGTCTGCGGATACGAGGAAGCCGCAGGGAAATCTGAATGAAGGGAATATGAAATGCGCGTTTATTACGATCGTGATGCAGACGTTAATCTGATCAAGTCGAAAAAGGTTGTTATCGTCGGTTACGGTAGCCAGGGGCGCGCTCATGCGCTCAACCTCAAGGATTCCGGCGCTGCCAATGTGCGCATCGCTCTTCGTGAAGGTTCGGCGACTGCCAAGAAGGCCGAAGCTGATGGCTTTGAAGTGATGAATGTTGCGGATGCAGCCAAGTGGGCCGACCTTCTGATGATGGCAACGCCTGACGAATTGCAGGCTGACATCTACAAGGATCACATTCAGGACAACATCCGTGACGGCGCAGCGATTGCTTTCGCTCACGGCCTCAATGTTCACTTTGGCCTGATCGAGCCAAAGAAGACCGTTGACGTTGTCATGATCGCACCAAAGGGGCCGGGCCACACGGTTCGCGGCGAATACCAGAAGGGTGGCGGCGTTCCTTGCCTTATCGCTATCCATCAGGATGCTTCGGGCAACGCACATGACCTTGCTCTCTCCTACGCTTCGGGCGTTGGTGGCGGTCGTTCGGGCGTTATCGAAACCACTTTCAAGGAAGAGTGCGAAACCGATCTGTTCGGTGAGCAGGCTGTTCTTTGCGGTGGTGTTGTCGAACTCATCCGCACCGGTTTTGAAGTTCTGGTTGAAGCTGGTTATGCACCAGAAATGGCTTACTTCGAGTGCCTGCACGAAATGAAGCTTATCGTGGATCTGATCTACGAAGGCGGCATTGCGAACATGAACTACTCGATCTCCAACACTGCTGAGTGGGGCGAATATGTCACTGGCCCTCGCATCATCACCGCTGAAACCAAGGAAGAAATGAAGCGCGTTCTGAAAGATATTCAGACCGGCAAGTTCACTTCCGATTGGATGCAGGAATACCGTGCGGGTGCAGCGCGCTTCAAGGGTATCCGTCGCAACAACGACAGCCACCAGATCGAAGAAGTTGGCGAAAAGCTCCGCGGCATGATGCCATGGATCGCAGCCAACAAGCTCGTCGACAAGGCACGCAACTAAAAATCTGCGATATTCAGGCTCTGGCCGTCTGCCAATGGCGCTTTGTTCCGTTTCGAGTGCGTACGTCCTTTATGTATGCTCCGCTCCGGTTCTCGCAAAGCACCATTTTCGCCAGGCGATAAGTCTGAACTCCATCAGATTTTAGGTGCTTTCCGATCAGAGAAAAAGAGGGGCGTTTCTTACGCCCCTTTAATACATGGCAATGATTTGGTTTTTCAGTGCAAGCTATCCCGCACGAAAAGATCGTCAAACGCCTTTTGAATTTATGTTTTGTGCGTGGTTGAGCCAAAACAATTCGGAATATCTTTATTCCATGTGAACATGGAAAGAGGTGTTCTCGTTGGCTGAAATTTGCGCTATCGCTTTACCCTTCTATGGTGAAGTTTGAGGAGGCTTTGCCTTCAAACGAATTGAGGAGATTTCCGGTGCTGGACTGGGAAACTGTATTTGCAACGCGTTCGAAACGCATGCGCGCTTCGGAAATCCGTGAACTTCTGAAATTGCTGGAACGTCCGGATATTATTTCCTTTGCTGGCGGCATTCCCGACCCGGCGCTGTTTCCGCATGCCGAATTCCAGAGCGCCTATCAGGACATTTTTGGTGGTCCTGAAGCCAATGCAGCTCTGCAATATTCCGTGTCGGAAGGATATAAGCCGCTGCGCACCTGGTTGGTGGGTGAGCTTGCCAAGATCGGTATTCCCTGCACCGAGGACAATGTGTTCATTACGTCCGGTTCGCAGCAGGCGCTCGATTATCTCGGTAAGCTTTTCATTTCGCCAAATGACACAGCTCTTGTGACAGCTCCGACCTATCTCGGCGCCTTGCAGGCATTCAATGCCTATGAACCGACTTACGACACGCTCTCGCTGAACGGCAACCGCACACCAGATTCCTATAAGCAGGCTGCGGAAAGCGCTGGCGGGCAGGTCAAGTTTGCTTATCTTTCCGCAGACTTCAGCAACCCGACCGGAGAAACGGTTGGTCTCGCCGGCCGGCAAAAGCTGCTTGCAGAAGCTGATGAACTTGATATTCCGATCATCGAAGATGCGGCCTATCAGTATCTGCGTTACAATGGCGAAGCGATTGCGCCGATCCTGTCGCTGGATATCGCACGTCATGATGGCGACATTGAAAAGACCCGTACCATCTATTGCGGCTCCTTCTCCAAGACCCTCGCACCGGGCCTGCGCGTTGGTTACGTCGTTGCTGCGCAGTCAGTCATCCGCAAACTGGTTTTGATGAAGCAGGCTGCTGATCTGCACTCTTCAACAATCAACCAGATTGTTGTTCATCGCGTCGCCTCAAGCGGTTTTGACAAACAGGTCGCTAAACTGCATGGCGTTTACAAGCATCGCCGCGATAAGATGCTGGAAGCGCTTGCCAAGTATATGCCGGAAGGCACGGAATGGACAAAGCCGGAAGGTGGCATGTTCATCTGGGTCACGTTGCCAAAGGGCATGGACGGTGCTGCATTGCTCGCAGCCTCAATTGAGAGCGAGAAGGTGGCCTTTGTTCCGGGTAAGGCGTTCTTTGCCGATGGTACGGGCGCGAATACCCTGCGTTTGAGCTATTCATGCGCCAATGACGAAATGATTGACGAAGGTATCATGCGTCTTGGACGTTTGATCCGCACGCATTCCAAATCGGAAGCTGCATAAAATATTTAAAAGCCGGACATCGTCCGGCTTTTTCATTATTGAAACGGTGAATTGCAGTTTGTGCGTGGCCCCGCAAAAGGCTGATAGGTGTCGTCCGAAGTGCGATAGCTGCGATAACGGTTGGAGCACCATGAAATATGGTTGCTGCTTGGACCGAGAGTTTTAACAGCTGTGCGATCCGATGGGCGGACCTGAAGCGGGTCGCCATTTTTGTAGATCGGGATGCCTTCGGGCGAGATGTAGTTTCCGCTGTCACGGCAGCCCACACCATAACACTTACCTGATCCTGCTTGCGGTTGATAAGTTCGCGGCAACCCGCCAGCGATAGGGGGCGTGCTTGGGCGCAAAGACGGCACGTAAGGCGTGTTCAGATCGACCGCCGCAGCGCTACCTGCAAGGCTTACCGCGAACAGACCTGAGCAAAGTGCGATGCGTCTTATCTTTCCAAGCATTTTCGGTATCCCGGTTTGCAGACATTATATGGTGGTATTTGCGATCAAAACCAGCGCAGCTGTGCAATTTTAAAAAGAAGCCCTTGCCAATCATGACGCAAGCCGCGAGATTGCGCAGGCATGTTTACGATAGCCACATTTAATGTCGAAAATCTGATGCGCCGGTTTGATTTTTCCGGCTTTCGCAATGAATTACATCAGGATCGTTCGCTTAAACTTTTTGAGATTGGCGATGAAGCGCAATATCGTTTGTTGGAGCAGTCGCGTGCTGTTGCCCATACGGATGACACACGTCAGTTGACTGCTCTTGCTATCGCAGAAACACGGGCCGATGTGCTTTGCCTGCAAGAGGTCGATAATCTCGCTGCGCTGAATGCGTTTGAATATGGCTATCTGTTCAAGATGGTCGGGCAGGGCTATCGCAACAAATATTTGATTGATGGCAATGACAGCCGCGGCATTGATGTGGCTGTTATGGCACGAGATGCGACGCGCCATGGTCAACGCATTGAAGTGATGCAAGTCACAAGCCATGCGCATCTCACCTACAAGGAATTGGACCTTTATCAGCCCGTACTGGCTGAACTGGGACTTGAGCCGCATGATCGTATTTTTAAGCGTGATTGCCTCAATCTCGATTTGCGCATCGATGGCAAGCCTTTGTCTTTGTTTGTGGTTCATCTCAAATCGATGAGCGGTGCCCGCAATGGTTTTGACGGGCGGACTGCTTCTCTGCCGGTGCGGCAGGCGGAAACGCGGGCCATTCGGCACATTATCGAAGAAAAATTCGGCATCGGTCGTACGGCAGACAAGCGCTGGCTTATTTGCGGGGATTTCAATGATTATCGCGAGCGGATCGTCATTGAGGGCGATGAATGGAATGGCTATCAGTTTACGCCGACTTCGGAAGAGACAAGCGCGCTGGATGTGCTGCTGAGTGATGGTTTTGCCGTCAATCTGGTTGAGCGCCGCCCTGTCATGGATCGCTGGACGCTTTATCACACGCGTGGTCCACAGGAACGCCATCTTTGCCAGCTTGATTACATTCTGGCCTCGCCATCGCTGGCGCATAAAAATGAGCGCGCCATTCCGCAGATTATTCGGCGCGGCCAGCCGTGGCGGACCATTTTCCCGCCGGGGCAGGATGTTGATCGTTATCCGCGCACGGGATGGGACCGACCAAAAGCCAGCGACCACTGCCCTGTGGCCGTCACGTTGAATATCGTCTGAAATAGAGGCTGCTGATGCGAAATGTGAAAGAAAACACGGTCTACGTGATGGACCGCGTTGATGTCCGGGTTTTGCCGGGTGCGCTTTCCTATAGCGAGGCAAACAGACAAGCGATTGCTGCCAACTGGCAACGGGCGGTGGCTGCCAATCCGATGCTTTTTGATGGTGAGATTTATCTTGCACCGCAGGCGCATTTTGATGAAGGCGTATTGGAGGCCGGTTTCAGACGCACGAGTTTTGCAACGCTGATGTATTGGCGGCATGACCGGGCATCGCAAAGGCCATGGCACATCTTTGGTGTTGGGGTGATCGTGTCGGCTGAAGACCATCTGATTGCAGCGCGTATGGGCGCGCATAACGCCGTTGCGGGTCGCGTTTATTTTCCAGCCGGTTCTATTGATGACAATGATATTGTCGGAGACCGTGCCGATTATGAAGCCAATATGGCCCGCGAAGTGCGCGAAGAGACCGGGATCGATCTTGGCAAGGCGAAAGCAGAGCCGAAATTCCATCTCGTGACAGCTGATGGTAGCATTGCGCTTTTCCGCCGTTATTATTTTGATCTTTCGACCGCAGAGATTCTTGAGCAGATCGAAGCCAACCTTGCTGCACAGACGCAACCGGAGCTGAGTGAAATCATTCCCATCACAAAGGCCGGTATGATGGGACAGGCAACGCCGTCCTATGTTCGGGCCTTTGCAGACTGGCATTTTCAAAATCAACATTAAGAGTTGTTTCTTACAGATGACAGCGGCGCGAAATTGACTATGCTCGCAGGGACAAATATTCAATGCGCCGCATTGAGCGCATTGTGTTTTGGTGCTGTTTGCTGAGTGTTGTGAGGGAGAGGGTAAAGATGACCGAAGCTGCCGGTTCCGGCCGATATTATGAGATTTTCGACGTTTTCGCCGATAAGGCTCTGGCTGGGAATCCGTTGGCTGTTGTCCACGACAGTGAGGGGCTGACGGATGCGCGCATGCAAGCCATTGCGCGCGAGTTTAATCTGTCCGAGACGGTTTTCATCTTTCCGCCTGAAAACCCGGTGCACGAGGCTGCTGTTCGGATTTTTACGCCGGATTATGAACTTCCCTTTGCTGGACATCCAACAGTGGGCGCGGCTGTGTCGCTGGCGCGTCATCGCAGGACGGGTGATGAGTCGGACCGGCTTGTAACGCTGGAAGAGAAAGTCGGCGTTGTTCGCTGCGGCGTTATTCTTGGCGACAACAGCGCCTTTGCAGAATTTGATCTGCCGCGCCTGCCGGAAAAACTTGATATCAAGATCGAGAAAGAAGAAGCGGCCGCAGCCATCGGGCTTGGTACGCATGAAATCGGCTTTGAGAATCACGTGCCCGCTGTCTGGAGTGCTGGAACGCCTTATCTTCTTGTTCCGGTGCATAATCTCATTGCTGCCGCCAAAGTATCGATCGATCCGGTGTATGTAAGCGAGACCCTGCCGCATGTCGATGACCGGCCTTTGCCGATTTATGTTTATTGCCGCGAAACCATTCTGTTCGACAGCAATTATCATGCGCGCATGTTTGTGACGGGCTCCAATGTTTACGAGGACCCGGCAACCGGTTCCGCCGCGGCGGTTTTTGCTGGTATGATCCTTGCCAAGGATAAGCCGGTGGACGGCAGTTCGCAGTGGTGGATAGAGCAGGGTATGGAAATGGGGCGCCCATCACGTATCCGGCTTGAACTGGATGTTTCCAAGCAGATGCTGACCAGTGCGCGCATCGGCGGCACGGCAGTCAAGATTGCCGAAGGACGCCTGTTCGTCTGACCGAAGCTTAACGGATATAAAGAACGAAGGACGGTTGCCATGATAATCAAGGAAATGTCGGAATATGACATTCGTGATATGATCCAGCATACGCAGATCGGGCGGTTGGGTTATGTTCTGAATAACCGTCCTTATGTTGTTCCGCTTGGGTTCCGGTTTAACGGCGGGTCACTTTATTCTTTCACAACGGACGGCCAGAAGACCGAGGCCATGCGCAAGAACGATGCCGTCTGCGTGCTCTTTGACGACATCGTTTCGAAAACAAAGTGGCGCAGTGTGGTTGTGAATGGCCATTATCGTGAAATTGACCGGGAAGACGAAAAGGCAGCAATCGTCAATATGTTGGCCAATGAGCCGACCTGGTGGGAGCCTGCCTATACCAAGACCATCACCAGTGGCGGTGCGCAACGCAAACTCGAACCTGTTTTCTTCCGCGTTGATATTGAAAGCGCCACTGGGCATCAGGCCGGTGTTGATGGCTAACGAACGACCAGAACAGGAATCGTGCTGCGCGTAACCACTTCATAGGTCTGGCTGCCGAGTAACATGCCTTTCAGTCCACGCCGACCGTGAGATGCCATGACGATCAGGTCATTTTGCAGTTCTTTTGCCGTATCGATAATCGATGCGGCCGGGTGCTGCGCCACGACGTGCAATGTGTGGATTTCAACACCCGCTTCGCTTGCCAGTTCACGCGCGCGCGCCAGGGCTGCATCGGCGTACTCATTCCATTCTTCTTCATAACGCTCGATAAAGGTCGGACTGTCGGTAAAGCCACCGGGCAGCCCGGAAAGCGAATAGGGCGCGGTTACGGTGAGGACAGTAACTTTGCTGCCCATGGCCTTGGCTGTATCAAAGCCATGAACAAGACCGCGTTCTGCAAACTCTGAACCATCGGTGGTGATCAGGATATTTTTATACATGTGCTCTCGCTTTGACTTTATACGCTTTTAAAAGAGGTCGTGAGTTGGTCATACTAGACCTAATATAGCCTCACTATAAGTATACAATGGGAATTGTGTAATCCATGGCATTTGATTGCGATATGTTTCATGCAAGCTGGGTTGCAACCGTTCTTAATCTGGACTGGCCGTCCAAAGCATCGACACAGATTGAAAATGATTCAGAACGGGTAAAGCGCCAGAAACAGGAACTGGTGCGCATGTTTGACGAAGCATCGCAACACGGTATCAATGCCGTGATCTTTCAGGTTTCGCCTGCTGCCGATGCTTTTTACAAATCAGAATATCTGCCGTGGTCATCTTATCTGACGGGGACGCTTGGAAAAGATCCGGGCTTTGATCCGCTGCGTTTTGCGATTGCTGAAGCGCATAAGCGCGGGATTGAGCTTCATGCATGGCTCAACCCTTATCGTGTTTCGATGGATGTGCGACCGGCAACGCGAAAAGAACTGAAAAACGCGTCCAGCGATTCTCCGGCAAGTGTTTATAAAACGAAGCCGGAATGGGTGGGGATTTCCGCAGAGCGTTATGTTCTTGATCCGGGCATTCCGGCGGTGCGCCAGTGGGTGACAAATATCACCGCTGAAGTGGTCCAGAAATATGATGTCGATGGCATCCAGTTCGACGATTATTTTTATTATGAAACGCAAGGCTCGCCGCTCAAGGACGACAAGACCTACAAGCGTTTCGGGACAAAATTTTCCAATAAATATGACTGGCGACGCTATAACACGTACGCGCTGGTGCAAGAAATTTCCGACAGGATCAAAGCGATCAAGCCTCATGTCCGCTTTGGGATTAGTCCCGGTGGTGTGTGGCGTAACCAGCTTGACGATCCGCGTGGCTCGCCGACGCGGGCTGGCAAGACCAATTATGATGGCGATTTTGCCGATACGCGCGCTTGGGTCAAGGATGGCCTGGTCGACTATATCGCGCCACAGGTTTACTGGTCTTCAGGACACAAGGATGTGCCCTATGGTCCAATCGTCAGATGGTGGGCGGATACGGTGCGCGGCACAAAAACTGACCTCTATATTGGTATGGCGCTTTATCGGGCAGGATCGGCAAGCAGGTCTGAACCGGAATGGCTTTCCGGCAATGGGGTCGATGAAATCAGGCGCCAGCTTGAGTTGAACACTGCGCTGCCGGAGGTGAAGGGCAGTATTCTTTTTCGGCAGGGATTTTTATCTGATCCCAAATTGAAAAGCGTGTCTGATTATCTCAAAAAGAATTGGGGTCAGAGCCGAAGCAAGTGCCGCGCTAAAAAATAAAGCGCATAATCGCATATAATTATTATCTAATTGATTTAAATCAAAGAAAGCGCCCGCTAACCGGTGCTATTGATCGCGCGTTGCCGGGGTCCACCAGATCCGGCGATCCGGGGCGTTGTGGCCCAAACAAAGCAACGTCCCGGCTAAGTTTTTCCCATTCAGGAATCTGTCGAGCGCAGTAGCGCGATCTTTTTGCAATGTTGTACGGTCGACAGCCAGCGGGTGCTGTCAACGTTGCCCTCCATCTCTCAAAATCGGCACCCGCGAATTTTCTCATGCTTTGGAGCGCTGCGCATCCTCCTGGATGCGCAAAGGTCGCTCTAACGCTTTAAAATCAGAGCATAATTTAACCGCAACAAACCCAAGCTTCAGGAATTATGCTCTGATGTGATTTATCGCATGGAATCGTGGGTCATTTGCGTATAGTTGATTTTAATCAAGGTACGTACTCTCAAGCAAAATACAGATATTTCTATCTGAAAGTGATTGGTTGAGTATGAGCTTACTGTGCGGCCAGAGAAATGATGACGCAGAGGATTGTTGGGTATGGGGTTTGATCGCAAGCAGTGGATTGTGACTGGTGTTGTTGTGGCTCTGGCAGTCGGAGGCTACTATGCCTGGAAAGCGCTGAGCAACCCGGGGTTGCCGGAAGGCATTGCTGGTGGAAATGGCCGCATCGAAGCCGTCGAAATCGACGTATCCACCAAAAGCCCAGGGCGTATCCGCGAAATTCTGGCTGATGAGGGGCAGTTTGTTGAAGCCAATGCCGTTTTAGCGCGCATGGATACGGACCAGCTCGAAAGCCAGCGCAGGCAAGCTGAAGCGCAGCTTCGACGCGCTGAAATCAGCATTGAAACAGCCAAAAGTCTGGTCGCTCAGCGTGAAGCCGAGCAAACTGCGGCTGCGGCTACTGTCGCGCAACGCGAAGCGCAGCTGGATGCCGCCAATCGCCGTCTGGCTCGCTCGCAACAGCTGACAGAATCACGCACAGTTTCCCAGCAGGTGCTGGATGACGATCGTGCAACTGCTCAGGGCGCTGAAGCAGCCGTCGGCGCTGCCAAAGCGCAATTGGCCGCGACCGCTGCGGCGATCAGTGCGGCTAAGGCGCAAGTTATTGATGCTGAAGCGGCCGTTGAGGCGGCAAAGGCTGCGATTGCCACCATCGATACGGATATCAACGATGCCACCTTGCGTTCGCCAAAGCCGGGCCGAGTGCAATATCGCGTTGCACAACCGGGCGAAGTGCTCTCCGCTGGCGGACGCGTGCTTAATCTGGTTGATGTCAGCGATGTCTATATGACTTTTTTCCTGCCGACCTCGCAGGCCGGACGGGTGGCCATTGGCGCAGACGCGCGGATCGTTCTTGATGCCGCACCGCAATATGTGATCCCTGCCAAAATCAGCTTCGTGGCCGATGTCGCGCAATTCACGCCAAAATCAGTTGAAACTGAAGAAGAGCGTCAGAAGCTCATGTTCCGCGTTAAAGCCAAAATTCCGCAGGAATTGCTTCAGAAATATATTCAGCAGGTCAAAACCGGGCTTCCGGGTATGGCTTATGTCAAGCTTGATCCAAATGTGGAGTGGCCGAAGAACCTTGCGGAAACCGTAAAATGAGTATGGCTTCGATACAGACTGGCCTCAGCGGCGACAGTTTTGTCGTCCGCGCTGACAGTGTGAAGCTTTCTTATGGATCGACGGAAGCCTTGCGCGATATTTCGCTCAACGTGCCTGCCGGTTGTATGGTCGGACTGATTGGGCCTGATGGTGTGGGCAAGTCCAGTCTTCTGTCACTGATCGCTGGCGCTCGCGTTATGCAGAAGGGCAGAATCGAAGTGCTGGGTGGCGACATTGCTGACAAGCGTCATCGTCAGGCGGCTTTTCCACGTATTGCTTTTATGCCCCAAGGGTTGGGAAAAAACCTTTATCCAACGCTCTCTGTCTTCGAGAACATCGAATTCTTTGGACGGCTGTTTGGCCATGACAAGCACGAGCGCGAACGCCGCATTGCAGACCTTCTGGCGCGAACGGGCATGTCGCCTTTTGTAGATCGTCCGGCGGGTAAGCTTTCCGGCGGCATGAAACAGAAGACGAGCCTTTGCTGCTCGCTGATCCATGATCCTGATCTGCTGATCCTTGATGAGCCGACAACGGGCGTCGATCCTTTGTCGCGTCGTCAGTTCTGGGAACTGATTAACGATATCCGCAAGGATCGTCCGGGGATGAGTGTTATTGTTTCGACAGCGTATATGGAAGAAGCGCAACGCTTTGACTGGCTGGTTGCGATGAATGACGGCCAGATTCTGGCAACTGGTTCGCCTCAGGAGTTGCTTGAGAAAACCCAGACACCCAATCTTGATGCGGCTTTCATAGCGCTTTTGCCTGAGGAGCTTCGACAGGGGCACAGCGAAGTTGTGATGCCACCGCGCAATATGCAGTCAGATAGTGACATCGCTATCGAAGCCGGGCATGTCACGGTGCGATTTGGCAATTTCACGGCTGTCGACAATGTGAGTTTCCGCATTCCGCGCGGCGAGATTTTTGGATTTCTCGGTTCCAATGGCTGCGGCAAATCGACGACGATGAAGGTTTTGACCGGGCTTTTGCCTGCAAGTGAAGGCACGGCAAGGCTGTTTGGGCGTGAGGTCGACCCAAAGGATATCGATATACGCCGTCATGTTGGTTACATGTCGCAGGCGTTTTCGCTCTATTCCGAACTCACAGTTCATCAAAATCTGGAGCTTCACGCCAAGCTGTTTGGCATGTCCGAGGACAAGACCAAAAGCAGAATCAAGGAACTGGCCCAAAGGTTTGATTTGGCTGAAGTTCTGGATGTTTTACCCGACTCGATGCCGCTCGGTATCCGCCAGCGCCTGTCGCTGGCTGTGGCGCTGATCCACGCGCCGGATATTCTCATTCTCGATGAGCCTACTTCAGGCGTTGACCCGGTTGCGCGCGATGCATTCTGGCAAATCCTTGCCGATCTTTCACGCAACGACAATGTCACGATTTTCGTGTCGACCCATTTTATGAATGAGGCGGAACTGTGTGACCGGATCTCTTTGATGCATGCCGGTAAGGTGTTGATCAGCGACACGCCAAAAGCCATCACCGAAAGCCGCAACGCAGCGACACTTGAAGACGCTTTCATCGCATATCTCGAAGAAGCAATTGGCGAAACAGCGCCTAAGAAAGACGTTCAGGAAGCGGCGAAGGTTCAGCCTGAAAAGGTTGAGAATGACAAAAGGCCAAGCTCCAGCTGGTTACCAAATCCGCGGCGGATGCTGGCGTTCTCGCGGCGCGAGGCGTTGGAGCTCAAGCGCGACCCGATCCGCGCGACACTGGCTATTCTGGGCACTGTCATCCTGATGTTCGTTATCGGTTATGGTATCAATCTTGATGTCGAGGATCTGACATTCGCGGTTCTTGATCGTGACGATACGACAATCAGCCGGGATTACACGCAGCAACTTGCCGGTTCCCGCTATTTTATCGAAAAAACACCCATTACTGATTATGATGATCTTGATCGGCGTATGCGGGAAGGTGAAATCAGTCTGGCGATTGAAATCCCACCGAATTTCGGCAGCAATGTCGCGCATGGTCGTTCTGTCGAAATTGGTGCCTGGATCGATGGTGCCATGCCGATGCGTGCGGAAACTGTGCGTGGTTATGTCCAGGGTATGCATGTCAATTGGCTGACGCAAAAGGCGCGCGAGCTTTATGGAAATGCTGCCGCTGTCGGGAATTTCAATCTGGAAATTCGATATCGCTATAATCCCGACGTGCAGAGCCTAGTGGCCATGGTGCCAGCGGTTATTCCGCTGCTTTTGCTGATGATCCCGGCCATGCTGGCGGTTCTCAGTGTCGTGCGCGAGAAGGAACTTGGCTCGATCATTAATTTTTATGTGACGCCGGTGACCAAGTTCGAGTTTCTGCTGGGCAAACAGCTGCCTTATATCGCGCTTGCCTTTATTAACTTCCTGATGCTGACGGCGTTTGCGGTTTTCATCTTCCGCGTGCCATTCACGGGCAGTTTCCTGACCTATGCCACGGCAGCGCTTCTTTATGTCATCATCACCACCGGTATGGGGCTGGTGATTTCGACCTTTATCAATAGCCAGATTGCGGCAATCTTCGGTACGGCATTGTTGACGCTCATTCCGGCAGTGCAATATTCCGGCATTATCGATCCGGTGTCATCTCTTCAGGGAGCAGGCGCCTTCATCGGCAAGATATATCCGACAACGTATTTCGTGACGATTTCGCGCGGGACTTTCTCAAAAGCGCTCGGCTTCTCTGATCTTGCCGGATCGTTCCTGCCGCTGCTGATCGCCATACCGGTTCTGACCGTTCTCGGTATTGTACTTCTCAAGAAGCAGGCGGGCTGAGATGCGAATTTCCAATATATTCCAGCTTGGCATCAAAGAACTGCGCGGATTGGCGCGCGATCCTATGCTTCTGCTGCTCATTGTCTATGCCTTCACGCTTGCGATTTACACGGCTGCAAAAGCCATGCCGGAAAATCTCAACAATGCAGCGATCGCAATTGTTGATGAGGATCAATCGCCGATTTCGGGACGTATTACGACTGCATTTTATCCGCCGTATTTTGTGCCTCCAAAGCTCATCTCATCGCATGAGATGGATAAGCGGATGGACACAGGGCTTGATACGTTCGCGCTTAATATTCCGCCAAATTTTCAGCGCGATCTGCTTGCCGGGCGTTCGCCGACGATCCAGCTGAATATCGATGCAACGCGCATGAGTCAGGCCTTCACCGGCGGCGGTTATGTTCAGTCGATTGTCTCAAGTGAAGTGAACGAGTTTCTCAATCGCTATCGTGGCGACACGCAAACGCCAGTTGGACTTAACTTACGTGCGCGCTTCAATCAGGATCTGAACAAAGGCTGGTTTGGTGCGATCACCAATGTCATCTCATCAGTGACCATGCTTTCGATCATCCTGACTGGTGCGGCTCTTATCCGGGAACGCGAGCATGGCACAATCGAACATCTGCTGGTTATGCCGGTGACGCCACTTGAGATCATGATCTCCAAGATATGGTCGATGGGGATGGTGGTGCTGGTGGCAACGGCTTTTTCGCTTATTGTGGTTGTGCAGGGTATTCTGGCCGTGCCGATTAATGGCTCGCTGACGCTGTTTTTAGCGGGTGCTGCGTTGCAGCTTTTTGCAACCACCAGCCTTGGCATTTTTCTTGCAACGATTGCCGGTTCCATGCCGCAGTTCGGGCTTTTGCTTATGCTGGTTCTGTTGCCTCTTCAGGTGCTTTCCGGTGGTACAACGCCGCGCGAAAGCATGCCGGAAATTATCCAGAATATCATGCTGGCAGCGCCCAATACGTATTTCGTGATGTTAGCGCAATCGGTGCTGTTCCGCGGTGCGGGACTGAGTGTCGTATGGCCGCAATTGCTGGCTATGATTGTCATCGGAAGCGTTCTTTTCTTCTTTGCGCTTCGTCGTTTCCGCGATTTTCTGAGATAAAAATCTATATAATTCAACCATCTCAATCGCTTTGCTCCGAATGTGATTCAGAAGGGGCACATTGTTGCAGTTGATAATTTACTGCGGCCTTGCTATCGCTCTTAAAGGACATGGTTCCGCCTTCACGGCGGATGAAAAGGGAACACGGTGAGATCTTGCGATCAATGCCGTGACTGCCCCCGCAACTGTGACCGGAGAGTCGTCCTCTCATGATTTGTATCATGATACAGCCACTGAAGTTTCAGGCTTTGGGAAGGTGGAGGTTCGATGAAGACCCGGAAGTCAGGAGACCTGCCATATCCAGTCACCCATGGCTGACACGAGGGGTGTTCAGTCGCGGCCGTCCGTAGCGGTGACATTGTAAAATGTTGCCGTGGGACACAGACAAGGGGGGCACCCTGATTTCTGGCGCTTGCGGTGAGTCAAAGCTTGCGCGCAGGAAGAATAAATATATGCAAACTCTCAAATTATCGGCGTTTCTCGCATCGGGTCTTCTGTTTGCCATGCCACTTGATGCAAGAGCACAAGACAATGAAGACGGGATTGTGCTCGATACGATTGTGGTTACACCGCTTCGCAGGGCGACGTCGCTGCAACGCTCAACCTCCTCTGTGACGGTGATCGATAAAGCTGATATCGAACGATCCGCAGCCCCTGATCTGCAATCCCTTTTGCAATATTATCCGGGTATTTCGATTACCACCAATGGCGGGCAGGGTTCGTCATCCAGCCTCTATATACGCGGCATGTCGTCCAAGCAGACGGTGGTGCTGGTCAATGGTGTACGCACGGCCTCCGCCACAACTGGCGCAACAGCGCTGGCCAATATTCCATTGATGTCTATTGATCGCATTGAGATTGCCAAAGGTGTGCATTCTTCGCAATATGGCGCGGATGCGATGGGCGGCGTTATCAATATCATCACCAAACAGGGCGGCGCGTGTGGCGAACGTTCCTTCTGTGGGAGTGTGAGCACGGGCGTTACCCATCCATGGGGTGGATATGCATCTGCTTCGCTGCAGGGACGCAGCCAAGACGGTATCGACTATGCCTTTGGTGTCGTTGTGACCGGTACACAGGGATATAATTTCACGACGCCTGAAGCTTTTGGCTATGAGCCGGACCGCGATGGTTTTCTGCAGGGCGCGTTTAATTTCGCGCTCTCCAAAGATTTCGATTGGGGCAGGATTTATACAGATGGTTTGTTGAGCCGCGGGCGCAATCAATATGATGGAAAAGCGCCGTCTTTCAACGAAGCCTATACCACGGCTTTCAATGGCAAGATCGGAGTGCGCATTGATCATACGGATGACTGGTCATCAACGATTGAAGTCAGTTCCGGGCTCGATCACAGCCGGAATTTTCGCAAAGGTGTGAGTGGTTCTGATCGGTTTGAAACCACGCGCTACGGTGTTTACGTCTCGACGGAAAAGCAGTTTGAAACGGGTGATTTTAGCCATACCCTGACGGGCGGCGTTGAAGCTTATCGCGAGGATGTCAATGCAACCGTGTCTTATGCTGAAACCAGCCGAGACCTGGCGGCAGTCTTTGGGCAATATTCGCTGGAATATGATGCGCTGCGGTTTGATGGTGGTGTTCGCTACGATCACAATGAGCAGTTCGGTGATGTCGTCACTTATAATCTTGGCGCGAGCTACGAAATTGTGCCTGATCTGGTGCTGCGCTCATCATTCGGTACGGGTTTCCGTGCGCCGACATTTAATGAGCTTTATTATCCCGGCTATGCCAATCCCGATTTGCAACCGGAAAAATCCCGCTCTTACGAGGTTGGTCTGAACTGGCAGGTCACAGACAAAACAACCGTTGATATGGCGTTTTATCAAACATGGCTGCGCGATGCGATTATGAGCACGGCACCGTCTTATCTGCCCTACAATATCGCGCGTGCAGAAGTGACGGGGTTTGAAGCGGCACTGTCTCATCGTTTTAACGAGGTTTGGGCGGTGAAAGGCTCGCTCGACCTCAAGAAGCCAATTGATGAGGATACCGACAACGATCTGCCATATCGTGAGCGTGTCAAAGCAACAGCCGAAGTGAATTTCAAGCCCATCGACAAGCTCGATCTGACGGCTCGGTTGCTTTATGGTGGCTCGCGCTACACAACTGCCGCGAATACCAAAAAGCTTGATCCTTATGTGACGGGAGATTTCATCGCACTCTATGACATCGATACCCAGTCTCAGCTTAAAGTTTCGGTCGAAAATATCTTTAACAAGGATTATCAGACGACGTCGGGTTACAATGCACCGGGGCGCAGCCTTACTATTGGCCTGACGCGGAATTTCTGATTGCGGATCATGTGGGCGAATAAACGGCTATTGGCATCGAAAATCAGGCTCGGTCTGTTGGCCGGCCTGTTTCTGGCTGGCCTTCATCCGGCGTTGGCACAGGAGAAGCCCAAGCGCGTGGTGTCGATCAATGTTTGCACAGATCAGCTCGCCATGTTGCTGGCGGATGATACGCAGTTGCAATCGGTATCCTATCTTTCGCGTGATCCGCTTCTGTCGGTGATGACCGCGAAAGCGCAGCAATTGCCGGTCAATCACGGACAGGCGGAAGAGGTTTTTCTTGCGAAACCCGATCTGGTGCTGGCAGGCACATTTTCCTCGCGCGCGACTGTTGGACTGTTGCGCGAGCTGGGTGTTCGGGTTGAGGAATTTGCCCCTGCACGGTCTTTTGAAGATATTCGCGCGCATATGAAGCGGATGGGGGCATTGTTGGGCCGGGAAGAGCAGGCGGATAGGCAGATTGCGGCCATGAATGCCGCTTTGGCAGAAGTTCCAAAGCCTGCGCATCGGCAAACGGTCGCCCTCTATTATGCCAATAGCTATACGTCGGGGCGTGGCACGTTGATCGACGAAGCTATACGCCTTGCGGGTCTTGATAATCTTGCAGACAAAGCTGGTATTCGTGGTTCTGGCATGCTGCCTTTGGAAATGCTGATCATGAATAAGCCAGATATTCTGGTCCGGGGATCACGCGGGCGACCACCCGCACTGGCCTTTGAGAATTTTGAACATCCGGCTTTGCGGGCTCTGGAGAAAGAGACGAGAATCGTAACATTGAACGATAATCTGACAGTCTGCGGTGGGCCATTCAGCGTTGATGCGGTGACAGAGCTTTCGGAGGCTGCGCGTGACTGAAAATGCTCGCTTTTATCTCCTGCTGCTTTTGCTTGGCTTGTTGGTGGCAGCATTGTTTGTCGTGTCGTTGCTGATTGGTCCAGCATCCATCGGTGTGGGCGAGAGCATCAAGGCGCTGTTAACGGGGCAGGGCGATGTGATCGTGCTGGTGATGCGTGAAATCCGCTTGCCACGTGCAATTCTCGCATTGCTGATCGGTACGTCACTGGGGCTTTCAGGGGCTGCTCTTCAGGGATATCTGCGCAATCCGCTGGCCGAACCGGGTTTGCTTGGCGTGAGTTCTTCGGCATCGCTGGGCGCTGTGATTGCGATCTATACCGGATTTTCGCAGGTTTTTCCCTTGGCGTTGCCGTTGCTGGCACTGATAGGTGCTTTTATCTCGGTGTTCCTGGTGAAGACACTTGCCGGACGTCATGCCGGAACCTTGACGGTCATTCTGGCCGGTGTTGCCGTTACCAGTCTTGCGGGCGCACTGACGGCATTGGCGCTTAATCTCTCGCCCAATCCTTTTGCCGCGATGGAAATTGTTTTCTGGATGCTTGGTTCGCTTGCGGATCGCTCGATGACGCATGTGTGGCTTGCGGCCCCCTTCATTCTGATTGGCTGGGTCATGCTGTTGGCGCTCGGCCGTGCGCTTGATAGCCTGACACTGGGGGCTGATGCCGCGGCCAGTATGGGGGTTAATCTTTCACGCGTGCAGATGCTGGCGGTGCTGGGAACTGCGGCTTGCGTTGGCGCATCAACGGCTGTGGCGGGTGCTATCGGTTTTGTTGGGCTTGTGGTGCCGCATCTTCTGCGTCCGCTGGTCGGTGCGCGACCATCGCGATTGCTGATTGCAAGTGGCTTTGGCGGGGCAGCTCTTTTGCTCGCAGCCGATGTTTTTGTCAGGATATTGATGCCGGGGCGCGAGTTGAAGCTGGGTGTTCTCACGGCCATTATCGGGGCTCCCTTCTTCCTGGGGCTGGTCTTCAAATATCGGAGGCGGCTGGTATGAGCACACTTTCAGTCCACAATCTTGATGTGTCGTTGGGGCGAAAAACCATTCTTGAAGCCGTTGGTTTTGAGGCAGGTGAGGGCGCATTTATTGGTCTGATCGGTCCGAACGGTGCAGGCAAAACAACACTGCTGCGCGCGCTTTTGGGGCTGACGTCTTCAACAGGCAATGTTTTGTTGGATGGCTCTGACCTCAGAAGAATGCATGTCGCGCATCGCGCCAAAACAATCTCTTATCTGCCGCAGGAACGCGATGTGGCGTGGCCGGTAACGGTTAGAATGCTGGTGTCGCTTGGACGCTCAGCACTGAAGCCCGTGTTTGTAGCGCTGGATCATGATGATGAAGCTGCGGTTGAGACCGCGATGCAGCGCATGGGCTTGGTTGAGCTCGCGTCGCGTCCTGCCAATGAATTATCGGGTGGTGAAAGAGCGCGCGCTTTGATTGCGCGAGTATTGGCGCAAAACACGCCCGTCATCTTTGCCGATGAGCCGGTCGCCGGTCTGGACCCAGCCCATCAGCTGGAATTGATGGAACTGTTTGCCGGATTGGCCAACGAGAAGAAGACAGTGATCGCCTCGTTGCATGATCTTGGTTTGGCTGCGCAATATTGCACAAGGTTGATCGTGCTTAATCAGGGCAAGCTTGTTGCCGATGGTGCGCCGGAAGAGGTTCTCAATCGCTCACTTCTGAAAGATGTTTATGGAATCGATGCGCAACTGATGAAGATAGACGATGAATTTGTGCTGCACACACGCAAGCGTATGCGTTAGTTCTCTCTATTTTTTTCCAAAAACTTTTTGGAACTGTGGGGTTTTTCCACCGAACAGCCAAAAAGCTCAAATTTTAATCAAACCTGCTTGCTCTTACAATTTCTTGTGATTAACCAATCAGCGATCAGATACTGTTGAAATTGCGCTGAAAGGGTGAGAAATCGTGGAGCAAGCAACGAGCGGAAAACGCAAAGGCGGACGTAAAGCGCTTTGGGCAGCTGTAGCGCTCATCGCCATCGCCGCTGCAGGTGCAGTTGGATATAAGATCACACTCGAGAAGACGGTTAATGCTCAGCTTGAAAGACGTGGCGGAAAGGCGGCTTCTGTTAATGCTGATTTTCTTGGCCATATTCAACTGACCGACGTTGTTCTGCCGTTGAAAGATGGCACCAATATTACAATTGGCTCGATTGAAGGTCGCCCGAAAATTTTGTTCCTGAGTGGTATGTTGAATGCCAAGGACGTCAAGACCGAGATTGCACAGTTCAAAATTGCGCTTCCAAGTGTGCGCATTGAGGATGCAAATTTCGATATCGGCATGCTGCGCGATACGTTTGGTAATAGTGAGCTGACCCTTGCAGAGCGCGTTGGCCGTTTTTCCGCAAAGCGCGTTTCAGTTCCTGAAATCAATGTTGTTCAGACATTGAACGATAAGGAACAGAAGACGTCTTATAAGGATGTCACACTGGAAGATATCGTGAATGGTCATGTTTCCCGCTATGCTTCGAGCGGCGCAACCTTTGATCTCGATCTTTCGCTGCCCGGTGAAAATGGGGAAATAAAGGAAGAGCGTATGGTGGGAACCATAGGCACTTCAGAAGGCAAGGATATCGACGGCGTTTTCATGGCCCGCCTTTATACCGAGGCCGCAGGTTCAAATGATTCCGAAGCGAAGCCGGTTTACGGGCCGTTTTTTGCCAAAGACATCGTCGTGAAGGGAACCAATTCGAGCTTTAGCTATGATGAGGTTCGCAGCAATGGCTTTACGATGCGCCTGCCTGCGCAGTCGTTTACGGAAACATTGCGCAAGCTGGAGACGACACAGGATCTCGATGCCCTTCCGCTTGAAGAGCGGAAAGAGTTTTTTGCAAGTCTGATCGGCATCTTTGATATGATCGGCAAGGGCGATGTCGAACTGCTCGGCATGAAGATTCAACCGAGCGATCCTGAGAAGGGTGAAAGCAACATCGAAAAGATGTCGATGCTGTTCGATAATAAGACGTTCGATATGACTTTGAACGGATTTTCTGCGGGCAATGGCACTGATTATGTGAAGCTGGACGAGTTTTCACTCAAAGGCTTCAACTGGGCGCCTTCCGCTGAAGCCTTTAAAAAGTTTGCCAGCCTTAGCAGGGAAGAAATGGAAAGCTTTCCATTCACGACCATGTTGCCTGAATTCGGCACAATGGTCTTGAAAGGCATTGATGCCGATCTTCCCTATGACAACAATGTCAATGATGACATTGACATCACCGACGAGGATGGCAATCCTGCGCCTAAGCCTGATGGGTTGCCGCATCGCTTGAAGTTTGGTCTGAAGAGCTATGAGCTTGCGCTCAAAAATCCTTATAACGGCATTCCAACCGATATACGCATTGCCTATGAAGACGTATCCTTGCCTGTTCCTACAGACAGCAACGAAGAGGCCTATCAGAAGCTGCGCAAGCTTGGTTATGATCGTGTGACGCTTTCATCCAACCTTGAAGCCAATTGGGACGAGGCGAGTCAGAGCCTCATTATCAAGGATCTCTCGCTAAGTGGCAAAGATATGGGCAAGGTTACTATGTCCGGGCTGATGGGAGGCTTTACCAAGGAGTTTTTCTCCGGTGACAAGGTGCTGGCCCAGGTTGCACTTCTTGGTCTCAAGGCACGTGAAGTGAAGCTCAAGATTGAAAATGAAGGCCTCGCTGAAAAGAGCCTTAAATTCTACGCTGATGAAAACAACATGACTGTTGAAGAAGCACGTAGCACGCTGACTTTGATCGCGAGTGCGGTTTTGCAGGAATTGGCCGCTGATCAACCCAAGCTGGATGCGGTGGTCACAGCGCTTAACGCATTCATTGCGAAACCGAATGTCTTTGAAATGAGCGCGAAGTCAAAGTCTGAGAGAGGAATTGGTGCGCTGGAAATGGTCGCGATTTCTCAAGACCCATTTTCAATCCTCGACAAGATCGATATCGAAGCTAAGGCTGACTAACAGTCTTTTGCATTTGATAGAAACAAAGCGCCGGCTGAATTCAGCCGGCGTTTGCATTTTCTGAATGTTTTCAGATAGGGTAAAGTTCTTAAAACTCCATCATTCGGAATTCATTCAATGCTTAAAAACATAAATCCATTGCTGACCGGATCGCTTCTTGAAGTGCTCGCGGATATGGGCCATGGCGACGATCTGGTGATTGTTGACGCCAATTACCCTGCACAGGCTTCCGGCGTGCAAGTGATCGACCTTCCAGGTATCAGCGCTACCGATGTGGCGGAGGCTGTGCTTTCGCTTCTGCCGCTTGATGATTTTGTTGATAAGCCAGCAGCCGTGATGCAGGCACCGAACGAAACGCCTGCGATCTTTAGCGAGTTTGAGGCTATCATTGAAAAGGCTGAAGGTCGTAAGATTGCAGTCGATCCGATTGAACGTTTTGCTTTTTACGACCGTGCGAGCAGTGCTTATGCCGTCATTCGTTCCGGTGAAAAGCGCCTGTACGGCAATATCATTTTCAAGAAGGGCGTTATTCGCTCGTAACTGAAAATAAATAAGCCCCGCAATGCGGGGCTTTTGTTAATGGCTATTTTATTGCTGTGGCTTGGGCTGATGGTGCTCCATCTTGCCCTTGTCGTGATGATGCGGTCCTTTGGGGCCATGATGATTGAACTTCTTGGCCGCGCGCAATTCTTTGCGATCCAGTTTGCCATCTTCGTTGCGGTCCAAAGCGGCAAATTCCTTCTGGCGCTGCTTTTCAACGGCTTCGAGCGTTATCTTTCCATCACCATTGACGTCGAGACGGCGCTCCATACGATCAGCTGCACGGCTGACCATACGCTTGAGCGCAAGCGCTTCGATTTCATCACGCGAGAGCACGCCGTCGCCATTGGTGTCGGCAGCTTTCAGTTCGTCCATGCGGGAGAATTTTTCAAAGTCGATAGGCTCGCGCTTGCCTTTAGGTCCATCATTCTGTGTAATGGAAGTATCCATCGCGGACGTGTCTGTCGCCTCTGTTGCTTTTTCCTGAGCGAAGGCAGATGTGGAAAGCAATGCAGAAGCAATTACTGCGATATACAATGTCTTCGATTTCATGTTTTTTGACTCCATTACTCTATACTTAACACCATTGATTGGCGTGTGAGTAATGTGAGGTATATTAGGTGAACTGGATGTGAACAGGCCAATTAATAATTCGTAATGTTATGATGCTCGCTTTGAACGCAGTCTTTCCCTGAACATGGAAAAGAGGCCTGCTGCCACGACGATGCTCGCGCCTACGATGATGTTCCAGCTCAGCTTCTCATGAAAGACGACGACAGCAATCAAAGCACCTATAACGAGCTGCAAATAGGTGAGCGGTTGTACTTCAACCGCTTCCAGAATGTCATAGGCGCGTATGAGGCAGTAATGGCTCGCCATACCGCAGGCGCAGAGGGCAGCCATCCATGGCCAGTCGTGCGGTGCAAGCGGCTCCATATGAAAGATACCGACCATGGTCAGAACAGTCGCTCCGCCTACGCCTGTGTAAAAGAAGCTGGTCATCGAGCTGTCCGTTTTGCTTACGGCACGCGTCGCGATGGCATAAAAAGCAAACATGATCGTAGCGGTTATCGGGAGCATGAGTTCCCACCCAAACTCGACATGGGTCGGGTCGATAATCAGCATAACGCCAAACAGGCCGACGAAGATGGCGACCCAGCGGCGCCAGCCAACCTTTTCGCCAAGCAGCGGCACAGAGAGCATTGTGATCAACAGAGGGGCTGCCTGAAAGATGGACTGCGTCATGGCCATGCCGACGCGGCTGAGGCCATAGACAAGGATAACAATTTCGGCCGCGAGCAAAACCCCACGAAGGATTTGCAGGAATGGGTGTTTGGTTGATGTCGCGCGCGCGATGCCTCCGGAGCGCATAGCAATCAGAATCACAAAAGCCGCAAACACCCAATACCGCACCATCGTTATGAAAATGGGCGAGTAGTGTGTTCCAAGATATTTCGAGATACCATCCTGCGTCGCAAAGATGGTGACCGCGAGAAGCGTGAATGTGTAGCCGAGGCTTTTGGATGTCATGCGGCACTCATAATACCACAGCGCAGTTTTCGCCATGTCTATTTACGCGCGGCTGCTTCTATTTTGGTTTACATTTTAAAGATGGAATTGCGTGCATCGTGGTGCCCAATGGGACCGGATCAAAGGTTTTGTGCCGGGCAGAACAAAAGGTAGGCGTGGCTCCCGCACTGACAATCGAACGTTTCTGGACGCTCTTTATGGGATGGCGTGTTTGGGTGAGGATAGCGTTCGGCAAAGCGGCGCTATTATCGCTGGATTTAGATGGTTGTTCTGGACAATATGCTCTCAGCCCTTGCCCAAGAAACCGATCTGGAATGAATGGCCGATGATCAATAGCACTATCGTGTGCACTCACCTGCACGCGGCGGCTCATGCAAGATCAAAAGTCGGGGACGGATGCGCGGGGTCTGGGGCGGTCTCGCGGAGGCTTGAGCACCAAAACCTACGTCTCACCACCGAAGCGCCAGGCCTTCCCATCCGCCTGATCGCAGGTTCCGGCCAGTGTAATGATGTTGCCTTCGCTCACGCTCTTATCGGCGGGCGGTATTGAGGCCAATGCTGTGTTGGCAGGCAGGGGTTATGATATAGACGCTTCTGCGTGACAGACTCGCTGTTATCGTTGTTTGAATCAAATAGTTAATTCTTTATCATGACCTAGCGCCTCATTCTTCTCGATAACGTTTCGGGGAAGGGCATGGAAACAATCTTTTAGGGTGGGGTTGAAAAGTCCAATATTATAAATTATTATATTTTATATAATGATATATTGTAGAAAAAATGTCGATCACCGCAATATCCGGGAAGCTATCGGCTCACAGAAGTGTTGGTTTTCACGCGGAACTGAGCCGGTTGGGCGACTAATTTCCATCGAGAATTGAGCCATGTGAACCTACTCCCCCGCTATGAGCGATGGGAGCAA
>NZ_JAYEXN010000022.1:0-52903 GCF_044435015.1 Ochrobactrum sp. S1502_03
TCTGGTCGGGCTACGCCCTTCCGACGTTCCCCGATTGCGGCATAAACTGGCCTGATTTTACACCGCCATTTGGCCTGTTTTTATTCCGCCGTTGACACTCTTTACTGCCGGGCGCGCGGCCATGATGCTGGAAGGAGACTGGCTGGTAAGCCAGTTAAAAGGCACAGGTGCGAACCTTGATGATTATGGCATCTTTCCATTCCCTACAGACACAAACCGCCTGTATGGATTTGGTGAGTATAATTACATCAGTTCAAAAAGCCCAAACCCTGATACGGCGGCTAAATTCCTTGATTATCTTTCGTCTACCCCGGTTCAACAGGACCTTGTCGGACAATTCAGCACCGTTTCAGTGAACAAGAATGTAAAATACGAAAACCAGCAGCCCCTTGAAGCTGAGTGGCTGGACATTTTTAATGATTACGGCTCCGTTTACATGAACGGCGACCAAGCATTTCCGCTGGATGTTACCACTGAATATTTCCGCGTCATCAACAGTGTGGCTGCTGGTGATATGACCTCCGATGAAGCGTCGACACAGATGCAGGCTTTCATCAAGGCTCGAAACTAATCCTCCCCGGATGCGAGCTGCCTGAGCTTGATCGCTCAGACAGCTCGCAGGGCCACAATCATCAAGGCAGTCTCATCATTGCCTGGAGGAAAGCATGTCGCTGAAAGCAATCACTCAGACACCGCGTATCCAAGCGTCCATTCTGCTCATCCCGGCTTTGGCGATATATGGCATATTCGCACTATATCCGATGCTGGATGTCATTGTTATGAGTTTCCAGAAATGGAACGGGCTTGATCCGGAGCGCCGGTTCGTGGGCCTCTCCAACTATTCTGCCATATTCACCAATGACCCCGTCTTCTGGGTTGCCTTCAAAAATACCATCATCTGGACATTGTTGAGCCTCGCAATACCTCCCTTCATAGGCTTGCTTCTGGCTTTGAGCCTCAATCAGAAAATATTTGGCCGCAACAGCCTGCGTGCAATATTCTACCTCCCAGTTATCATCGCCCCCATCGCTGTCGCGACGATGTGGAAGTGGATGTACGATCCGTTCTTCGGGCTCTTTAATCAGTTGCTGACCAATTGGGGATTGCAGTCTTGGATTCAGGACTGGCTCGGCAACAAAAGCATCGCACTTTATTCCGTATTTGTTGCCTACATTTGGCAAACCGTTGGCTTCTCGATGGTTTTGTTTCTGGCTGGGCTTCAGAACGTATCGCAGACACTGGTAGAAGCCGCACGGATAGATGGCGCCGGACGCTGGGCAATTTTCAAGCATGTAACATTGCCTGCGCTTCGGCCGACGATGACTGTTGTTCTGGTGCTATCCATCATCTCCTCGCTCAAAGCATTTGACATTGTTTATGGCCTGACAGGTGGTGGCCCAGCGCAAGGCACACAAATGCTGGCACTTTGGGCGTTTACACAAGCTATGCAGATTTTCGACTTCGGGCGTGGCGCTGCAATTTCCGTCGTCTTGTTGTTAATCACGATGGCGATTGTTGTTCCATATCTGCGCTGGATGCAGAAGAACGAGGAGTTGGAATCGTGACCACCACTTCACTCTCTCAAGTTCCATCTAAGATGCGACGAGATCCAGTCCTGATCGGTTTGTGGATCAGCCTGTTACTGATCGCGGTCATCTGGATTGCTCCCTTTGTATTCATCGTCTTCACATCGTTGAAAACACCTGCCGCTGTCACAAGCACCGGCGCCTTCATGCCGCCTGTAGAATGGGCGTGGGGTAACTATTCGGGAGCATGGAACCGGGGCAGCTTTGCCAGTTCATTTTTCAACAGCGTTATCATAACCGCGATCAAGGTCCCAATTGGGCTGCTTATATCTGCCATGGCCGCTTATGCTTTGGCCAAGATAAAGCTCAAGCTCGGTAAGCTGTTACTTCTTATTGTGGTCTTTGGAACTATGATCCCATTTCAGGTCATGCTGGCTCCACTGTTCACACTCGTCAATTCATTTGGACTGATTGACACCTATATCGGCGTTATTCTTCCCTACATTGCATTCGGTGTACCTTATCAGGTCTTCATTCTACATGGGTTCTTCAGGGGAATTCCGAAAGAATTGTCTGAGGCTGCTCTGATTGATGGGGCAAGTCACTTCACCATTTTCCGGCGGATTTTTCTTCCTGTCTGCCTGCCTGTCCTCGCAGCGCTGTTCATTCTTGACTTCGTGTCGACGTGGAACGAGTTCGCGATGGCCCTTGTGCTTTTACAAGATCAGGGCATGTGGACGCTTCCACTGGGGCTGATGTCTTTTCAAGGCCAATTCTCCAGTGATTACGGGCAGTTAAATGCAGCAATTGTGATGACGGTCCTTCCCGCTACGATCGTCTATCTGATCTTTCAACGCTATTTCGTTTCTGGCCTGACCTCTGGCGCGGTCAAAGGCTGACGAGCATTCAGTAAATTCCGAGGAGAAATGCATGTCTGGTGCAACCGTCGAAAAATGGGGTGTTTTTGAAGCATCCTTTGCCGGACCTTCCACTGGCAACCCCTTTCTCGACGTGGCTTTTGATGCGATTTTCAAACATAAAAGCCGCGAAGTTCGTGTTCCGGGTTTCTATGACGGCGATGGAACCTATCGTCTCCGTTTTATGCCCGATATTGAAGGTGAGTGGACATTCACGACACGCTCAGCAACGAAAGAACTAAACGGCCATAAAGGCTGCGTTCTGGTAGAACGACCTTCAGCGAACAATCACGGACCCGTTCGTGTTCGTAACAAGTTCCACTTCTCCTATGCGGATGGAGCCCCGTTCTTTCCGTTCGGAACGACTTGCTATGCCTGGACGCATCAGCCGCTCGATATGCAGGACGAAACTCTGGAGACGCTTTCAAAAACGCGCTTCAACAAGATCCGTATGGGCGTTTTCCCGAAAGACTATCCTTACAACACCAACGAGCCACTGCATGCCTGCTTTGAAAAAGACGCAGATGGTAAAGAAGATTTCGACAGACCGAATCCTGCCCATTTCAGGCATTTTGAAAAGCAGATTGCGGCGCTATGTGAGCTTGGTATTGAAGCTGACATTATCATGTTCCATCCTTATGATCGATGGGGCTATGCGGATATGAGCGCAGATCAGGATTACCGATATGTCGAATATCTGGCTGCCCGCCTGTCTGCCTATCGCAATGTATGGTGGTCGCTTGCCAACGAGTATGATTTCCTGCTCAACACAAAGCCAATCGAACAATGGGACCGATACTTCCAAATTTTAGAAGAGAACGATCCCTATCAGCATCTGCGCTCAATCCATAATGGCGACGTGAATTCCAACTACGATCACCGCAAACCATGGGTCACACATATCTGCATTCAAAACCCGGATGTGAAGAAAACGCAGGAATGGCGTGACACGTACGGCAAGCCGGTGGTGAATGACGAGCCGGAATATGAAGGGGACATTCTTGAATCCTGGGGCAATCTGAGCCCGCAGGAACTGGTGCACCGTTATTGGATATCGATGGCACGCGGTGGATATGTCGGACATGGTGAAACATATTCCGATGACAATGATCTCATCTGGTGGGCAAAAGGCGGCAAACTGCACGGCGAAGCGTGGAAGCGCATCGGCTTTCTCCGTGACCTGCTGGAAGCGGATGTTCAGTACGGTCTTGAACCTCTTGGGCCTGTCAAACAATGGCCCTGGTCACGCGTATCAGGTGCACGCGACGGCGATGGCGATTTCAGACTGATCTATTTTGGTGAACACCAGCCCGTCGTCTGGTCATCCGGGCTCCCGATGGATAGCGATGACTATGAAGTCGACCTGATCGACACATGGGCAATGACCATTGAACCGGCCAAAAAGATAGCCGCCCCTGTCACCCACCCAGTAAGACACGGCGCAATCGTGCGCGGGGGAAAGCCCGACGCTGCATTCGGCGTGTCAATCCCGCGCAAACCGTATCAAGCACTGCGCGTGCGCCGTAAGAAATAAATCAGGAAGGTTTGCATATGTCTGGATTAAGCATTGCGGATGTCAAAAAATCTTATGGAACGGTCGACATTATTCATGGTGTCGATGTCGAAATTAACGAGGGTGAGTTTGTCATTCTCGTTGGCCCCTCAGGCTGCGGAAAGTCGACACTGCTGCGCATGATTGCGGGCCTTGAAGATATCACTTCAGGTCAGATCAGCATCGGTGGACGCGTCGTTAACAACCTGCAACCCAAAGACCGTGATATTGCAATGGTTTTCCAGAACTATGCGCTTTATCCGCAAATGACTGTTGCTCAGAATATGGGCTTTGCGCTGGAGCTTGCTGGCTCCAGCAAACAGGAGATTGCCAGAAAGGTAAATGAAGCGGCCGATATTCTTGGACTTCAGCCGCTTCTTGATCGAAAGCCGGCACAGCTATCGGGTGGCCAGCGGCAGCGTGTAGCAATGGGACGCGCAATCGTACGCAATCCCAAGGTCTTCTTGTTTGACGAACCGCTATCGAACCTTGATGCAAAACTTCGCGTTAAAATGCGCGCAGAAATTAAGGCTCTTCATCAACGATTGAAGACAACAATCGTCTATGTGACACATGATCAGATCGAAGCCATGACCATGGCCGATAAAATCGTTGTCCTGAACGGCGGCAAAGTTGAGCAAATCGGATCGCCGCTTGAGCTTTATGATCATCCGAAAAACATTTTCGTTGCTGGCTTCCTTGGATCTCCCGCAATGAATTTTCTAAGCGGAACCCTTAAAAATACCAAGCAATTGAATTTGGAAAATGGCTCGAGTGTAAAAATCGCCGGCGCACCCTCCGCTGCGGTTGGCAAAAACGTGGTTTTCGGCATCAGACCGGAAGACATTTCTATCGGAGGTTCTGACGACATTGAGGCTGTTGTGAAGGTGGTAGAACCCACCGGCTCTGAAACGCACATTGTCCTGGATGTTCAGGGTCAAGAATTAACCTGGGTGGTGCGCGAGAGAACAACGCTTGAAGTTAGTCAAAAAGTGAATGTTTCTTTCGAAACTTCGAAACCGCACTTTTTTGATAGCGCCACCAAACAGCGCTTTGAAAATTAAAGCCTAGAAAATAAGCAAGCTATTGAGTCAACAGCTTCTGTCACACTTTCCAAAGCGTCTATGTGACGGCAAAGATTTTGATTAAATCATAAAGTAGCTTGCGCCCTAGCTTTGAGAAGAGGATCGAAAACCACAGCGCTTGAGGGGATAATCCCCCGATCATAAACTATCGTATCCGAGCGCACTGCCCGGGGCTGGAAGCGATTCCGATCATCTGGAGCGATCTGGCCCGCAATATATGGGGGCACATCCGATGCCAAGTCTTGTTGCCCAGATTTTTCAGGCAAGGCGCGCGCCATTGCTCAAGATCCGCCTGCCAATCCTCGTCCATCGACAGCCTCCGTCAAAGTGGACTCTTCTTAAATCCCAAAACTAAACTCCTGCCACAGGAGTGCTCGGCTCATTCCAGCCCATTAAATTGTAAAAAGCATAACGCCAGATACCAATTTCTTCATGTAAGACCATATCGAATGCAAGAAATGACATCGCTGAAGAAGACATATTTGTATGCGTCGTTTTCAGATATACCGCAGCGACAGGCTCAGGATGAACGCCAAAATGCGCCAAATAGAGCAAGTCGCGTTTTATGATCGGCGCTGCTTGAAGCAGAACAGTCTGAGATGGCTTGATATTTTTCAGAATGACAGCCGTATTTTTCGCATTCTGCCATGTGTTGCGGCTATTCTCATCAAGAAGGATATCTCTAGGGTTAATACCGGCCTTTTCGAGTTCTCTCGCTATGATTGCGGCTTCCGATACGCCCGTTCGTGCAACATCAGCGCCACTGGCAATGAATGTGCACTTCAAGCCAGCTTGAACACACTCATGGTTCGCGCGAACTGCCGCCAATATTGGCCCATAGGAAAACAGAAGGGGTTCCACGGTCTTTTGACCGATCTCATCAACGGATTGCGTTCCCGTACCGAAAATAAGAAATGCTGTATTGTCTTTGATCGAGGATTGCATTTTTGATGAATAAGGAGATTGCAAACGATGCAGCAGGTAACCGGGCAAAAAATTTGACGCAATCGAAATATAAAGAATGGTGCCAGCCGCAATAAACAAAAAGCTTATTTTTCGAAATTTAAAATTCCAAAAAAGAAACCCGGCAATAATTAATGCTATATTTAAGTTGAGTGCCATAAAAGCCCCCTTAATAAATCAAAGTTTATATCGTTCTATTCCAGGCACTGCCTCAGTGACAAACCCGCTTTTGTTAAAACTGAAACAGTCTGGATACCCCATAGTTTTGGCATTATTTTGCCAGGACTCCACACGAAAAAGGGCCCCGTTTCCGGGACCCTTTTAAGTTATCTATTCTTGATTATAACGCGTTACCACTTCACTTTGAAGCCAGCTGTAGCCTTATATGCGTAGCTATCCGCAAAATGATTAAGTGAGGTGTTGATAGTGCCTTCGCCATAGATGGCATATTTACTATCCGCCCAGGCATATGTCCCACCAAAGCCGACGCCAGCCCATGTCCGGTCATTGTCAGTATCAAACTTCACGCCTGCCACCTTGACTGATGAACCGCTGAGCATCTCCTGATAGAGATTGGCAATACCATAGACAGTGGTATTGACCATCAGACCATCTTCACCCTTCCAGTCATTTCGATAGTTTGCGGCAAGCCCCAGACGACCGGTCAGACTGTCAGTATCATTGGTGCTAACACGCGCACCCCAGACATCGTTGAATGAATCGGCATTAATCGAAGACCACATCAACTGAGCCTGTGGAGTCAGCGACCAGCTTGGGGCCATATCAATACGCTGTCCGACTTCAACGCTCATCGCGTAACCTGTCGCCTTGCGACCATTGGCAAGACCGGTATTGGCTGTCCAAGAATCGAGGTCACTGTTGAACCAGGTCACCTGACCCTGTGTATCGACATAGAAACCATTATTACCATACCAGGTTGCGGTTGCTCCAAGGCTCCAGGCATCGGTGGTGATGGTTCCATCGCCGGAGTCGGACGAAACATCAGCCTTGCCATGGCCGTACTGGCCGTTGATTCCAGCAATCAGTCGTCCGCTTTCGCTTTCATAGAACTGCCCATCAACACCGGACTGCATGACAAAGGTATTAACGTCCTGCTTCATGCGAGCTGCCGAAGAGTTCGGCTCCAGACGGTTATGCGCACCTTCAACGCGAGCCCAAACGCCATGCTCGTCGACAACCGCACCAGAGCTCTGACCATCGCCACTGCTACCGTTCAGGTAACGCTCACCAACACGCTGCTGCAACGTTGAAAGCTTGTTGAGCGTCTGCATGCTCGATACATAGCCTTCATAGACCGGAACACCGGCACTATAGCGGGTAGCTGGCGGGTTGACCGGGTGGTTTGGATCAACAGGGTGGTTTGGATCGACAGGGTTGTTTGGATCGACCGGATTGGTTTCCATATTGCTGGTGAGATACCAGTTGCCGTCTTGCGATGAAGCGGGGCTGTTTTTGCGCAGCGTATAGGCATAGGCACCACCTACAACAGCCTGCTTGCCGTCTTTGGTGACGTAATCGCCTGCCAGCTGGAAGTCACCATCCGATTTGCCACCAACATTGATAATCTGAATGCCGTTAACCGTCTTGGCACCAACACCATTCTGATTGTGGATCCGCAACGTTGTCTCACCCGATGTGTTACCGCCAACCTTGAGCATGTCCGTTGCGGAATTATCGTCGCCGAGAACTGTATTGAGAACGAGCGTTCCGTTCTGCCCGGTGTAGTCGCCCTTGACATTCAACCGTGCACCAGCGCTTCCCGAACTGGTGATCATGCCAGCATTGGTCAAAGATGCGACGGTGCCGCTGAAGCCACCAATGTCGAGGCTGCCCTTGTCTGCAATGCTATAGGCGGATGCGTCACTCAAAGCCTGATTTGAGCCAATATGCAACTCGCCGCTAGCGATATTGGTCGCGCCGCTATAGTCGGAAGTGCCATCCAGAAGCTGCGAAGCACCATCCAGTGTCAGACCGCCAGAGCCGGTCAATGTGCCAGAGAAATGATCGCCCATCGTCAGGGTCAGATCACCGCCGGTCAACTTGACAGTGCCATCGCCGCTCAGACCTGCAACCTTGGTGTTGAAGCCGTTCAGATCGGCAGTTCCGTCTTTTGCGACATTCAATGTGCCCGTACCGAAGGCGACATCGGCGATGCCTGCCTTTGCAATGCCCTTCTGAACATCAAGGCCGCCCGTAAAGCTGTTGGCACCGGAGAAATTGACCTCACCGCCACCCATCTGCACAACCCGGCCATCACCGCTGATCACGCCACCAAAGCCGACATTGCCACTATGGTTGAATGCAAATGTGCCGTTATTGCTCACATCGCCGGTAATGCTGCCGCCATCATCAAGCTGCAATGTGCCGCCCCCAATGTTGGTGCCGCCGGTATAGGTATTGGCCTTTGTCAGAATTATCGTGCCAGAACCGAACTGGTTGAGACTACCGGCACCGCTGACCGTATGATCGAAGGTAAGAGTGTCGGTGCGGTTAAAGGCAAGCTTTGCATTCGCATCAACGGTCACATCACCAGCAACACTACCGGTTGTGCCTCCGTTGCCGATTTGCACAGTACCCGCTGCGATCCGCACATTGCCAGTATTGTCACCGGTCAGTGCCAGTGTGCCATTGCCCATCTTGTAGAGCGCTGCCGTTGGATCGCCAGCGGTATGATCAAACTTACCGGCAAAGACGCCGTCATCATCCGAAGCGACTGTCAGGGTTTTTGCTTTGGTGTGAATGGTGCCATCACCCGCAAGTCCACCGACAGTTATATTGTGCGTTGTCAGATCGACAACACCAGGTGCGTTGACGGTAAGAACCCCCGTGCCGAAAGCAAGGTCATCGAAACCTGCGTTAACTATACCTTCAGCCACTGTGAGACCACCGGTGAAGCTGTTATCGCCGCTCAGTGTGAGTGTGCCGGAACCCGTGTGCACGACCGAGCCTTCGCCGGTGATTTGGGCTGTAAAGTTCTGCGTATCATTGTGATTGAACGCCAAGGTGCTTTTGGTGTTCACGTCGACCTTGGTGGATGCCAGCGTGCCCATTGCGCCGCCTGCACCAAGCTGCAATGTGCCGAGGCTGATTTTGGTGTCACCGGTATAGGTATTGGCACCGGTCAGAATGAGCGTGCCTTTGCCGGTCTTGTTGAGACCATTTGTACCCGCGATCACAGCAATGATCGTCGCTTTGGTTGCATCGCTGCCTGCTGAGCCATCGCCCACGCGAATAATCGGGGCCGTGTTGCCATTTGCGAGGGTCAGCGTGCCGCCGCCCATCGTATAACCGTCAACGGCAAACTGCATACCCGCAGCGCCGACCCCTGCTGGAGCAATGGTCACTGTACCGGCAGTTCCGCCAAAGATTGCGAACTGGGCGTCGACCCAAGGGCCGTTCGCTGTGCCGTTTTCATTTGTCCAGTTGTTGCCGGTTCCCCACGTGCCAGTGCCGCCATGAACAGTGCCGTCACCTGTCGTGTTGGCACCATCCCAATAGCCCAGAGTCAGACCACCTGTGTTGGTGAGGGTAACGTCATGTTGCCCGACAGTAAGCGATATATTGGCAGCTTCAATCGCAGGATCCACAGTGCCGATTGTCAGATTAGTATTGGTCACAACACCGTCAGCGTGGAAGACGTTGTTAACGCCGATGCCAAAGCCACCATCATCGCTGATGTTGAGGGTGCCTCCGACGGTCAGATCGCCAGTGACATTGAACATTGCATCGGTGTCTGCACCCATGGCAACATTTGTCTTGCTGTTCGTATCCAATTTGAGGTCGCCGTTGAATTGAAGCGTCTGGCCTGAGACGCCAGAAAGTGTGCCGCCCACAATATGGGTATTGCCCGTGATGGTGCCATCGCCATCAAGTGTCCCATTTTCCGAGACCTGCACAGCACCGCCCAGCTTGCCATGCAAGGTGAATGTTCCCCCAAGGACATTGGTTGCGCCTGTATGCGCAGAACCATCACCATTATAGACCAGCTCGCCATCGCCGTTCTTAATGAGGTTGCCTGCACCCGTGATGGCACCATTGAGCGTTAAGGTTTTATCCGTCTTCACGAAGCCGCCATTGGCACCAAAGTCAAATGTGCGGCCAGAGGTGAAGGCTGCGGTGTTGTTCAATGCGCCGCCATTGAAAGATAGCGCGCCACTTGCTGCACCCAAGGCTGCATCGGAGGCAACGGCAATGGTACCGGCATTGAGTTTGGTGCCGCCGCTATAGGTGTTGACACCGCTCAATGTCAGCGTGCCAGAGCCAAGCTGGACAACATCGCCCGTGCCGGAAATGACGGTGTCGAACTTATAGGCATTGGAGCGGTTGAAGGCGAGTGTGCTGTTGTTGGTTATGTCGGCGTAGAGAGACCCCGTCGTGCCACCATCACCCAATTGCAGCGTGCCGCCGCTGATGTTTACAGCACCGTTAAACTTACCCTCAGTGCTATCGCCCGTCAGCTTCGTGACGCCGGCAAGCTGATTGATTGTCGAGAAGTAAGAAGCCTTAGTGGAAATGGCCGCGTTAAAAACCGTGTCGCCCGTATGGTTAAAGTTGATGATTGGTCCAGGAAGCCCTGCTATGGGGACACCGCAACCAGAGCACAGATTAGAAGCGTCGAGTGTTCCGGCAGCGGTTGGCGCCTGACCAGCGGCCGCACCAATATTGATGACACTCGCATTGAACATTTGGAATGCGCCTGTATTCACTTTCACGACCGCGCCATCGGCGATGGTCAGCACGCCTTGTTCCTGCCCCCAGGCAGTAGTAGCCATCGGCGCCTGGGTTCCTATTATCAACGCGTTAGTCGTTAGCTCTGTGCCAGCGCCCGTTACAATAACCTCGCCATGGCGAGCACCTTCGGGGTTAGGATCAGAGCCAGAACCGATGAGAAAGTTTCCATTCCGACCTGGCTTTACAGCATCAACCTTGGCACCATCCTCAATGCGCACAGAAGCGGACACATTGCTACTTCCACCGACAGCGATACCACCAGTCTTAACAGTTGTGCCCTGTCCGGTGACAAGCATGCTTGCCGTTCCCGGATTGGTAAAAGTGCCTTTGTTTTTGGCAAGGGTAACGCTGTACTCCCCCAAGTCCAACGAAGCCCCGTTGCGTATAATAAGCTGGTCATTGCTGCCATTGCCTATCCCCATCGAAATACTACCAAGCTCAACCTTGGTGCCAGCACCGTCGATGGTGAAGGTGGAATTGTGCCCCGTGGCACCCTTCTCGCCAAAATTGAAATCTTGCTCGGGGGCCGTTATGGTTGCACCGCCCGAGACCGTCAGGGTTGAATTCTCATTGACGCCCATGGTGATGGGGCCATCAGGGGTCCAGTTGGTGGTGCCTGTGACGGGCGCAGGCGAGAGATCGCCACTATAGGTAATCGCCGGATCAGCAAAAGCTGCCGTGGCACAGAGGCCACTGACTGCGAGTGTCAGCGTGGAAACCCCACATAAAAGCAACGTGCGCCCCGCCATACGCGACTTTGCACCGGCAGCATTGCGCAGTCTCATGTTTTGCTTATCCGTCATGTCGATTATCCATCTCCGTTGCTCGGGCTTTGTCTGGCCAAAACGACCGGCCCCGCATGCTTTTCTGCAATCTTATGCTCCCGCAACCGCTTGTTTTCGAAAAACAAAAGGCAACAGGTCCAATATATCAATAACGAGTCTTGTACATTCAGCCGCCCTTTAAGCAGACGAACAGAATAAAAAGCAAGCTGAATCACAATTCAAAAACCGAAATGACAATAAGATCATAAATATTTATTTGTCAATTCGTGTAGAAAATTGCTAGCTATATCTAATATTCTTCATATATATACCAATAAATAATAGTTACTATGTTTTTACATGCTAAAATAAGAATTGCTATTATGAATTGAATTTATTTGAGAATCCGATCAGCGGTTTGCAAAAAGCCCGAAACATTGAAGCATCACCACCCGCAGCTCAAGCGCAGAAAGGGGGCTATGACCCGCCCATGCGCTGTGACATTGAAGCATCACCCCCACATCATTTTGAAGGCGCTCCCTTGAGGGCCATTTCCCGCTTTGATTGCGTTGTTGGAAATATTCCCGCATTTGTTTACACGCTTTATCCTCAAGCGCACCGCAAAGCTTTGGAGCTTGCCACATGCATCAACTCCGCGCATCCTTTGCCTGCACGACATGATTTGTGGAGAGACCCAATGGACCAGCCAGCCTATGATCTCGAATTCGGCGAAATGATCCGTTGGCTGAAACAACATAAGCTCATTCTGCAATCCGATTTGGAAGGCAATGCAGAGCTATCGACGCACGCCGAACGCATCGGTCGAAAACGTCGGCGGGAGGCCGGGAATTCAACCGAACCAAGACATAAAGAACACAGATCAAATTAACCTGACACGGCAAAAGGAGGAGGGAAAAGATGCGCCGCAAAGGGCTCATATCTTTTGGACGACAGGGCGTATTTTACCGGCTGTTTTTCGTATGCGCCGCATGGTGCCGTTCTCAGCAGCGTGGTGAGCCAGCATGGTGACAGCAGCTTCTGGCGCTCTGTGCATTATCTCACCAAGCCGACGGCAACACTGCTTCTGCTGTGTGCGATCCTCAATGCCCCGCGCCTGATTTCAAAGGCTTATGGCTTTGCCATTGCAACGGGCCTCGCCTTTGCCGCAGCCGGTGATTTTTTCCTTATGCTTCCCGGCGATTATTTTCTGGCCGGTCTGATCTGCTTTTTCATAACCCATTGCATCTATATTTATGCTCTGTGCCGCAAAGCGCATTTTACTCAGCATAAACGCGTTCTCATTGTCTTCGCCGCGCTTTCAATCGCTATCATTGCCGGTTTGTGGACGGGCATACCAGGCGCGTTAAAAATACCTGTTGTGATTTATGCAGGCGCAATTGGCCTTATGGGCGCGCAGGCTTTCAGCCGCGCACTCTCAACCGCGTCTGAAACCATCGCGCATTACAGTGCGTGGCTTGCAGCGGCTGGCGGGTTATTCTTCATGTTAAGTGATACATTGCTTGCCTTTAACCGCTTCCACACACCCATTCCGCTTTCTGGACTCTGGGTTCTTGGCACCTATTATGTGGCGCAATTCCTTTTTGCCCGCTCAACTGAGAATTTTGCCTATGAACGCTGATCAAGCCCTATCGCAGCCGCAGCAATTGCAGACCACCTTTGAGCGCTTGCGACAAAACTGGATCAGCCATCGCCCCGCCTATGAGCAGCGCGTGGATGATTTGCGCCTTCTGCGCAAAACTCTCCATGAACGCCTTGACGATATGGCAAAGGCTGTCAGTGCGGATTTCGGACACAGATCTGTGCACGAAACCTTGCTGGGCGAAGCAAGTGTTGTTTTCGCCGAAATTGACGAGACCATCCATCATCTCAAACGCTGGATGAAGCCGCAGCGCCGCAAGGCCGGCTGGAAATTATGGCCTGCGAAAGCGGAGGTGCGTTTTGTGCCGCTTGGCGTGGTCGGTATTATTTCGCCGTGGAACTATCCGGTCAATCTGGCACTGGCGCCGCTTGTGGCAGCGATTGCTGCCGGAAATCACGTCTTTCTCAAACCCTCCGAGCACACGCCTCAGACCGCCGCATTTTTACGCCGGCTGATTGGCGACGTCTTTGCTCCAGAAAGAGCAGCGGTTGCGCTGGGGGATGCCAAATTGTCAGCGGCTTTCTCCGCTCTGCCCTTTGATCATTTACTTTTTACCGGCTCGACGGCTGTAGGCCGAAAAATCATGAAAGCCGCCGCTGAAAACCTCACGCCGGTCACGCTTGAGCTTGGTGGAAAATCGCCAGCAATTGTCAGTGACAGCGCCAATCTCAAGCGGGCTGCGGCATCCATTGCCACCGGCAAATATTTCAATGCAGGCCAAACCTGCATAGCGCCAGATTATGTGCTGATCCATCACAGCAAGCGCGATGCGTTTGTGGCCTTAATGCGTGAAGAAACGCAAAAGCGCTATACGGGATATTCAGCATCCGCCGATCGCACGACAATCATCAATGACATGCAATATGCGCGCCTTTCCGGTCTGCTCGAAGATGCGAAGGACAAAAGCGAAGCCATTATTCCGCTTCTTGAAACATCTCCCACACAAAGCCATACGCGAGCGATGACGCCTGCGCTCATTCTTGAACCCCACGCCGACAGCGCGATCATGAATGAGGAAATTTTCGGCCCGCTGCTGCCCGTTCTGAGCTATCGCTCCATTGATGAGGCCATTGCCATTATGCTCGCACAGGAGCGTCCACTGGCGCTTTATTGTTTCAGCGACAACACAGCTGAAATCGAAGCCGTGCTTTCACACGTGGTTGCAGGCGGTGTCTGCATTAACGACACGCTCTACCATTTTGCTTGCGGTGATCTGCCTTTTGGCGGGGTTGGCCACAGTGGCATGGGCCATTATCATGGCAGGGATGGCTTTTTGACATTCTCAAAGGCCATGCCGGTGCTGACAAAATATGCGCCAGCGCCCACCGATTTGATCAAGCCGCCCTACTCCGGCCTCACGGACCGTATCATTCGCTTCATCACAAGATAGAAAACAGATACTGTTCAAACTGTAAAATGCCCTATTTATATGAGAATTGTTCAAATTCCGGCAAACAACGAGGCAGTCACGGGTGCAGAAGAAAAAAGACCCAGGTCGCATTTCAAAGAAGATATTGACCGCAATCCGCAACAGGCCCGGATTCCGACCGCCTCATGCCAATGTCGCTGAGGGCGACATTGTGATTGCGTCCTATAATGTGCACAAATGCATTGGTGTCGATAAGATCTTTGATCCACAGCGTACGGCCGATGTTATCAGTGAAATTGATGCCGATGTGATTGCATTGCAGGAGGCCGACAAGCGCTTTGGTGAGCGCTCGGGCCTGCTTGATCTCGGCCTGCTCGAAAAGCGGCACGGCCTTGTGCCGGTCCCCATCACCTCAACCATGCCCAAAGGCCATGGCTGGCATGGCAATGTGTTGCTGTTTCGCGAAGGTGTGGTGCGCAATGTCCGGCAATTATCGCTGCCCGGCGTAGAACCGCGCGGTGCACTGGTTGCCGATCTGCAATTTGCCACAGGTCCGTTGCGGGTCATCGCGGCCCATTTGGGACTTTTGAAACGGTCGCGCGAACAGCAGGCCGAAAGCATCCTCTCCGCCTTGCAGGAAGCCGATACGCTGCCGACGCTGTTGATTGGCGATCTCAATGAATGGCGTATCGGCAAACGTTCATCGCTGGCCTCATTGATGCCGACCTTCAACCATGTCGCGACCGCCGTGCCAAGCTTCCCCTCGCGTTTTCCGGTCTTTGCACTGGATCGCGTTCTGGGAACGCCGCATAATCTGGTGACATCTGTAGAAGTGCACAACACGCCGCTTGCACGCATCGCATCGGATCATCTGCCAATCAAAGCCCATCTTGACCTCAAGACAGCCACACACCTTCTGGAAGAATTCAACCCGTCACTGCTGACCAGCAATTCTACTCTTGAGACCTAAAGTGTTTCCTGTTTCGATTGAAGCATTGAAAATGCTTTGCCTGTTGTTTTCACGCATTATTCCGCGCAAAACCGCTACGCACTTTTGCTGGAAATGCTCTTTTGCTCACGCATTATCCTGCGCAAAAGCCGCTACGCACTTTTGCTGGAAATGCTCTTTTGCTCACGCATTATCCTGCGCAAAACCGCTGCGCACTTTTGCTGGAAATGCTCTTTTGCTCACGCATTATCCTACGCAAAACCGCTACGCACTTTTGCTGGAAATGCTCTAAAGATAAGGCGACCCGAGCCAAATAATACGATCAATCAGCCGCTCATAAAATGGGCGACTTTTGAGGCGCGCAAGGTTCACTTCACGGCTGGTTTCGATCGCTTTTCCGATTCTTTCTTCTACCTGAAGGGCTATGTCCCGATCCAGAATTTCCATATCGATCTCAAAATTCAGCCGAAGCGAACGCGCATCCAGATTGGATGAACCGACATAAGACCAGGCGCTATCAATGGTCATGAGCTTGGAGTGATTGAAAGCGCCGCCCGCGCGCCAGATGCGGCAGCCGCCCTGAAGCAGCTGATCGAACTGTGCACGCATGGCACGATCCACCAGCTTGAGATTATTGACACCCGGCACAACCACATCGACCGATACGCCACGTCGTGCCGCTGTGACCAGCGCACTGATCAATTCACGATCCGGCAGAAGATAGGGTGACATAATCAGGATATGCTCCTGTGCAACCGAAAACGCACCCATCATCATGCGATGGTTGGTTTCAATATTCTTGTCCGGCCCCGACCCGACAATGCGGATAAGCTTGCCCGTTCCAGGCGGATCCTTGGGCGCGGCAATGCTCCATGCGTCACCCGTCAGCAACTCGCCCGTTGCAAAGCGCCAATCCTCGGAAGCCACATGAAACAAATCAGCGATCGCCGGGCCTTCGACGCGAAAATGCGTGTCAAAGGCCACCGCGTCGCCAGCAATGGCCTGCACGAAAGCACCGCGAATATTCATGCCGCCGGTAAAGGCAAGCTTGCCGTCAATGATCAGTATCTTACGGTGTGTGCGCAAATTCGCATAAGGCAGACGCAGCCCCATGATGATGTTGCCATTGAACACATCAACGGCGATATTTTTTTGCTTCAAAAGGCCGACAATGCTTGGAATGGAATAGCGCGCACCGACTGCATCGACCAGAACGCGAACTTCCACACCCCGTTTAACCGCATTCTCCAGAGCATCGGCAAATTGCTGGCCAATGGCATCGCGATCAAAAATATAGGTTTCGAGCATAATGCTGCGCTCGGCTTTGCCAATGGCTTCAAGCATTTGCGCATAGGCTTCGTCGCCGGTTTCCAGCATTTGAATGGTGTTGCCACTGGTGAAATCATAAAGGCTGACGGTGTCGCCGAGAATTTTCATCGCGCCAAATTGTTGGCCAAAGGCTGCACGAACACGATCATTGGTCGTATCGAAATGCGACAGGTGATAAAGCGCGATATTGCCCATGTCGCGCTGATGGCCAAGCGTGCTACGCCTGATGCGGTTGACGCCCGCCAAGGCATACACGACCGCTCCAACGATCGGCGAAAGCACAATAACACCAACCCAGCCAAGCGCAGTGCGCACCTCGTCTTTGGTAAGCGTTGCATGGATGGCAGCTATCGTGCCCAGGATTATGGACACGGCGGCGAGGATATGTGGCCAATAGTGCGAAAGAATATCAAACATGACCTGACCTTACCCCATAAATCAACGCAACAGCCAAGAGATATAGTGGAACCGCCGATCAGCCAACAATGTTTTCTCGATCTGCCCAAACTCTTTTAGGACCACTGTTCAACCGAATGTTTTCCTTTATATTAGCGGCGGGACTGGAAATTAGAGGGACATCACATGGCAACAACTCAGAGTAATTTTAATCCGGCAAATCTTCCGAGCGAACTTTCGTCCAAATGGGGCTGGTTTGTCGCACTTGGCGTTGCATTGCTCATTCTTGGTGGCATTGCGTTCGGCAATCTCGTTCTGGCAACGGTCGTCTCCGTTTATTACGTTGGCATTATGATGCTGACTGCGGGTGTGATTGAAATCATCCACGCATTCGGCGTGAAAAGCTGGGGAAGCTTTTTCTTCTGGCTCTTGAGTGGTCTGCTCTATGCCGCAGCTGGAATCGTTGCCTTTATCAATCCAATTCTGGCCGCTGGCGTTCTGACATTCCTGCTTGCAGCAGCCCTTCTCGGTGCAGGTATTTTCCGTATCTGGATGGGCTTTCAGTCAAAACCTGCCGCCGGTTGGGGCTGGATTGTTGCGGCAGGCGTTGTCACCGCACTTGCCGGATTGGTCATCGCATTTCAGTGGCCGGTCAATAGCCTGTTCATTCTCGGCCTTTTTCTCGCAATCGATCTGATCTTCCAGGGCTGGTCGTTCATTGCTTTCGGTCTTGGCATCAAGCGCTAAAATCTGAACGCGAAAGCCTCAAAAGCGGCGTATCCCACGCCGCTTTTTCATTTCAACTCGACCTTTTCATCAAGGACTGCTAGATGCTGCGCACAATCTTCGCAGCTGCGTGTCGCGCCGCCCACCCTTTGCCATTACGAGTTTCTTCATGCCCGCTGATCATCCTGTTTCAAAGCGCCGTACCTTCGCGATCATCGCGCACCCGGATGCTGGTAAAACCACGCTGACCGAAAAGCTGCTGCTGTTTGGTGGCGCCATCCAGCTCGCCGGTGAAGTGAAAGCCAAAAAGGATCGCATCCAGACCCGTTCGGACTGGATGAACATCGAACGCGACCGCGGTATCTCCGTTGTCACTTCGGTAATGACATTTGAGTATAAGGATTGCATCTTCAACCTGCTCGATACGCCGGGCCACGAAGATTTTGCCGACGACACCTATCGCACGCTGACCGCTGTGGATTCTGCCGTCATGGTCATCGATGCCGCAAAGGGCATTGAACCACGCACGCTGAAGCTCTTTGAAGTGTGCCGTATGCGTGACATTCCAATTGTCACCTTCATCAACAAGATGGACCGCGAAGCACGCGATCCACTCGAAATCCTTGATGAAATTGAAGAAAAGCTGGCGCTTGATACAGCGCCGATCACCTGGCCTATCGGTTCGGGCAAAAGCTTTGCCGGCACTTATGACCTACACAACGATACCGTGCGCCAGAAAGATGCCGAAGAGCACCCCACCAAGGTCAGCGGACCGGAAGAAGCCGCGAAGCTTCTGCCTGAAAATGAACGCGAAGCATGGATTGAAAGTGTGGAACTTGCGCGCGGCGTCTGCCGCCCGTTTGATCTTGCGTCCTTCCGTGAAGGCCACATGACGCCGGTTTATTTCGGTTCGGCACTCAAAAATTACGGCGTGCGCGATCTGATCGAAGCCTTCTGCGACTTCGGCCCTTCCCCACGCGATCAGCAGGCCGACACCCGCATGGTCGGTGCGACCGAAGACAAGATGACCGGCTTTGTGTTCAAAATTCAGGCCAATATGGACCCGAACCACCGTGACCGTATTGCCTTCCTGCGCGTCTGTTCGGGCAAGCTGTCACGCGGCATGAAGGCCAAGCTGGTGCGTACAGGCAAGCCGATGAGCCTGTCTGCGCCGCAATTCTTCTTTGCACGCTCCCGCCAGATTGCTGACGAAGCCTTTGCGGGCGATGTTGTGGGCATCCCGAACCATGGCACATTGCGTATTGGCGACACGCTGACCGAGGGGGAAGATATCCTGTTCCGCGGCGTGCCAAACTTCGCACCGGAAATCCTGCGCCGCGTCCGGCTTGATGATGCAATGAAGGCAAAGAAACTGCGTGAAGCGCTTCAGCAGATGGCGGAAGAAGGCGTCGTGCAGCTCTTCGTGCCGGATGATGGTTCACCGGCAATTGTCGGCGTGGTTGGCGCGCTGCAAATTGATGTTCTGACCGAACGTCTCAAGATCGAATATTCTCTGCCCGTTGGCTTTGAAATGTCGCGTTTCTCGATTTGCCGTTGGATTTCGGCAGATGATCCGGCAGAACTCGACCGCTTCATTGCCGCACACCGCGCCGACATTGCGCATGATCTCGACAATGATCCGGTATTTCTCGCGCAGAACGGCTTCTCGCTCAACTATGAAGCCGAGCGTTGGAAGGCAATCCGCTTTGACACGATCAAGGATTATCAGGTGCGCGATAAAGCCTGATCAACCCCTTACTCCATCCGCAGATGCGTCAGCTTCTGCGGATTTCGGATCAGATAGATCGTTTGGACTAGCCCGGCTTCGATCTGAAGAGCTGCCACTTGCGGCAAACCATCTGCTTCAAGGCTCATATGGCCGGGCAAACCATCAAACAGCGCGAAATGATGGATGGCAGGCACCTGCCCACAAGCCTTTCGAGCGATCCCTTCATAAAGCCGCATAATCTTTTCACGCCCATATATCGGGTTCAGCGCCGCATTGCGGATACCGCCGCCATCGGAATACATCACGACATCTTCCGCGAGAAGACCTTTCAGCGCCGTCATGTCACCGCTGCGGGACGCCTGAAAGAAAGCCTCGGCAAGTGTGCGCCCACGATCCTCGGGCATGGAGAACCGTGTCTTCTCCTGCCGGACATGGCTGCGTGCGCGGCTAGCCAACTGGCGACAGGCCACAGCATCGCGATCAAGCACGCGCGCAACCTCGTCAAAACCCATATCGAACACGTCATGCAAGAGAAATGCTGCCCGCTCCAGCGGCGACAGACGGTCGAGCGCCAACATCAGTGTCAGCGTGATGTCATCGCTGTGATCTTCCTCATGCTCGACAAGGGGTTCAGGCAACCATGTGCCGGGATAAGTCTCGCGCCGCACACGGGCAGATTTCAGATGGTCGAGCGCTAGACGGCTGACCACGCGCGTGAGCCAGCCCTGCGGCTCACGGATGGTTGCCCGATCCGCAGCACTCCAGCGCAACCATGCATCCTGCACAATGTCTTCGGCTTCGGCATGGGTGCCAACCATACGATAGGCAATGCGAATGAGCCGAGGCCGCAAGGCCTCGAACACATCCGTATCATTTATCGCAAGCTCAGGCGAGGGTTGCATCGGTTTTGACCGGATGAACGAGACGAAAGCCAACGGCAATGCGGTTCCATGCATTAATGGTGGTAATCAGCAGGGTCAGATTGACGATCTCTTCGTCTGAGAAATGCGCTTTCAAAGCATCAAAATCCTTATCCGGTGCGCCCGTCTGCGCCAACAGGGTCAGCGCCTCTGTCCAGCCAAGTGCCGCCCGCTCCCGCGCAGTATAAAGCGGGGATTCACGCCATGCAGCAACCAGATAGAGGCGCTCTTCGGTTTCGCCAGCCTTCCGCGCATCAGCCGTATGCATATAGATACAATAGGCGCAGCCATTGATCTGCGAAGCGCGGATTTTCACCAGCTCATAAAGGCTATATTCAAGCCCTGATGCAGCAACACGCTTTTCCAGCTCCACCATTGCCTGCATGATCTGCGGTGCGAAAGTGTAAGGGGCAAGTCTCTGTTCCATGATTTTTCTCCTAGATGCCGACCAATATCTTGTCGTTCACCATCAGGACGAGATAGCTGCATGGGAATGTGACATGCCCCGCATCAAAAAATCAGTTTTTTGTTTCAAGAAGTGCGGCTGCAATTTTTTCTGCAAGGTTTCGGGCCACGTGCTCCTTGCTCATGTCCGGCCATTCTTCAATGCCAGCGTGGCTTAAGATACGCACACGGTTGTGATCACCACCCATCACATCGCCAGACACATCATTGGCAACGATCCAGTCGGCGCCTTTCTTGTCGAGCTTGCGAGTAGCATTGGCGAGAACGTCCTGCGTTTCCGCAGCAAAGCCCACCACAAGACCGGGGCGCTTGTCGCTATGGCCCACACCCGCCAGAATATCCGGGTTCTCAACCATGCTGAGCGTTGGTGCACCCTCGCCCGGCTGTTTTTTGATCTTCTGATCCGCAGCATTGACTGTCCGCCAATCGGCAACGGCTGCGACCATCACTGCCGCATCAGCAGGAAGATGCTTTTCGACCGCTGCCTGCATTTCGCGCGCGGTCTCGACATGGATGACATTGACGCCCTGCGGGTCGGGGATCGTGACCGGACCAGACACCAGATGCACGGTTGCGCCCAACTGCACTAATGCGCTCGCAATGGCATGGCCCTGCTTGCCTGAGGAACGGTTGGCGATGTAGCGCACCGGATCAATCGGCTCATGGGTCGGGCCGGAGGTCATAACGATCACTTTGCCTGCAAGCGGCTTTGGCTGTGGTGCAAGCAGATTTTCTATTGCCGCGACAATTGTCAGCGGCTCGCTCATGCGGCCTGTGCCCGCCTCTCCGCTTTCCGCCATCTCACCCTTTTCAGGGCCGATGAAATGTACGCCGTCTTTTTCCAGTGTCAGGCGGTTGCGCCGGGTCGCGGCATTGTCCCACATGGCAGGGTTCATGGCAGGCGCCACCAGCACCGGAATTTTACGTGCGAGGAGCGCGGCACTCGCGAGATCGTCCGCAAAACCATTGGCCATCTTCGCCATAAGCCCAGCCGTTGCCGGTGCAACCACGATCAGATCGGCATCACGCGCAAGGCGGATATGGCCGACATCCTGCTCATCTTCGCGCGAGAAAAGATCCGTAAACACATGATCGGCAGCAACTGCGCCAATGGTTAGTGGCGTCACGAATTGTTGCGCTGCATCTGTCATCAACGGGCGCACATGGGCACCGCGCTCGCGCAGGCGACGAATGAGATCCGGTGTTTTGTAAGCTGCAATCCCACCGCTGATGATGAGAAGAATACGCTTATCGCGCAATGAACCGGCAATCGGTGAAGAAACAACAGCAACCGGCTTTGCCTCTTCCAAACCGCCAAGAAGAAGCCTTGCTTCTTCTTCCATGGAGCGGCCGTTCTGGGCGGCTCTCACACGCAGCCGTTCTTTCGCGGCATCATCAAGATTGCGGATTGTAATGCTGGCCATTTGATTGCACCGGATCAATTTCAGTGCAATCAATGAAATCACTATTCTTACGAATAATCAACATTCAGTTGAATTAAAGCTCAATATAGAGCTTAAGCGCTATCGCAGCCAATGAAATTGCCATCACAATCTGCGCGATACGTCCCCAGCGCGAATGCCGTGCTTCGGCCTTACCAATGGCTTCTGCGGTCGCATTGTCGAAGCGCAGACCATTTGCGGCCATCGCATCAAGCGCCGCAGACGCACGATCCATTCTTGCGACCAGTTCCGGCGTTTTGCGGGTGAAATGGAGCAGCGCATAGGCGCTGTCCTTTGCATCCAACAACATGCCCTGTGGCCCAAGATTTTTGCGTATCCAGTCGCCAACGACAGGTTCTGCCGCTTTCCACATATTGAAATGCGGATCAAGCGTGCGCGAAACACCTTCCACCACCACCATCGTCTTCTGTAGCATCAGAAGCTCAGGCCGTGTTTCCATGTCAAACAACTCAGTCACTTCAAACAGAAGCGTCAGCAGCTTTGCCATGGAAATGGTTTCGGCAGGCTGTCCATGGATTGGCTCGCCAATAGCGCGGATTGCCTGCGCAAAGCTTGCCACATCATGCGTATGCGGCACATACCCCGCTTCAAAATGCACTTCCGCAACGCGCATATAATCGCGGGTGATGAAGCCATAGAGGATCTCGGCCAAAAAACGCCGCTGCTGCTTGTTGAGCCGCCCGGTAATGCCGAAATCCACGGCGACAATGACGCCCTGCGGATCGACGAACAGATTGCCCGGATGCATATCGGCATGGAAAAAACCATCACGCAACGTATGACGCAGGAAAGACTGGATCAGCGTTTCGCCAAGCTTCTTGAGATCAAAACCGGCACCCCGCAATGCGTCGATGTCGGACATCTTGATGCCATCGATCCATTCAAGTGTCAGAACATCGCGGCCCGTCCGCTCCCAATCGACATTCGGAACACGAAAGCCTGCATCATCCTTGATATTTTCGGCAATCTCGGAAAGTGCTGCCGCCTCAAGCCGCAGATCCATCTCGATGCGCGTCGTCTGGTGCAGTGTTTCCACCACCTGAACCGGGCGCAGACGGCGCGTGAACGGCACATGCCGCTCCTGCATTCGGGCGACCATGAAAAAGCTTTCAAGATCGCGCGCAAAACGCTGACGGACACCCGGACGGATCACCTTGACGGCAACCTTGTGCGGTGCGCCATCTTTCATCACATAGGCCGGATGGACCTGTGCCATGGACGCCGCCGCAATCGGCGCATCAAAACTTACATAAAGATCATCAATCTTGCGGCCAAGAGAGGCTTCAATGGCAGAAACTGCCTCAGCTTGTGGAAAATAATCAAGCCGATCCTGCAATAGCTCCAAATCGGCGGCTACATCCTTGCCGACAATATCCGGACGCGTGGCCAGAAACTGACCCAATTTCACATAAGAAGGACCAAGCTTGTTCATTGCCCGCGAAATGCGCTCTGAACGCGGGGCATCTTTCGCACGCTTGCGCGCCAGCACTTTGGCAAACTTATGCCCCAATGCAGGCAAACCCGCCGCATCATCAACAGGCAGTGCGCTCAACACGCCTTCGCGCGCCATGATCCAGCCAGCACGCATCAACCTTAGGGCCGCAGAAATATTGCTCATGTCGGTCTCAGAGCTTCCAGCCGGAATGAAGTGCAGCAATGCCGCCGGTGAAATTACGATAGCTGACACGCTCGAAACCAGCCTCGCGAATCATCCGCGCAAAATCTTCCTGTTTTGGAAACTTGCGGATTGATTCTACGAGATAGTGGTAGGAATCGGCATCACCCGTAATCATCTTGCCAATGCGCGGAATCGCCTGAAACGACCACTGGTCGTAAATTTTATCAAGCAAAGGAAGTTCGACTTCGGAAAATTCGAGGCACATAAAACGCCCGCCCGGCTTCAATACGCGATAGGCTTCAGACAGCGCTTTGTCGATATGCGGCACATTCCGGATGCCGAATGAAATGGTGTAAGCATCGAAGCTTGCATCTTCAAACGGCAGTTCTTCCGCACTGGCTTCAACAAATTCGAGATTGTCGGCAAGTCCCTTCTTGATGGCGCGCTCGCGCCCGACACCAAGCATCGAACCGTTGATATCGAGAATGGTGACATGGGCCTGACGGCCTGAAGCTTCAACAATGCGGAACGCGATATCGCCCGTACCACCGGCAACATCGAGCGAAGTCCAGCCCGGACGCCTGGAAGGCGAAAGCCAGCTGATCATCGCATCTTTCCAGACACGATGCATGCCAGCGGACATCAGATCGTTCATTACATCGTAACGCTTGGCAACCTTATGGAAAACCTCGTTGACCAGTCCCTGCTTGACATCTTCATCGACTGCTTTGAAGCCGAATGAATGTTCCATGCCACCTTGTGCACCCACGCGGTCTGCATTGCCGTTCTGCTGGCTCATAACTATCCTGCCGGTTCGTATGCGAAACGAAGACGATCTTCGCTTTCCGTTTGCCTGATGCATATAAAGCTTGTACCGGACGATACAAGCACAGACCGTAAGCCGATACCCCTTTTGTGATCTCCACTTGCGCATCTGTGCAAAATGTTAAAAGACATAGAAAACTGTGCGTGCGCGCCTGCCACGCGTTTTCTCCGGCACTATTCGCCGTTAAAGTGAAAAACGATAACAAGAAAAGTGGAAACAACATGGGCGTTAATGTCGTCAGCCATCCGCTTGTCCAGCACAAGCTTACCATTATGCGCAAGCGCGAAACTTCGACCGCGAGCTTCCGGCGCCTGCTGAAAGAAATATCGCTGCTGCTTTGCTATGAGGTGACGCGCGATCTCGAACTGACCACCATGCACATCGACACCCCGATGATGCCAATGGAAGCGCCGATCCTCGAAGGCAAAAAGCTGGTTTTCGCCTCCATCCTGCGCGCAGGCAACGGCCTTCTCGAAGGCATGCTGGATCTGGTGCCAGCCGCACGCGTGGCGCATATCGGCCTTTATCGCGATCACGATACACTTCAGCCAATCGAATATTACTTCAAGGCACCCGAAGACATCGTTAACCGCCTCATCATCGTGGTCGATCCAATGCTTGCGACCGGCCATTCAGCCATCGCAGCCATCGACAAGCTGAAAGAGCGCGGCGCAACCAATATCCGCTTCCTCTGCCTGCTGGCAGCGCCCGAAGGCATTGAGCGTTTTACCACAGCGCACCCAGACGTGGATGTCTTCACCGCCTCCATCGACGACAGCCTTGATGAAAAGGGCTATATCATCCCTGGCCTCGGCGATGCCGGTGATCGCATGTATGGCACGAAGTAAGTTTCAAACCTTACGATAAGCAAGAAACGAATCCGCGTTGTGGCCGCTCGACAATTGGTATTGAGTGGCCAGCGCGGATTTTTTATCATCTCAGCATCACAAAGATGGAACATCAATCATGTCTACCGAAGCCCGCCTGACAGAACTCGAAATTCGGGTCGCCGAACAGGAAAAGACGATTGAAGAGCTGTCTGCGGTCCTTGCCGAACAATGGAAAGCGATCGACCGGCTGAATAAAAAACACTTGGCCCTGACGGACCGTTTCCTGACACTCGAAGAACAGACAGCACCCGAAATCCCGATCACCAAGCCTCCACACTGGTAAAGCCATGATTGAAATCATCACACTCGAAGATCGCAATGATCTTGTTGCCACCTGTGCCAAATGGAACCACAAAGAGTGGGGACAAGCGGCGGGTGCAACCGAAGAGCAAGTTGCTTCAGCCTTGCAGCAAATTATCCATTCGGCCGACGGTCAGACGGCGCGTGCAGCTTTATGGAATGGAGAACTCGCGGGCTTTGTCCTGTTGATCCATAGTGATCTTGACAGTCACCCTCACCTCAAACCATGGGTTGCAAGTGTCCTGGTTGCACCCGCGTTTCGTGGGCGCGGCGTTGCCAAGGCACTGATGGCCTCGATTGAAGCGGCAGCGCAGGAGCTGGGCTATGGTGAAGCCTATCTCTATACCAGCAAGCCTGATCTTTATCGCAAAATGGCCTGGGATGATTTTGAGACACTCTCCGGCGAAAATGAAGGCATGCTGATCCTCCATAAGAAAATCGCGCAGGTTTAACTGCGCGATCGATTTTCATTCTTATGATGCCGCCGGTATCGGACAGCTCACACCTGTTCCGCGCAAGCCGCAATAACCATTCGGGTTCTTGGCCAGATACTGCTGATGATAATCCTCCGCATAATAGAATGTTGGAGCATCTGCAATTTCAGTTGTAATCAGGCCAAGACCGCGCGCAGACAAAGCTGCCTGATAGGCATCCCGGCTCTTCTCAACCGCTTCACGATCCGTCTCATCGAACGTGTAGATCACCGAGCGATATGTTGTGCCGATATCATTGCCCTGTCGCATACCCTGCGTTGGATCGTGCTCTTCCCAAAACAGTGTCAGCAAAGCACCGAGGCTCACCGCCTTCGGATCATAAACCACAAGAACAACTTCAGCATGGCCGGTCAAACCCGTACAGGTTTCCTCATAAGTTGGGTTGGGCGTTATTCCACCGGCATAACCAACCGCCGTCACATAGACACCCGGCACCTGCCAGAAAAGCCGCTCTGCACCCCAGAAACAACCCATGCCAAACATGACCTGTTTCAAACCTGCGGGCCATGGGCCTTTCAGCGGCTTTTGAGATACAAAATGCACAGAGGCTGTAGCGAGCGCTGCATCGCGACCGGGCAAAGCGTCTTGTTTTGAAGGCATCTCGACCTTCTTACGATAGCTATCCAGCAAACTCATTTAACATCTCCTGAAATGCATTTCAGCGCGCGCTGAAACTGCCAAAGGGCTTTTTGCGACGATAACCGGCCAGGTAAAAAAGCAGCGCAAGAACACCAAAAACCAACCAACCAGGCTGCTCAAGCACGGGAACGAAGACAGTGTCCCAGCCCGCAGCCCCTATATAATGCGTCATGAAGGCTTCTGCATCCCCCAAGCTTTCAGGCGCACCGCGCGCCCATATATCCAGAAGCGGTTTGACGACCCATTCCGACGCACCAACCGAACGTGCACCATCCAGAACAGCGAAGATCACTGCCAACGCCAGAAACACGACCGCAAAACTGCGCAAAACAAAACGAAACACGATTCTCTGCCTTTGATTTTACCCAGTTTCATCATGCAAAAATGCGTGCTTGATACCATCAATCCTCTGCGTAAAGCATTGCTTCATCATAACATAAAGCGGACAGAGGGAGCAGACTTAAACAAAGCACAAGTTTTTGATTGAATTATATCCTTATAAAACAGAGACTTGCGTAAATTTACGTTTAGATCCAGCGGTTCCGGACAAATTAAAGCAAAAACTGGCAAATAGCAGTTGAACATATGCGTATTCTGGCTATATTGCGCGCCGCACCAGCTGTTTTGGCAACGAACCAATGCCTGATTTGAAGAGCGGTGTGCTTTTTGCAAGAGTTCTTACCGCAGTTGCGGATTTCAAGACAGCAAAAGACGGAGAGGTGGCCGAGTGGTTGAAGGCGCACGCCTGGAAAGTGTGTATACGGGGAACCGTATCGCGGGTTCGAATCCCGCTCTCTCCGCCAGTGTCATTGATTTCATTCACTTTTTTGGCATTTTTCATCGGTTGTCATAACTGTGGAAAACCCTGCCTACCCGCAAGCAGGCAGGGCTATTCGTCTCCTCGTGTTTGGTATTGTGGACTATTGTCCACGTTATCCAGGCTGGTTAGGTGGGAAAATTTTTCCCACTATTTCCGGCTAGGTGAACGGAATCCGTCCAGCAGTCTTTTGTCCGATACCCCTGTCCAATTTTGGACAGGGGTCTTGTCGTTCCTCGTGTTTTGGTCTGCCCCCAATTTTGGGGCCAGTAACCGGCTGGTGATGCCGAATATCTGGCGATCCCGGTAGGGTTCGAACCTACGACAACCGGCTTAGAAGGCCGGTGCTCTATCCAGCTGAGCTACGGGACCGAATCTAGTTAGCCGCGTGCGGCCTTCCTCAAGGCGATGATCTCTGCTTCCAATTGGCTGTGCTTCTGGTCAAGTTCGTCAGTCTTGTCGCTCAGAATCCGCAACAGATATGGAGCGGCTCTTTCAAACAAATCTGCTTCATTCATATCCAGATTCACCAGCGTGTTCGCTATGGCGCGGATCTCGGCGATGTCGTTGCTTAAGTCTGCGTTCATGATGCACCTATTAACTGACTGCTAACCACTTTGGGCGGTTTGCGTTGAAGCCATGATTTAATTTTGATACAGTGTATCTAATTTGGTTTTATCGACACGTCAACACGAAATCGAAACATGGTATCAAAAATATGCTAAGCCCCGTACAATGCAAAATGGCTAGGGTCGCTCTTAATATCGGCGTTCGCGACCTCGCAGCTTTGGCAAAGGTTGCTCCAGGTACGATATCAAGATTTGAAAGCGGCGAACCGTTGAAGGAACGCACAGTCGATGCAATCCAGTCCGCCCTAGAGAAAGAAGGCATTGAATTCTTCAATGGAACCGGAGTAAAATTGCACCCGAAGTAATCGGGGGCAAATCATTGAAGACAGCAATTCTGATCGCCGCACTTTTGACGGCAACCAGCGCACAGGCTGATGACAAGGCACCACGCAACGAGTACTGCGCATCGGCTGGAAGAATGGCCGAGCTGGTTATGGACGCCCGCCAAAAAGAGCGCCCAATGAGTGTGATGATGCAGCTGAAAGTCGACCCGAAGATTTCAGAGCTTTATGAGTCTATGGTTATGAACGCCTATAACCAGCAGGCTTTCCTTACGGACGAGAACAAGCAGCGGGCCATTAAGGAATTTAGGAACGCTGCCGAGCTTGAGTGCTATAAATCGGTGAAGTAAAGAACAGCCTAAAGGCCGCGCTCGCGTAACCATTTCATGGGATCGAACAAAACAAGAACATAACTTCTGTGGACATTACCGCAATCGACGGGCCCAGAATGAGCGCGCACTTAAATTGTATGAGATATTAAAAGAACTAGCGGCTCGCGGGGTCGCCCTGGAAAGTGACATGTCCCGCGAACCAAATGCTAGTTGGATCTGTACCCGCAGGCGGGAAATGGTTGGCGCCATTTCCCGTTGGGGCACACTCTCATTGTGCACCGACCACTATAAACTGACAAGTTAAACCGTGTATGGCGTGTATGATGGCTGTGGATGACGCGATCATACAAGTTAGCGTTTTGTTGCGGAAAAGCAGTTCAATCAAGACGTGATGTATTGCGAGTATGCCCCCCCTGTGCCAGAGATTAGCTGGGCAAAAATAAGGGGTTACTCATGCGGGCTGACATTATTAGATCTATTATTGCAACCAAAGATCCGATTGAAACGTCATTATCTAAATTGTTGGCTACATTTGCCTCCTTGAATACATCTGATGGGATAAATTTTGGCTTAGACACTAAAATACCCGACACAGATGATAGTTTTAGTGAGGTAATAACTAGAATTCAATTGCTAATATCAAACATTATTGGACTTGAAAAAGTTAAGCAGCCAGAACTTGTCCCATACAAGCAAATAAACAACATGCTAATCTGGTGCCGTAGTATTAAAATTAATTTAGACAACATTAATGAATGTTTATTGAAGTTCGTTGGGGAAGGGTCAATTATTAATTCTTTAGAATTAGAATCCCTTTCATTTATATCTGAAGATGGTTCAAGTGTAAGTATATTGGAACCCTCTACAAAGCTGCGTCAAGCTGTAGAGGAGATTCTTTGGCTCTTATGCTTTTTGACACCGTCTGTTCGAAGCAAGGGAAGCATAGACTTTACGCTTACATCTGAAGCGCTATTGGAGGTCTATTCAAATCTGCAAACCGGATACAAGGATTTAAGAGAAGGATTGAGTTCGGTCGAAAACAGCGCAGCACAGGTCGAAAAAGACATTGAGTCCATTACTCAAGAGTCTGAAGAGATAAAGCGTTTAAAATCAGAAGTCTCGAATGAAAGAAAAACTGCTTCTGAGTACTTGGCGGAAATAACTCAGAACCGATCTGCTATTAAGGAAATTCACGATGATGCAGTTACGTTAAAAAGCGCAGTTAGCGAATACAGATCGGAATTCGATGCGTTTCAGAAAAATCTTGAACAAAGAAATCGCACATTCGAGATTGGAAAATCACGGTTGAAAGAATTGACCGAGAGTTTTGAAGCGCGAGAAAATCGAATCGCTGATATTGAGCGACAAGCAGAAGATATGCTCTCCTCATCAACAGTCGCTGGGCTTGCGTCGCATTTCTTAAAATTGAGAACAGAATTAACTCAAGAACTGAGTGATACCCAGGAAACATTCAGAAAAGGGATCATATTCTTGGCAGCGTCGGCTATTCCGTTGCTTCTTTTCGTTTTACATCCAATTCTTTCGCCGTTGTATGCTTGGCTTCTATCTGAAAATGTCGAAAAAATAGTTCGCGGCTTCACATCAGCATCTCAAGACAAATGGGGCTATCTGGGCCAAACCATTGGCAGAATTACCCTACTAGTACCCGCTGTTTGGTTTGTTTCGTTCACCGCTATCAGATACTCCTCACTATTCAGATTGCGTGAGCACTATGCTTATAAGTATTCAATGGCGGCAGCTGTGGAAGGCTTCAAACATCAGGCACCGGAATATCAGGAAGAAATAGCTGCATTGGTACTGGAGCAGTTGGCCTTCAACCCGGTTGATAAACTCGTTCCATCTAAAGAGATAAAAGAAGGCAAGATTCCCAATATCGGCAGGTTTCTATACGAGAAAATTATGGAGAATACCAAAAAGGATCCAGATATAAAGGATGACTAAGAACGGCCCGAAGGCCGCTCTTTTGTCAACAGGCATAAGAACGTACGTTTGAAATTCTTTTGACTATTCATTCAGATGCGCGCCCTCATCTGAATCGCCGCGCTACTAGCACATCATCACATGTGTTAAGTGCTGACTCCCCGTTATCCACATTTGCCCCCATAGCTTTCCCACAATATCCAGCGCCCGCGGCGTTCTGGTTAACCAATGCTTGACGCCCATTGCCGCTTCGCTCATCAGTTGTAACTGTTAGATGATTTGGTACTCAGCAAAATGCAAATATTCTGCGATGAAAGCGGCGGCTGTGATGTTGCCGATAAACATACATTTCTTGTATCGGCCGTTGCTATAGATGCAGCTGATGCGACACGCGTTATCAAGATGTTTAAAAAGACTATTAAAGAAAAAGGCGAGATCAAAGGCGGGTTGCTTCTCGATCTGCAACGGGAAGCATTCTTCGACATTCTGCGTGGAGAGTCTGAGCACAGTTCAGTAATTGTGACTAGTGCGAATTCCAGCGATCTTGGCCGGTGGGCAATAAAAGCTCTAGGCGAACGAAATATCTATCACGGAATGCTGAAGGAGGCTTGCTCTTCATTTAACGTAATTGGTGCAAAGCGCATTAATATCTTTCCGGATAGCGGGCGGTATTCCAAGCAAGAAAGATCATATATTCAAAAAGATCTTGAGAAGAAGCTTGCGCATCTTTACGGCGTTCCTGTTTCGCTGGCGTTTCAAGACAGTCGAAGCCAAGATGGTATACAGGTTGCTGATATTGTTGCAAATTCTGTGTATCAACTGTGCGGCGCCGGTATTGGCGATTTTCGAAATCACCATCTTTTCCAGCCACTTGCGGAAAAAAACCGCTTCACCGTCAGGCCAACTAGCTACAATGGCAATAAGCCTCATTGGCTATGAAAAAGGGCCGCCCGAAAGGCAGCCCTTGAATAAAGCACGTCGACGTTCTAGCTTGGTTCCCACTTCGAGTTACTAACGGTGCCAATTGGCCCCTCCTGGGTGGGCGCTAGGCGCGATCACTATACAGTGAAAACTTACCCTGACGCTGAGTTAGAAGATATCCTATAGGGTACTTTTGTCAACTATTGATAACATAAAAAGTTATACATGAGGTATCCCCCTCGCCCGCATGGTCTTCGGCTCAAACACACGATCCGTTTCGCCACCTGGAATATAAAAGGCACCCCGAAGGGTGCCAATCGTTCACGCCGCCAGTGGCTGGATCTTCTCGCCGACCTTATCAGGCCAGACTCGCAAGGTTTCGCCACGCTCGCCGTGTCTGGTTAATTCGATATGCTGAAGTCTGCCGCCAATGGCATGAGCAAGACATTCTTTTCGGTCATCATAGAAGCCGTTGATATTACCCTTGTCGTGGCGTGCAGCTTCAAAAGCTCGAATTGCCTCCGCACATACGTCCGCGGTTTCATCCATCACGCAACCGAATGAACAGACACCATCAAGATAGATGTAGGTCGCGCCAGCGTTGAATTGGTCATCTTCCTGTATGGTGTGACGATACAAGATTTCAGGCCGGCTGTTTTCTTCGGAAAAACCCGCGATGAGGATGTCCATCGGCGTGTTGTCCATCCATCGGTCGAGCAATTGCCAAATCATCGGCAGACTTTCTTTTAGCTCGTCCCATGTCTTTGCTTCACCAAGTAGCACGAGCTCCTGAAAATAAAGGAAAGCTCGTCCCTGTCCGCGTGAAATAAACGCTGCATTAAGCCCGGGCACCTGCCAGATTTTAGGGTGAATGCCCGCGACCGTCCCATCGTCGTCATAAAAAACAGCATCTGCAAACAAGTGTATTTTATCGCCGTCAATTGCGGCTGCCATAGCGCTCAATGAAGCACCTCCAGTTTAAATGTACTGTAGCGCGGACCAATCGCCCCGCCGTCGTTGAAGCCAAGCGCCTTTCCAAGTCCGCCTAAAATACCCCCGCCTTTCAGGTCAAACAGACCGTCAAAAGCAAGGTCGAGCAATTTCTGGCCGATACGCCCGAGAGCATCAGCAAACACATCGGCGGCTTTCTTTCCCTCAAGGAAACCATCGACAATGCCGCGCGATAGATCCTTCTGAAACTGCGCGGCGTCTTCTGCGTTCTCACGGATTTTGTTTTGAGATTCAGAGAGCTTGTTGGCTTCAACCGTTGCTAGAGCAAATTGATTGGCCGTTGCAGCAATCTCAGCGCGCAGTTCAGGCGTGATAGCAACACCAGCCTTTTGAGCGGCATTCAGCAACTCTTGCTCGGCACGAGCCTTTTCCATCGCGAAGCCGTAATCATCAATCAGAGGATTGATTTGACGTTGTGCCTCCGTTTCTGCGACCAGCGCCGCGGTGCGGTCAATAATAGATTGGAGCGTGTCGTCAAACTTTTCGGCAGGTGTCTTCTTTTGGCTGCCCTTCTTTTTATCGCCGGTATCTGACGGCGCGACCTGTTTGCTGACACCAGCCTTATCCAGCTTCGCAAGCTGCTGCTCGATCTGCAAAACAGAGCTTGTCAAAGCATCCGCTTCTGCTCGCGCTTGATCGGCGGCATATTCGAAGGGAGCGAACTTCATTCCAGTCATTTTCTGGAATGCATCAACTCGCCCCTGCGCTGCCCAGAAAGTCGAATCAGCCATCGCTGCAGCGGCTTTAGCCGCCTCAAGCTGCATGGCAATTTGATCACGCAATGCCTGCGTATATTTACCAGACGAATCCTTAGCCTTGTCCAGTGCCTCGGCGTTCAGTTCAATGACACCGTTGAAACGCCCCGCTGCAGCTTCTGCTGCATTCTGACGGTTGGAAAGCAAAAGAACACCAGCCGCAACCGCGCCAATCGTCAGACCAATCGGACCCAGTGCAGCATTGAAAGATGCTGCTGTTACTGTCCCAGCGCGAAGGGCGGTGATCAATGCACCGATAGCCGTGACCCCCGCACCGGCCGACGTGATCAACTGCCCGATGGCCCGACCAGCAAGGGCCGTGCCAAGGATTGTTGCGAGATTAAGAGCCACATCCGCCAACGCGCCAAAATTGTCGGCAATCGATAAGATATGTTCCGCGACCTTGACCGAGGCGCCCGACGCTTGATCCATCCCGCCGACCCACTGGAGGATTGCATTGTTCAACTGGCCGAACGCGTCCGCGACAGTCGCTGGCATCCCTTCAGCTTCCCGACGAAGCTTTTCCAGCTCCTTAGTGATACCGAATAATTCTTTACGGGTAATCTTTCCATCTGCACCAAGCTTGCGTAGCTCGAGCGTCGATTTACCCATTGATGCGGCGAGAGCTTCCGCAACTCGTCCACCTGATTCAATGACTGTATTGAGGTTATCACCAGCCAGCTTACCGGTTGCCATTGCCTTGGAAAGGGCGCTCATGACGCTTGCGGCACGATCACCTTTCGCACCAGACACGACGAGCGCATTGTTCAACGCTTCAGTGTAATCAAGCACCTGTTGGGTGCTGTAACCAAGCTCGCGCAGCGTTCCGGCGTTGGCAATATAAGCTTCGGCGGTCTGCGCCAGATCTGAGTATGTGCGGCGCGCCATCTCACTGATGCGCTCCATGACAAGCGGCGCGGCCTCCATCGATCCTGCCGCATTGCCAACGCGCGCTTGAAGATCAGACCACTGGTCGGCATATTTGACTAAGGCATTGACTGAGAGGGCGGCACCGATTCCAGCAAGAGGCCCCTTAAGACCGTCGAATGAACGAGTAAAAACACCGTTCAAATTCTTGTTCATCTGCCGAGCACGTTGCTCAATCAAGTTGAATTGCTTGTTCGATACGCCCTGCGCTCGCGCCAAGCTTTTTTCAAACGACTTGAAGTCTGCTGATAGCTGGACAACCAGGCTTTCCAGGTCGACCGCCATTTACGCGACACCACGTTCATAGTCGAATAATCGCAATAGGGCCTCGGCGCTTTCCTTGCGGTCATTGTGAGCACCCCAAATGGCAAGGCCAGCGACGATCATCGACTCTGCAACCTTCTCCGGATCTAGGCCGGTTGCCACCATTCGGCGTGCGGTATTGAGCGCAACAGAATGCGCGGATTGAAAATCATCCATTTGATTTCCCATTAAAAAAACCGCCTCAAGGGCGGGTGTGGTTAAGATGTTGGTAAATGGCTATGGCTTCTGGTCTGAATTGAGCTGCTTTCAGGTCCGGATGCCAGCAACAAGGCGGCACAAGAGGAAGATCCAGCGCGCCGATCTCGTTTAACGCATCGTGCAGCGTCCAGTGCTCCTGCCATCCGCCGCCCATCTGAGCAGGCGAATTGATATAATTTTCAAATGCGGCGGCGATTTTTGGCGTGATCTCAAATCGCGCACGGGTGGCGCGTTTGCTTTCGCGTCTACGAACCGGCATTGCCGAACTCTCGAGCACCCCAACAATCGGGGCCATACTCCTGCACGATCTGCGCACCCAACGCCCGCCAAGCATCAGTAGCGAGTTCGCGCGGCGGCGGTTCGTGATTGAACGTGACCCCTGCATGATGAAGGTCTGAGAAAATGTCGATGCCGGTTGAAAGGTATTCCTCCCACTCCTCAAAGAGGAATGCCGTGCGGCGGCGGCTAGCTTTACGACGAACCGGCATCAGCGGCGGTTCCCATAATCGGCCGTTCGCGGTGCGCGTGGCGCTTCTGGCGTGTCTACACCATCCAGAGCTAGTTCTCTGACAAGTCTTGCAAAAGCGATACGGCTGTCTCGTTCGATAGCAACTTCCGGCCTTGCCTTCGGTTGATCAAAACGGTCAAGAAAAGTCATACCATCTCGATCAATGACCTCACGGGCAGCGACGGTGCGGTCCCATGCTTCGGCCGCCAATGTCAGCAATTTGATGTGGTGAAGCTCAAGATCGAAGTCTTCAACGACCGATTTGAACCAATTTTGAGTAGTTTTTTGCAGGTGCTTCGGCGCTCGTTGCGCCGGATTCCCTAGAGTTTTGGGCATTGAGCCTCCAAAAATTTATTTGAACCGGGGCAGAACGCGTGAACGCTGTGGTCCCTCGCCGTTCCGGCGTCGCTCACCTTCGAGACTTTTGAGTCCCCATACCCCTCAGGATCACTGGTCAAGGTCAGGAGGGACGAGAATCCCTTCGGGTTCCACTATGACTGACGGGTCGATCACGCGAATCGTTGTAGCTCGTGGGCTGCAGGCACCAGCTGGAACTGCCTTATAACGGACGGCATCACCCGCCTTAACAGGAGAACCTTCGACGGACGACGCAACGAAAAAAATGTTGCAAGGTTCTGCTTTTATGAATCCATAGCGCTGCACAGGATTATAAAAGAGTACGACGCTAACCGGCATTGGTCGGCGACCAGATGCGTCGCAAATCCTCTGCCCGTCTCCTACCTTGGCATTCAGTGGTGGCATAAGCGAAGCCGTCACCGATGGCTGGCTTTAGTTTTGCAATTTTGAACGTCGTTGAATGAACAAAGACATCTGCGCCGCGAGGGGACTGATCATCTGTTAGAAAGCCAAATCCCCGTTCATCATTCCAGATTTTAAGAATACCGGTCGGCATATTGCCTCCTTATGAGAAGGGCGCCGAAGCGCCCCAATGTCTTACGAACCGATTTTCATCAGCTTGATTGCATTGCTATCGAGCAGACCGCCACCAACGCGCTTAGTGGTGTAGAACTGCACGAAAGGCTTGCGGCTGTATGGATCGCGAAGGATCTTGATCCCCATCCGATCATTGATCAGATAGCCGGACTCGAAGTCGCCCCAAGCCACAGGCGTGCTGCCTGGTGCAATGTCTGGCATTCCTTCATCTACCTCGACTGGATAACCTAGGATGGTGGATGGAATGCCAAGGGCAACAGACTGCTGAAGCAGATAACGACCATCACCATCCTTGATTTTCGCAATTGCGCCCATCGTGCGGCTGTTCAAGAGCCACGAAGCACGACGGCGATATCCGGCTTTCAGGCTGTAAAGCAGATCAATGAACTCGTCGAACTTCGGCGCAACACTCGATGCCACGGTCTGCAAGGTGCCGAATGGGCGCGTTGCATCAGCCGTCGCAGCTTGAGGATAGGTCAAAAGACCCTTGGGCTTATTCACACCGTTACCGTTGAGGAACGCCGTGCCTTCCTGCTCTTCGAACTCTTTCGTAATTTCACTGATAACAAAGTCACCAATGTTGATCGGAGAGTCGTCCAACATACGCTGCGTCACGGCAGGGTTTGCATAAACTTCCCCCGCTGGGAACTCCAGCAGCATGAGCTTGCTTGTGTCCGTCTCGTCACGATCGTCGGTCTCGCCAACCCATCCTGAAGCTGTACCGCCAAGGTTGAAGGGCTGCTGATAGTTCGAAGCCTTTGTCATGACGGTTTTGGCAAGACGCCGCATCGGAGAAACGTCACGCTGAGCCTCAATGATAGTCGTGCTCAGTTCATCAGGAACGATGTAGCCGCCGTCCTCTGGAACACCAACCTGCATTGCGGCTTTCGGACCAAGGCCGTTGAAAGCCTCTTCGCTGCCGGTTTTGACGAAGGTACCAAGAGCTGCGCGGGCTCGACTGCCGTTGCGGGCGCTGTTCGATGACGCGTTATGTGGCTGACCGGCGCCCGAAATCATGATTGCTGCCAGCTTGGAATTTGCATCATCCACCGCGGCCTCAGCCGAAGCAAGACGGGTGTCATGACTGGCCTTAAATGCTTCGAAAGCTTCGCCCTGTTTTTCGATGAGGGCAGTTACGGTATTAATGTTAGTCATGGGTTTTTCCTTAGTTCATGTCTCTGTCGACCAACGCAACGCCGAGGCGCGCAGCAGTCGTGCGATAAATTGCGTTGAGGTCGACGATCGCGACGGATGCGGATGAAACGCCGCCATGCGCGAAAATACTTTTGAGCTCGGATTCTTTGATCACCTGGGCGGTCTCTCGCTTGGGATAAGCAACAAGCAGAGTTTTCCCGTCGCTATAAAGCTCGGCCGGCAGGCGCCCAGATTTGCCTATGTCGCTGAAAGCAAGCGCGAGGCGAGTTGCTCTCTTCGCCTGAAAGCCAAGCGACGAAAGTTCGGTCGCAACTGCGATTTGCAAGGCAGTATTGAAGCTTATTTCGCGGGGTGTTGCCCTGCCATCGGCGGCCCGATCATTAGTTGAACAAGGGATTAGACCGCGATCAAACCAAGATCTAACCACCGATTCTGAAGCTCCGGCCGCGATGCATACGGCAGTCAAGCCATATGACGATTTTTCAGACATTTGACTGTCCTTTCGCGCATAAGTGCGCTGTTGATTTATGGGGTTTAAAAAAAAGCCTGCCACCGTGCTGATCCGGTGGCAGGCGAGCGTTCCGCACGTCAGCGCTGGAATAGGGTGGCGACCCTGAAGTTGAGGAGGCAAACCCAAAGTCGCCTATCGGCTGCCGATCAAGGCGCCAGATATGGGAAAGCCGCCCGGTTAAGAGCGGCTTTCTGTGTTCCTATACCTACCGTCTCAAATGACGTTGAAACGGTCGTCAGGCTGCAATTTTCTGCGAATATTTTTGCAGAGCGGACAAAACTAGCCGTTTTCCGTTGTGAGAGGTTGGCTCCATGCCTGCCGCGCCTGCAACTTCCGAAAACGAGTCTGCGTTAATCATGGCATCGATGACGGTTCGCGTTGAATCATCAACATCGCCTAAAAAATCTGCCGCATCATCTGCACGGTCTAGTTCGGCAAGTTCTTCAATCCTCGGTGCCGCTGTCATTCCGTCGCCTGCGCCTTTCATGGCAGAAATGCACAACCGTCCGTAGTCGCTTGGTTTGTACGACGCCACTCCAGGCGAATAAATCGAATATCGGCGCGAGCGTTCGCCGGAGATCAGGTAACTCTCCTCCAATACACCACGAAGAACTGGGCCAAACTTCAACCGCATGTAGGAAGCTAGGCCTGAAAGACGCAGTTTCCTTTCCTTATTGGCTTGATCCGGTTCAAGCTTGCGCTGGGTTAAAGATCCATCCTCGTATCTAACTTTTCGCCGCCTGCCTTTTTTATCCCCGTAGTAGACGACGCCGCCTTCACCGTGATTGATCAGCAATCCGATGAATTTCTTGCCTTCACGCCCACCTATCCAAGTGGCATGACGACCTCCGTTCTGTTGCGGATTGAAGTATTTCACGCCCAATGACCGGCCACGTTCATATGCTGCAATCAAAGCCGTTGGTGAAGGCTTCATGCAACTTTGATCATGCTTTTTTTCTAGTCCCCAATTGCGATCATTTTCCTCAACGCCATCATTCTGAAAATTGTCATTCGCAGCAATAAGCGGCGGCCGCATTAATTCTCGCAGCCTATAGAATGCCTTGCCCATTGCAGGATCTTGCTTGACTAAAGATCGCGCAATGCGGTCGGGTGTTGATAGCATTCCGCAACCAGCCATACGGGCCGCTAGACGGGATTTGTGAGCCGCAATAGCGTCGGCGGTGGTTTTCAGGCTTGCTTCGGCTTTGGCGCGACCTGCGGCCCTGTTTGGCACGCTACGGGCCTTCTTTTGGCGATTGTCGTTTGCAGCACGACGTGGCGTATCTGGCACAAAGTCAGAGGGCGGCGCTTGATCAGTTAGATTGTAAAATTGAAGCCATGTGAGCCGTTTCCCGCGAAACGTTCCATCCTCCAAGTCGGTAAATGTGCCACGATTGGAGGCAAGGGGCTTACGGAAAGTGACTGACTTATCTGACGCGGCAAACTTCAAGGCTCGTGCGGCCCGGATGCTGCGGCTTTTGGCGTCAAGCTGCATCGGCGGCATCCTTGCCGTTATCGTTGCCCGGCTTCAGGTCAGGTCGCTGGCGATAGAATTCTGCCCAGCTAATGCGCTTTCCACGTATTGCGCCGTCGTGCTTTGAATCTGTTTCCGTGGTCATGCTGCCTCCTCGTGTGGTGGTGGTAAAAAATCGCCGTTGGTTGCCCAGAAGAAAGACCCGCCTAAAAGGACGGCTGTATCGTCAATCGTCCTATCCAATGCGATTGAGAGTTGTTTCAGCGTTTCTTGGCCGCGGTTCTGTCGCGCTTCGATGTTGCTCTCGACGACTATCTGAATGATGTCGCCTGTGCCGTCCTTTGTCTCGGTATGGATAGCCAGTAAAGTGTCGCCGCGATCTTTCAGAACTTCAGCGTGAACAATCTCCAGCACTTCACCGCGTGCGCAAACCGGTGCCGCCGTAAGGCGCGCGCCGGGCTTGCCGCATGTGGTATTATTCTTCCCCTTTAAGGGGAGAATAATAGGTTTGGAGGACATCATGTCCCCTCTACGGTCATTAGGGGGGACATTCATGTCCGAACCGGGTGACACAAATGTCTCCTCTACGGATGACACTGATGTCCCCTCTACGCGCGGAATTCTGCAGTCTAGGATGGCTTTACCGCCATTGCCCTCGCGAACTTTATCAGCACCCCGAAACCACCAATTTACGCCATACCGCGTGGAGGCTCGGCCCAGCGGCTCCCTGACGATGAAAATGCGGCCTTGTTCGAGCAGAAGCTTTTTCACGCGCTGTACGGTTTTGATACTGATTGGCACTCGGTCTACAATAAACGTCCTAGCGCATTCTGCGTATCCAAGTTTGCGATTGTAGGCTGCACATATCTTCTGAAGAACCCGAAGCGCCGCTGCCGTTATTGAGCTGTCTTCATTGGCATCTTCGAGAAAGGCTGACTTCTCATATGCATAGGGCCTAAGTGGCTTAGCCTTGACCATGACCGGCCTCCGGCACCGGATAGGTCGGCGCTCGAAAATCCTTCAGGCGCTGTTCTTTCCGTGCCTCAGCCCATTTGCGGTCAAACTCTTTTCCCCACGCTCGGTACTCGTCGGCGCGCTCCCAGCAGCATCGATAAACAGAGCGTTTCTCTTCCGTATGCTCGATCCGCTCTATGATTTTCATTGCTAGTAGATTCTGCAACGCACGAGAGACTGTGCGCCTACAAGTTCCTGTCCGCCGCTCAAACTCTTTGTGAGGAAGGTTGCTTTGACCGTGAAGTAAGCATTCATCAGCGATGTATTGCGCAATTCGGGCAGCGGTTTTCGAGTGCACAAGCCTCAAAGCTGCGGCTATGAATGAGATCGCGCGTTCGACCTGATCTTCAGGCACGTCTTGAATAGATTTGTATTGCATCAATCCTCCTAATGGGGAGAGCAGGCGCAAGCGTGCCCATTGCGCGGGCGATAGCGCTTGCCGTGGGTTGGTAAGGATGAGTTAGGCGGCGCGCGCAGCTATCCGGCTATCGATCCAAGCTTCGACTTCAGAGCGGACGAAAGCGATGCGCTTCACCGTCAGCGGAATGGGCTTCGGAAAGTGATCTTCTTTAGCCAGTGCCGAAATTAGAAAGCGCGACATGGTTGTGGCTTCGGTCACTTCGGTGAGCGACATCAAACGTGGACGGTTGTCGTTATCGGGGGACATATTGCTCCTGACACCACGCACGGATTCCGAACGCGGTTTTTCTCAAAAAAATGGGAAAGGTGGATTTTGGGCTGTTGGCCTATTTGTTGATATGTGGCTCTTTAAAAGAACCGGCGTGCCTCAAAACGGGCAAAGATGGGCACCACCCCATCGGGAAGTCGAGGAGACTTATTATTGTATATAAAACTTACTTTCTGAAAAGTCAACTATAAAATCTACATATGCCTATAAAAATACATTAACTAGTTATTTATACACTAGATGTTGATAGATAAGCTTCCCAATCTTGCATCATTTCGCGGCGCTTAGCCAATGCTGTTCCACGACGATAAGCCGCTTCCGTCTTATCTTTGAGTGTATGCGCCAACGCTGCCTCGGCAACATCACGCGGATAGGTGGTTTCATCACCAGCCCAATCACGAAAGGACGAACGCAACCCATGCAACGTTGCATCTCCGGCACCAGCAGCGCGGAAGACTTTAACCATTGCAGTGTCACTGATCGGCTTACTTTCTTTTCCGCCACCAAAAACAAGATTATTCGTTGAACACTGTTTTTGAGAACTAAGAATTTCAATTGCACGGTCACAAAGCGGAACTTCGTGCGCTTTTGCCGCCTTCATTCGCTCAGCCGGAACAGTCCATAGCTTTTCGATAAAATCCACTTCATCCCACGTCATTGAGCGGGCTTCGTTTGAACGCGCGGCAGTCAGCGCAACAAATTCAACAGCACGCGCAGAAACCGCTGGAGACGCCCGCAGCTTCGCGATAACGGCCGGGAGGTCTTTATATCCCACCGCAGCATGATGACCGCGTGACAGCTTGCTACGGGCCGGAAGCAGTTCTTTTAATCCACCTCGCCAATCGGCGGGGTTGTCACCGACGTAAAGGCCGCGTGCTTTCGCATGATCGATGACAGCAGCGATGCGTTGGCGTGTCCTGTCAGCCGTTTCAGGTATCTTTGCCCAGATCGGTTTCAACACCTCTACAACGTCGTCGCGCGTGATTTCAGCTATCAGTTTTTTATGAAGCGGCTCAGCGTACTTAGTGAGCGTCATCGACCATTGGTCTTTATGCTTCTCGTTCTTAAAGCTGGCCTTTTTGACGGTTAGAACATCGTCCATCACATCGAGGAACGTTTTGCGACTGTGAAGTTCTTCACCACGTGCAAGGCGCTGTCTGACGGCTTCGGCCTTCTCCCTTGCCAGCGTTAACGAAACGGGCGCAGTTCCCTGCCCGTAACCGCCAAGGCCGGTTTCGGTGCGCACGCCCGCCCGCTTATGAATGAACACCCATTGCTTGCTTCCGCCTGACCTGACACGTAAATACAAGCCATCACCATCCGAATATATTCCCGGTTTGTTCAGGGTTCGGATTCGTGTTTCTGAAAGCTTGTTCCGTGCCATATCGATTCCCGTTGCCATAACGCATGGTGTGAATATACGGTGATTATGGGCGAAAACAACAAAGTCGCATCAACAAAAACAACACCTTACAAAATCAGGCGGGCGCTCTCTCCGCCATAAACCGTTCTTAAGCGCTTGTTTTCCTTAATATCAATTAGTTAGCATGTACTTTTGGTACACAAGTCGGTACGCATGTGCTTATGAAAAAAGCTGCCATTCCCGGATTTGAAGCTCAGTACCTGTTTGTAAGAGGTGATGGTAATTACCTCTACAGAAGACGAATCCCTGCTCAATATCGAGTGCTGGCTGAAGGGAAGCTTGAGTTTAAGGCTTCTTTGAAGTGTAAGAACCACCATCAGGTCATAGAAAAATATGGCCAGCTTCATGCTTATTATGAAGGTTTGATGGACCGCCTCAAGGCAGGCAAGAGCATAAACAGCATTGAAATCGAGCCTCTGAGCACCCTCAAAGCAAAAGCTGCTCAAGTTGGCATTCAATATAAGCCGATGGATGAGCTGATTAAGGCAAATGATCCATCCTTACTGTTTAGCAGAATAAATTTGGGAGAAGATTTGATTAATGATGAGGTTGCCCTGCAATCTTTGTTTGGCATGGCACCTGAGCTACCGACCCTGAATGATGTATTGGCTTTTTATGAAGAGAACACCAGAGATCAGTTGATTGGAAAAAACACCAGAGAGATTTCAAAGAAGAAAGCTCCTGTGCAACTGGCTGTCAAAAGAGCCAATGATTTCTTTGGGGAAGATAAACCCCTTTCCCAGATTACCAAACAGCTTGCCCTCAGCTACAGATCACACATGGTTGACCTGGTTCAAACTGAGGAATTGAAAGCTGGCACTGCCAACAAGCAGATTATGCACCTGAGAAAAATCATCAGGTTCTATCTGGAACAGAACGATCTCAAGCAGGATAATCCTTTCAACAAAATTAGCCTGCAAGAAGAAAAGGCGGCCCGCCCGGCCTATTCAATTCAGTTCCTGAAAGAAAAGTGGCTTAGAGGCACCCCTTTTTCATCCCTCAATGATGAATCCTTGCATATCCTTTATGCCATCATGGATACAGGAACCGGTCCGAAGGAAATATGTGGGCTGGAACCTCAGGACATCCATCTGGATCATGAAGTTCCTCACATTGACATCAAACCAAACAAGATCAGGAAGCTCAAAACTGGCCACAGAGGCAGACAAATCCCTTTGATTGGCCAAAGCTTGATTGCCTTCAAGAAATACCCACACGGCTTCCCTTCTCATACCGGCCCGACAGGACCAGACAATTTCTCAGCCAATGTGAACAAATATCTGAAAGCGCATGGTCTCTGTGAAACTGATGAGCATGGCATCTACAGCCTCAGGCACACCTTCAAAGATAGAATGAGAAAACATAAGCTCCCACCCGAGCTGCAAAATTACCTTATGGGGCATAAAGACGGGTCAATCGGGGCGCATTATGGCAGCGGATACCCATTAAATGACATTCTGGACTACATGAAGCTTTTAGAAGCTGATTGGAAAAACTAAGCCTTTACAATAACTTAAACAAAAACGAGCCTATCAATGCATCCGGTCAATAGCCAAAATGCATTTGATAGGCTTTTTCATGCAAATGATAGTATATTTGCCAAAATAAATAATGTAGGAGTTCAGCAACTGCCCAACTTGAAGGAACCTTTGGCAAGTTTAATGTAATTAATGAACTATACTGATGCTGAACTAATTTATTATTCTGAAAAACTGAAAAAAATGGGTGACATTTTAGTAAAAAAAGGCTATAATAATGTTATTCCGCTTTTCAATCACTATCACAATCTGCTGAAAACTTTCAAAAATCAGTCGACCCCTCAATGGGGTTGACTAGGACTATTTTCTCATAAGTGAATTTATATAATTTATTTTGTTGATCGCGGTTGCCGGCGGCCGCGAGCTAAATGATGTTTGGGTGAATTCGCCCGAGGTTATGAATATAAAATAAAAGCCGATATGGCCTGCAACCCTGGGTAGCCATTCCCAGGGTAATTGTAAAACTTAACTAAAAATATGAAAGTACTATTAAAATGAACATACAGAATCCATCCATTTATGGATATCTGCCGACAGGCAGATCAGTAATTAACTCTAGTCATGACAAATGGCTCTATGATCTCTTCATGGAAAAATTCAGATATGATTTTGTTGATGCAAATCTAAAATACAAACAGGCCCATTTTGAGAAAAATCTGTATTTCATAACTATGCAATTCAGAACCGGATTATTTGCAGCTAAGGATGCAAAATCGCTTTATAACTCCAGACCCATGTTTGAATCCTTCAAGCTCTGGTATCTGGATGCGGTCAGAACGGTCATGGGACCGAAATCCAATAAGAATATCAAATATCAGCCTTTTGCTGTGGCCTGTCTGGATGTTGAAGGCACAGCTCAAGGTGCTGCTGCAACAGTTTTTCAGACACCACATATTCATGCCTGTCTTCTGGTCCATCCAAACAATCAGGATGAATTTGAAAATCATCTTCTGTCTTTGAAAGCCAAACAATTCAGGGACCAGATCATATCCAAAATCGACATTAAGCAGTTTAAGGATGACAGCAGGGGAATTGAGCCGATGCTGACCTACTCATCCAAATATGCCAGAGAACAGCAATCCAGCCCAAGGCATACGGTTCTGTTGGAAGCCTATCCTGCTGTGGATGCTAAGAATTATCCGTTCTACCATCAGCCAGATGAAACGGCTCGTTGAATTTCGAAACCCCAACTTGCTGCTTCAGAGGTCTTTGGGGGCAGCAAGTTGAGGTTCGCGGGATGCTGGTGGTCTGCCAAGAGCAGAAAAACTAACCTCCATCGCAACTTCGACTAAGATTTGTCATATTGAAGGAAGAGCAGTACGAACTTTCAAAAATGATGGTCAAATGCACCAGTCATAAATGTCATGATAACAATAGACAGCAATACGACTATTTCAACTGCTTGTGCACAAGGGAGAATCCAGTAATAATCAACGGTAATATTTTCTTCTTTTTTTATTTTTCTACCGAATTTATGTTCGTAGCTCAGAAATGGTTTGAACCTAACCGTTAAAATCAACTCGTATATAAGAATAGGTATCAGCAACATTAAATAACTAAATGAAATGAAACACAAAATAATCTGTACGACAATTAATGGTAGCTGATTTATTACACCCTGACCGTATGCTAGGGACATAAAGTTAAGATAATTTATCTCATTAATCCTATTTTTTATTCTCCATGCAACAAAAACATTCATCATAATCATTAGAGCGTTTCCCTTTCAAGTTGGATCATATCCGCACGAGTTGAAGTAATTCTGAGCCTCTTGCGGTTCGATGAGTTCAACCATCTTACCGATGCGATCCCAAAGCCCATTGACTGTTCTCTCGGCAGCCTTTCGTAAAAGCGCCTTCAGCTTGGAGAAGGCCTTTTCGATCGGGTTGAAGTCTGGACTGTAAGGTGGAAGGAACATCATTGTCGCGCCGACCGCCTCGATCAATTCTCTTGCTGCCGGTCGTTTGTGGCTGGACAGATTATCGAGGATGACAATATCACCTGGTTTCAATGTTGGAACCAACACCTGAGCGACATACGCCTCGAACCAATCACCGTTGATGGGGCCGTCGATGACAAGTGGCGCGACCATTCCCGTATTGCGCAGCCCCGCAACCAACGTGGTCGTTTTGCGATGGCCGTGAGGAAAACCCATTCGCAACCGCTCACCCTTGCGGCATCGCCCATGACTACGGGCCATATTGGTCGCTGTCCAGGTCTCATCGATGAACACGAGCCGCTCTGGATCGAGATCAAGTTGCTCCTCGAACCAGCATTGCCGCTTTTCCAGAACGTCTGGACGGCTTTGCTCTACAGCATGGCCAGTCTTTTTTTACGCGTTTGTTCGTGCCGGACAAGAAAGCGGTGCAGTGCCGACTTGCTGATTATGATGCCTTGGGCGGCCAAATCACTGCGAAGTTCGAAGAGAGTACCGTCCCTGTGTTCGGCGAGCCAGATCATGATCTGATCAGCATGAGCTTCTGTCTTGTGAGAATTGCGGTCGCCGCCCAGTGGACCGGGTCGAACATTTCCCTGCTGGAGTTGAAGGTTACGCCAACGGCTAACGCTGGCTGCGCTTACACCGAAACGCTCAGCAGCCTCTCGATGCGATGCACCGCCATCAACGGCAGCAACTACACGTATGCGAAGATCAATGGAAAGGGCTCGCGACATATCTGCCGACCTCCATCGGCAGATAGCTTGAATCAGAAAGTAACTGATTTGCAAAGCCTGCCGATTCAATCAGGCAGGGAAACGCTCTAATAATCTTATGACCGATAGAAAAACCGTAATTGATAGAGTGAATTCGGGTGATGTGAAACTGTTCATAACGGGCCAAGTAATTTAAAAGCATATGCAAGAAAAATAATGTAGAGTAAATAATACTCTTCTATTGGCAGCATACTGTGAGTGGCGAAGTTATGCGTTATTCTTTGCTGAGACCATCCCCTAAAGAATAAATCGACTAAAAACACCAAGAGATTTTGCGTTAACTTCTGTAGCAGAACTTCCGGAAGGCCGAATATGACAGGAACCGGAAACATAATCACTATATATCCCACATCAAAGCAGCTATGCGCTCATTCATGGAGAGGCTGCGGATAACTCGAAATTGTCCTTCCGATACCTTAACACTCAGAGTAATGTGGTTACCAAATTAATCGGAGAATCGATACATGGCAACCGGCGTCTCAAAGCGTGAGCGATTGGGCAAAGATACCAAAACTGCTGCTCTACCGCATCGGGATCCGCATCCGCTGCCAGATTCGAATACACCGCCACTACTAGCATACGAAAATCGACTAGACTCCTCAGAGATCTTAACAAAGATATCTACATCGTTCATGTCTGTCGATCATGACGGACTCAGTGGTGTCAGATCTGTTGAGCCTAACAGTTTAGTCTTAACCGACAATTTATTTGGCCTCCATAGTTTAGCTGCATCCGGTCAAAAGGTGACACTTTTCTATTTAGACCCACCTTATAACACGGGTATGGATTTCCAATCGCGTAACTTCGAACATTCCTACAATGACAACAGGAACCTTGCAGCTTACATCGAGTTTATGCGTCGAAGATTGCATTTGATACGTGAATGCATGGCGAAAAATGGATCTATCTATGTCCACATCGGTCACCAGATGCTATTCCATCTCAAAGTTGTAATGGATGAGATATTCGGACCGGAAAACTTCCGAAATTTAATTACACGCAGGAAATGTAGCAGCAAAAACTTCACTAAGCACAGCTACGCTAACTTAAATGATTACCTGCTTTTTTACACGCGCTCAGACGAATACATCTGGAACCAACCCGGTCAAGAACCCGATGAAGCTTGGATAGATAAAGAGTACACAAAGCAGGACGAGCGTGGCCGCTACAAACTTGTGCCAATTCACGCTCCAGGTACGCGTATGGGTGCTACGGGAGGTATGTGGCAAGGCAAATTTCCCCCGCCAGGAAAGCACTGGCAATATACACCAGACAAGCTGGATCAGTTGGACGCGTCAGGAGAGATTTATCGCTCGAAGAACGGAAATCCTCGGCGAAAGGTTTATCTAACTGACAAAAAAATTGTGCCGTATACTGACTATTGGAATGACTTCCGCGACGCACATCATCAGAGCATTGCCGTAACCGGATACCCAACCGAGAAAAACTTTGACATGTTAAAGATGATCGTCTCGGCAAGCAGCAATCCTGGAGACTTAGTTGTTGACCCTTTCGCAGGATCGGGCACAACCCTACATGCAGCTGAAGAACTCGGCCGGAGATGGATCGGAATGGATGAGTCTTTTACAGCAGCGAAAACCGCTATCAAGCGCTTACGCCACGGTGTGGAGGCGATGGGGGATTACGTAGATCGTGAGACGCCCCAACCCCATGCCGTAGACCTATTCGGTGATATTGATGCTAAGCCCGCCGCGAACAAGCAGACAAAGCAGCAGACTGGCTTTGAATTCCGTTTTATTGTAGATGAAGAGCTAGTCCATGCCTACCCAGATGAGATCAAGGCGTTGGCGTTAGGATGATGCTACTCTCATCAGCCAGTCGGCAGTGACCCGCTGATCGGCGAGCTTCATCGTGGTGACTCGTACATTACCATCCCAATCACCGTCCAGTTCAACGGCAGATCTCCAAGTATCGCCGTGAGCAAGCCCAGGACCATCAGCTAAGAAGATGATGCGGATTTTATCTCCACTCATCTCGCAATATTCGCGCGCCACCGCTACCTTATAGGAGTTACCGCCTGTTCGGTCATCAGACTGGGCTCCACCGCGAGTCGCATCGTAACGCGCGAAGCCTATAGCCAAGACCTCTTTTGATTTAGATTTGCGGATTACAAAGTCGCAAGGATATTCACCGACAAACCCGGGCAAAACTGTCGAGAGTTCGATGTCGCGGCCCGCTCCACGAGGACCTTCTATCGTCATAACACTCTCAAACTCCGTCTCGAACCAATCAAAGAATAGCCCGGTGAGAGAATAACCTATCTGTCCTCTCGTGTCGTATTCGCCAATGAGAGCAGCCAGCGCAGCCTTACTTACAGGGGTTAACGCTTCAAACTGTTCTTTTAGCAGTTCGATAGGTTTGAATGTACTGCCATAATTGTCGACTAACGTTTTAGTTGCAACAGTCTTAACCTTTTTGGCCATCTCAGTATCGATTACTGGGGCAACGGCACGGCGAAACATCTTAAGCAGTGCCATGCGCTTTTTGCCAGTAAACTTGGCGCCACGAATCTGTTCTAGTAGCTCTGAACTCGAGTTCACCTGCCGAATCAACTCGATAAAATCATCAATGCTATCCTCGTACTTGGCCAAGGTGACATCCAGTATCTCTGGGAACCTTGTCGCTTTGTCGATGGCAATTACCACTGAATTCGGATCTGTGATCTTACTCAAGAATTTTTTATCAGCCACGTTCCGCCCTCCAAGATAACATTTGGATTAGCAGAGCGCACTTAATCGAATGTTAATCTTAGAATGCGGCCGCACGAAAGGTTAAATTGACTGAGTGTGCGGACATAAGCAATTCAATCCAGAGAGGATTAAGGCAAAACGGTTTCGAAAGGTCCGCGCCTAGGTCAGAAGCGTATGTCGAGTGCACGCTCAGACTAGTTTGGAGCCTTAAATAAGGCTCGTTTGGTTCGGCGCTATAGCCTGAAACAGAATATACAATTCTGTTTCAGAAATTAGACAAATGGACCATGAATTTCCCGTAACTAAGCAATTTTCATAACTAATTGAAACAAAACACATGTGAACCGCTTCACAGCCTGCTCCATTTCTGCTTTATCAAATAATAGCAATACGGGGAGCAACTCATGAAGTACAGAAGTACCAACAACTGGTCTGACACGACGAAACTAAAAGAGCTTCTTTTCGCAGCGCAGCGACTTGATGAGTTAACTTTCGAATATACTCTTGATAGTTATAGAGCGCCGACTACAAATGTACCTTTCATACTCAAAGAATGCTTATTTTCCATTGAGCTGCACAAAGAAAAAGGCCTTCCAATAAATTCTGTACAAAAAATTCTAGAGGAAACTGAAAGTAAACTCAAAAATAATATAATTGTCAAAAGTGTACTAGATATTAACTTAGATAATTACCTATCATATAATGCTGACGATATAAATGACATTGAGAAGCATATTAGAATTCTATCACATGAACTATCAGTAAATACTTACATAGATAAATGTATTGAAATGATTAAACATTCTATTGAACAATCCGAAAGAAAAGAACTAGATTTTTTGCTTGGAGAATTTGTAACATCTCTACAAAATATACTCATTGATGGAAAGTTTATAAATGAAACTGTTGTTGACTTTTTCTTTTCAAGAAAAAAAATAAAAGACAATTCACAGTTTGATGAGTTTATAAAAATCATAATTGGTCATATACATGAGTACGACATTATAATTAAGATTAAATCCCCAATTAATGTATTAAGTAAAGAAATAATTGATTTATTTAACTGTAAAATTATTAAATCTTTGCCGAGTAACTACAATATAAATCAGGACAACTATGTGTATTTTAAACTACAAACAGGTGAATGCTTGTTGCAGTTTACAAAAGTAAAATCACACGACAGATATACTGCTATAAAGCTAGTTAAATCTAATATAGCAAGGATGCATGACCTTTACGGTATTTATCATCATAAAGGGACATATTCATATTCTCACAAGGCAATAGTCAAAATGGCTTGCTGCAGTGAAAAAACTAAACTTACAAATGTTAACAATAATAAGATGCACTATGTCTCGGACAATAAACCAGAGCAGGCAGCCTTGAAATTAGGTACTATGGTGAAGTATTTAAGGCTACCTTCCGGCCCAGACAGAGAGACATTCTTTAGAATAATCGATTTTCATGGAATGAGTTTGCAGTCTGGAGTTATTGAAAACCAGCTATTGAATATTTGGACCGCGATGGAAACAATCGTTCCAAATAAAGGCGAAACCAAAATCATTACGGGTGTAATTAAAGGATCACTACCTCTTATAGGCCTTCAGTATTTCAGAAGATTATTTGAACAACTCAGCTATGATCTGACAAGATGGAATAAATCCAAGTTAAACGAATGCTTAGAAGTTTCTGTATCACCTGATGGTAGTGATTTTATTGAGCAAATTTTTTGTTTGGTTGCCACACAAGAAAATGAAGCGGCCGCATCGCTACTACTATCCAAACTCAATGATTTTGAGTTAATGAAGTTTAGAATTTCCCAGATTCATTATATGTTCAAAAGTAAAAAAAGAATAAATAAGAAACTTAAAGAGCATATGCAGCGCGTGGAATGGCAACTCCATCGCATATACAGAACAAGAAATTCTATTGTGCACTCAGCTCAAAGCTTAGATCAAACAGACATGCTTGTGTTAAATGCTCATGATTATTTTGATCAGATTTTTCTTTTAACATCAGAGCTTTGCTCTTACAAAACGGGATTTAATAACTACACGGACTGCTTTAACTATTCATATTTCGCTTATAACCAATATGAAAAATTATTACAAAGCCTTCCTGATGAGACTTTAACAAGCGATGTCAAAAAAATATTATGGTCACCTAGTAGAAAATAAATTCTCACTTCCTTCTACCGGCAGGTAAATTCGGAACTCGAGTAGTTTCAATCAGATCTGTTCGGAATAAATCCTTTACCTCACAGTTCAACGCATGGGCTAGCTTTGCCAGTGTTTGTATTGTGGGGTTTTTTTTACCTCTCTCGATATGCCCAACATATGCCCTCTCGACACCAGCAAGCAGAGCTAGCTCATCCTGAGATATGTTTTTGGCAACTCTAATCCTTCTGAGATTGAGTGCTAGAAGCTCTTGAATTTCCATAAAAAAACAAAAGCATTTTGCCTTTCTCATAACCACGTTTTTTAAAACGTGGTATTATAGAACGCGAATCGATTGGCTTTCTGTGCCAATCAGGGCAACTGTTTCTTGGGGCTATTAGAATGCTGAATGATCCTTATGGCAAAAGGCTCTACCTAACTGCATCAGAAAGAAACTCATTTCTGCACTCAGCAATGAAGATGTCGGGTGAATGAGAGCGGCGGTGCAAAATTAGTCCACGGAAGTGGCGGGATAATCCCGCTTCGGCGGAGTAAAACTCGGCCACCTATTTTCCTTCTGCAACGAGTGCA
>NZ_JAYEXN010000023.1:0-50230 GCF_044435015.1 Ochrobactrum sp. S1502_03
GAAGCCTCTATCGCCTCAGCAGAGGCATGGATGTTCATAGCATCCATCAGGCGAATGACACGCCGTATCGCAAAGCTTGAATTTTGAGTCGGGCACTTAGAGAACAGTTGAGCACGTTTCAAAAAATATAAACTTGGCGTTTCCACTACGAGCTCACATACTTTCAATGCAATTTTTGTGCTCTCTGAAAATTGCATTGGAAAATTATCAAGATAACTTTCAAGCTCAAAACACGGTTTATTCGGCAACACTTTTTCATGGCTCATCGAGCAATCACTAAGCCGCCCTTAAAAGACGGCAGATATCTGCTCGGATCATTCTGCTGATGCTGGCGGCTTAGTTTGCGTTGCAGCAGGAGAAACGGAACGCTCACTGTTGGAAGGCACTTCAGGCGCAATGACGCTGCCAAATATTTCAACGAGCACCCAGACTACCGCAGCCGCAACAAGACTGATCAGCAAAATGATAAGAACCGGCTTCCCCTCCCGGCCCTGCCTTGCTTCATCCGGGTTTAGCTGTTTCACGGATCAAACCTCCTCCTGCCTCGAAACCTATACAATAGGCAAATGATCAATGGAGGATTTGGTTCCAAACAGAAACGTTACACTCAAAATAGAGCGCAAAGACCCGGAATTGATGTGATTTTAGATTAGATGGTACGGACGGGTGGATTCGAACCACCGACCTCAGGAGCCACAATCCTGCGCTCTAACCAACTGAGCTACGACCGCGTACCTAAATCTCAACGAACTCACTTACGGCGTCCGCTGACAGGGGGTCACATACGGAGAATCGATCCATATTGCAAGTCATTAAAATGATCTTTGTTGAAGAAATCCCCGTTTGTTAACGCAAACACCCCAATCGTTAAAATTGGATGCATTCTGGTTACCATGTTTTATGCATGCTTGTGCACAAAGCTCGTAAATGAGCTGACACTTAAAATTACCACGCCTCTATTAACTAATGGAACAGAAAGTCAGGTCCATATCGAACGGGAATGTAGACCCGAACCCGCAAGCAGCTTATTAACATATAATTAAAGAGCACTTTGGGTGGTCGGAAGAACAGGTAAAGGACCGGTATGTCAGGATCATACCCCTTCATCAATATTGCTGCGCTGGATCAAATCCGCGAAGGCTTTATAAAAGGCGATGCGCAGCTCGTGCTGACGCACGACCTGTCGACTGTTCTGTGGATCAATGGCCCCGGCGCCAAGCTATTCGGTTTTGAGCATATCGAAGACATTATCGGCGGCAAGCTCGAACTACCCGTCGCAACCCGTCGCCAGATCGCAGGCTCCAGCAGCCCTAAAGACGGCGAACCGCATATTGTTGCAGTACGCCTTAGCTCAGGCATGCGCTCCGAACTCACCCGTCTTCAGGTTTCACAACTGACAATGCCAGATGGTGTAAAAGCCACGCTGCTCACAGTCGAAAACCACAATGCTTCGCCCGAAACGATTATTTCTGGCATCAGTGATGAAGAAACCCATGTCGCCCTCATTGAGGGAGACGCAAAAATCATCGCCGCAAGCCCAGGTTTTTCTACGCTGGATATTTCTGTCTCAACCCTTGAAGACCTTATCATTGAAGCAGGCGACGCCAGCGACCGTGTCGTGAAACGCCGCATTCGTGCGGGCAAACACTCGGTACCCGGTGCGATTGCCCGGCTTTCCGATCATCCTGCCCTGCATCTGGTATGCATCGTCGGGGAAGCGGTTGCCAAAACAAGCGATAAACAGAGAGCTCCAACAGCCGATGCCGCTGTGGAAAAGAAAGTAGAGCCCAAAAGCTTTGCATTCGATGAAAAAGGCGCGCCTGCCCGGTTCATCTGGAAAACAGATGCAGCAGGTTCATTTACCGAGGTTTCGCCGGAGCTTGGCGTCATCATTGGGCCGAATGCGGCAGACGTCATTGGCAGACGCTTTTCGGAGGTAGCAAAGGTTTTCGGCTTTGATACGGATTGCAGCATCGCGTCACTGCTGCAAAAGCGAGACACGTGGTCTGGCAAGAAACTGCTCTGGCCTGTTGAAGGAACGCAGCTGCGTGTACCGGTAGAGCTTGCAGCCCTGCCCGTATATTCGCGCGACCGCGAATTCATTGGCTTCCGTGGGTTTGGCCTTGTGCGCCCGGAAGATGCGGAAGAGGATCCAGAGGCAATCGGTCTGGTGCTTGCTGGTGGCGTTCCGCAGAAACGGGACGCCGCGCCGACGATACAGGATATGCTGAACGCGGATGATGAAGATGATATATTGGCGCTTTCAGAGGAAGTTGCCAATGATGATCGAATCGGAGCCGGGCATCCGACCCCTGCCTCGCCAACGTTGCCATTTGAGCTGACACCGAACGCGGGGCGCCGCGAGTCAGATAAGATCATTGAGCTGCTCAATGCTGCCGCACGCGGAAAAGTGGAAGCGGATCAGGCAAAGCACAGCAAAAACAAGGAACAGCGCCCAGAGGGCGGGCTGACTGCTACGGAACGCAGCGCATTTCGCGAGATTGCAGATCGTTTGCGCAAGCAGGGACTGGCCAATTCCAGGCAAGACGGCGAGCAGCCTGCGGCGGAGCATTCAGCGGTTGTAGCGCTTGTGTCTGAAAATCCCAAACCAGCGGACGAGACGCAGCATGCCGCCAAGACCGAACAGAAGCATGCTTCCGACGAAACAACGCTTCTCGCCAATCTGCCTATCCCGGTCATCATTCATTCCGGCGACGAAATTCATTATGTTAATCAGGCACTTCTTGACCTGACAGGCTATGCAACGCTGCAAGACATTCATCATGCCGGTGGTGTGGAAGCTTTGTTCAACAGCGACAACGAAGATGGCGGAAATTCCCAGGGCATGGTTCTGCGACGTGCGGATGGCAGCGAACAGCCCGTAGAGGCTCATCTCAACGCCATTGGCTGGCGTGATGGTCGTGCGCTCATGTTGAGCCTGATGCCTGTGGCTCCTACACTTGCAGAGGTGACCGGGCCAGCAGAAACGCCAAGCGCCGATCTCGCTGAGAAGCAAGCGCTTCAAGCCAATGTGGAAGAACTCAAGATCATCCTCGACACAGCCACTGACGGCGTTGTGCTCATTGAGCCGGAAGGCCGCATTCGTTCGATGAACCATTCAGCGGCTGCGCTTTTTGGTTATGATCATAAAGATACAGAAGGCAAATTCTTCTCAATGCTTTTTGCCATTGAAAGCCAGCGTGCTGCGATGGATTATCTGCACGGGCTTTCTGACAACGGTGTTCTCAGTGTGCTCAATGACGGCCGCGAAGTGATCGGCAGGGAAGCGCAAGGCGGCTTTATTCCGCTGTATATGACCATCGGCAAACTACCGCACACAAGCGGTTACTGCGCCGTTCTTCGTGACATCACACAATGGAAGCGCACTGAAGAAGAACTGACCAAAGCACGCAAGGAAGCCGAGCGTGCATCCAGCCAGAAGACCGAGTTTCTGGCCCGTATCAGCCACGAAATCCGCACGCCGCTCAATGCGATCATCGGTTTTTCGGAGCTGATGGCGGATGAGAAATTCGGACCTGTCGGCAATGACCGCTATCGCGATTATCTGCGGGATATCAATCGTTCCGGCAACCATGTGCTGGCGCTGGTCAATGATCTGCTCGATATATCCAAGATCGAAGCGGGTGGTCTGGATATGCAGTTTGAAGCGGTTTCGCTCAATGACGCGATTGGCGAGGCCATTGCATTGATGCAGCCGCAGGCCAATCGTGAGCGCGTGATTATCCGCTCGAGCTTCCAGTCGAACCTGCCGGATATTGTCGCAGACGCACGCTCGATCAAACAGGTCGCGCTCAACCTGCTTTCCAACGCTGTTCGCTTCACATCGACCGGCGGACAGGTCATCGTCTCAACAAATTACGAATTGAACGGCGATGTCGTTATGCGCGTGCGCGATACAGGCGTTGGCATGACAAAAGCGGAAGTTCAGCAGGCGCTCAAACCTTTCCGTCAGGTCAATGCCATGCAACGCAGGCAGGCAGAAAATGCGAAGGACTGGCGCAACGAAGGCACAGGCCTCGGACTGCCGCTGACAAAGGCGATGGTTGAGGCCAATCGCGCACAATTTGCAATCGATTCGACACCGGGTCAGGGCACAGTTGTCGAAATCATCTTTCCGCCAACACGCGTTCTGGCAGATTAAATCCCTAAATCTATGATTCCAGCTTTCAAAAATCATTACCGGTTTTTGCATTGATGAACTAACCATATGTTGGAATCAGCATAGGTGGCTATGCTGTGCTATAATGCTGAGATAGATTACGGATTATATGTCACTGATAGGATGGTTGATGCGCTGGCCCAGATTTACGCGCCTTATTATTGCGCTCATCATTCTTGGTGCGGCAGCAGCAGCAACGTTGCTCGCAATCGTTCCTTTTATCGTTTCCACAGATGCGATCCGTATTCGCGTTGCCCAGGAAATCAGTGCCTGGACCGGCTATAGCGTCGAGCTGCGTGAAGCACCGCGTTTGCGGGTATTTCCGGTGTTACGCGCTTCACTTGATGGTGTCACACTGAGTAAGGTTTCAGATCAGGGTTCCAAGCCCTTCATGAGTGCCAACCGGATTGAAGTTGAACTTTCCCCACTCGATGCACTTATGGGGCGTTTGTCTTTCTCTGAAACGCAGATTGTAAGGCCGCATTTCAATATTGGTGGACCGGTCGATAATTTTTCCGGTCTGCTTGATGCGATTGCCAACTCCAGCGGGCGCCTCGGCACGGCCATCCGCGCGCAACGCGCTTTGCAGCAAAACGGCGCCAATGACAAAGCGCTTGCCGCACAACAGGCATCGCAACCTTTTGGCCGCGTTGTGATCCGTGATGGTACGGTCTCATTTAATCATCCCGACGAGCAGGAGGCTTCGAAGGAAGAGCAGCAGATTACAAAGTTGAACGCCACGCTTGAATGGCCGCGAACATCAAGTGCGGCAACCTTGCGCGGAAGTGCGCAATGGCGGGGCGAGGCCACCCAATTCAATGTCACCGCCGGTCAAGCATTGTCGCTTCTTGCCGGTGGCACCTCTGACGTGAACGCAAGCTTCACATCCACACCCCTCAATATTACCTTTGAGGGCAAGGCCAATATTTCCAATGATCGCTTCTTTGAGGGCGCGTTGAGTGCAAAAACGCCCTCGCTCAGCAACAGTGTTCGCTGGCTCGGCCTGCCACCCGTCGCCGGCAGCACCGAAATCGGGGCTTTTTCCCTTGATTCAACCATTACATCAACGCCGAAGCGGCTGAAATTCGATAATGTCGAAATGACAACGGATGAAAGCCCGGCCAAGGGTGTGATTGAAATTGGCTTTGAGCAGGACACGCCTGCGGTTACCGGCACCCTCGCCTTCGATAAGCTTGATCTGCGACGGTTGTTCTCCATCTTCGTGCCGCTGCCCGTCAATCAGCCTCGCTCTCCGAGCGTACGGAATCAAAGCGAGCAGGACAATATCAATACGAGCTTCATCGACCGGGCTGAGCTTGACCTGCGTCTTTCGGCGCAAGCCGCCACCGCAGGTCCGGTATCATTAACCAGCGTTGCAGCGGCCGTACAGATCAGAGGCGGTCGCGCGATGTTCGATATTGGTGATGCCAAAGCCTTTAACGGCATTATTCAGGCCAATCTGCAGATTGTTCGCGACCTGAAGACCGCCAGTGGTGAATTGCGGTTCAACGCATCCGACATTGACAGCTCGCAGCTTTTTGCAGCGCTCGGCTTTGACAAGCCATTCGTCAATGGCAAGGGTAATGTTTCACTGTTTATGAAAGCGCCAGCCAACCGTTGGTCAGCGCTTCTGAACAGCGCGCAGGGCAATGTCTCCGTTCAGCTTAACAACGGGCAAATGCAAGGCTTTTCGGTTCAGGATTTTTTGACAAAAGCGCAGAGCCAAGGTTTCTTTGCGCTTGAACGGCAGGAAAACGTCTCTCTTGCCTTCAATCGCCTCGACCTCAAGGCAAATCTTTCCGATGGCGTGGCAACGCTGGAGAATGCGCGTCTTGCCACGAATGATGGCACGCTCAATCTGGCTGGTATTGTTCCATTTGTTGACCGCAGTCTGGCATTAAGCGGCGAAGTCATCTTCCCCGATAACCAGCCGCAGCCGCAGAATACGGATGGACAACTTGCCGAGACCACGCCCGCGAAGCCACCGCTGCATTTCTTTGTTGGCGGCTCCTGGGATCGGCCCTTTATCTCCCCATCATCGACAGGAAGCGGAACGGGGCAGTAAGCCCCTCTCCTTATGATCATCATCCCATGCGGAATGCGGCTTGCTCATCACGGCGGCGCTGCACTTCGCGACGCTTGTTGACAACCGAAGCAATGATCACGCCCGTCGCCACCAGTGCAATCAGGATAGTGCAGACCGCGTTGATTTCCGGTGTCACACCAAGCCGCACCTGAGAGTAAATCTTCATCGGCAGTGTGGTTGCACCCGGACCAGAGGTGAAGCTTGCAATCACCAGATCATCGAGTGAAAGGGTGAAAGCCAGCATCCAGCCGGAAACAACGGCAGGCAGAATAACTGGCAATGTGATTTTCATGAATGTTGTCACGGGTGGCGCGCCAAGATCCATTGCCGCTTCTTCCAGCGACCGATCAAAACTCACCAGACGCGACTGCACGACAACGGCCACAAAGCACATCGAGAAGGTGATATGCGCAAGCGTAACCGTCCAGAAACCACGGTCAAAATTCATCGCCACGAACAAAAGTAACAGCGAAAGGCCGGTGATGACATCCGGCATGACCAGCGGCGCGTAGACCATGCCCGAGAACAGAATTCGCCCGCGAAACCGCGTGTAGCGCGTGAGTGCAAGTGCGGCCAGCGTTCCAAGCACGGTTGCAATCGTCGCAGACAAAAGCCCGACGCGGATCGTCACCCATGCCGCATCCATCAGCGCCTGATTGCGGAACAGCTCCACATACCATTTGGTCGAGAAGCCCGCCCAGACAGTGACGAGGCGGGATTCGTTGAACGAATAGATGACCAGCAGAACAATCGGCAGATAAAGAAAAGCAAAGCCAAGCGACACCGAGACAATATTAAAACGTGACCAATTGTTTTGCATGTTATTTCCCCTTCTCCTGCTGGCGCGCCTGCACCTGCTGGAAAATCACGATCGGCACGATAAGCAGGAGCAGCAGAACCACGGCCACAGCCGAAGATACCGGCCAGTCGCGATTGGAGAAGAACTCACTCCAGATTGTCTTACCAATCATCAGCGTCTGCGATCCGCCAAGAAGATCGGGGATCACGAATTCACCAACAGCCGGAATGAATACAAGGAAACACCCCGCCACGACGCCTGCAAGCGATAGTGGAAAGGTGATCTTCCAGAAAGCTGAAAATGCAGTACAGCCGAGATCCTGCGCCGCTTCGATCAGCGAATAATCCATTTTTTCGAGTGACGAATAAATCGGCAGAATCATGAACGGCAGATAAGAATAAACGATACCAATGAAGATTGCCGTTTCCGTGTTCAGAATGTTGAGTGGCGTATCGATGATATTCAGCCACATCAAAAACTGGTTGAGCAGACCTTCCGGCTTGAGGATACCAATCCACGCATAAACGCGGATCAGGAACGATGTCCAGAACGGCAGGATGACCAGCATAAGCAATGTCGGTCGCAGACTTTGCGGTGCCCGCGCCATGCCATAAGCCATCGGATAAGCGACGAGCAATGTCAGAAATGTCGAGATTGCCGCAATCCGCACGCTGGAAAGATACGCCATATAATAAAGCGGATCATCCATCAGCCAGAGATAGTTATCGATAGAAAGCTGCTTCACGCGCTCCCATGCAAGACCAAAGCCCTGCGTCAAATCAATAACTGGCTGATAAGGCGGTATTGCCATCGTGACTTCGGAAAGCGAAATCTTGAAGACAATAAAAAACGGAACCAGAAAGAAGATCAGCAGCCACAGATAAGGGACTGCGATCACGAGGCGACTGGTTATGGAAGCGATCAGCTTTTGCATGTGCTTCCCCTCCTCAGGCCGTCAGCACCAGACCGGCATCGGTATCAAACGAAACCCATACGCGCTCATCATAGGTCAGCGGATTTTCCGTCTTGCGCACAGCATTCAGGCTTGCAGCCTTGATGGTGCGACCATTGTCGAGGCGGACGTGGAAAACCGTCATATCGCCAAAATAGGCAATATCCCAAAGCTCACCCTCAACCGCGTTGACAGCGGTCTCTTCCGGCTTTTCGCGGGTAATGCGTGTCTTTTCAGGACGCACCGCATACCAAACCTTCTGACCGGCATTGAGCTGCTCGCGCGTTTCAGTGTGGATATGAAAGCCAAATTTTTCCGTGGCGATTTCAGCCTCACCATTGGCGGCCTTGACCACTTCACCTTCGATGATGTTCACATTACCAATGAAGTCGGCCACGAACTTTGAACGCGGCGCCTCATAAACTTCTGCCGGTGTTGCCACCTGCATAATGCGACCCTTATCCATGACAGCGATACGATCAGACATGGTCATGGCTTCTTCCTGATCATGGGTGACGACCATGAAGGTAAGACCGAGCTTGACCTGTAAATCCATCAATTCGAACTGGGTTTCTTCGCGCAGCTTCTTGTCGAGCGCACCCAGCGGCTCATCCAGCAGCAGCACTTTCGGACGCTTGGCAACAGCACGCGCCAACGCCACGCGCTGGCGCTGCCCACCAGAAAGCTGATGCGGCTTGCGCTTGCCAAACTTTTCCAGCTTCACAAGTTTGAGCATTTCAGCGACACGCGCATCGATTTCCGATTTCGCCATGCCGTCCTGCTTGAGCCCAAAAGCAATGTTGTTTTCTACCGTTATATGCGGGAACAGTGCATAGGACTGAAACATCATATTGACCGGTCGCTTATAGGGAGGAATGCCGCGCAAATCCTGACCATCGAGCGTAATGCGCCCCGATGTCGGCTCCTCAAAACCCGCCAACATGCGCATCAATGTGGTCTTGCCGCAGCCGGAAGCACCTAAGAGCGAGAAAAACTCGCGATTGAAAACATTGAGCGACAGATCATCAACCGCGGTAAAATCGCCGAAAATCTTGGTCACATTCTCAAAAGAGATGAAAGGCTTCGCCGCCGGATCATTCCAGGGTGCAAATTTGCGGCGAAAGCTGCCAAAAGATTCCATTCCGTTCCCCTATCGACTTATCAGGAACCTGCATTCACAGGCACAGCCTGCCACTAAACGACTATATTAAGACGTAGAGCGGCCCTCCTGTATGAACAGTGAGCCGCTCTTAACAATTTGACGGGACCAAACCCGATCAGACGTTCAAAACCGTCTTATTATCCAACTGTTACTGACCTGTGACGATCTTGGTCCAGGCCCGCGTAACATAACGCTGAGTTTTCTGGTCATAAGGCGTTGGCACAAACAATTTTTTCAACACCTCTTCGCTCGGATAGATTTCTGGATCATCGAGAATATCTTTATCGATGAACGCCTGCGAAGCCTTGTTACCATTCGCATAGAATACGAAATTGGATGCTTTCGCTGCAACTTCCGGGCGCATGATATAATTCATGAATTCAAGCGCTTCAGGTACATGTTTTGCGTCAGCAGGGATTGCCATCTGGTCAAACCACATCAGCGCGCCTTCCTTCGGGATCGAATAACCGATCTCTACGCCCTGATTTGCCTTCTCGGCACGATCACGTGCCTGGAAGATGTCACCTGAATAACCAACCGCCATGCAAATGTCGCCATTCGCCAGCGCGTTGATATATTCCGACGAATGGAACTTGCGGATATTCGGACGAATCTTGAGATAAAGCTCCTGCGCCTTTTCCATATCTTCCGGTGAAGGGGAATTGGGATCAAGACCAAGGTAATTCAAAGCCGGGCGCAGCATTTCGCTTGATGTATCCAGCAGATAAATACCGCAGTCTTTCAGCTTCGCCGAAATCTCCGGGTTGTAGAGCACATCCCAAGAGTCAATCGTATCGGTACCAAGGATTTCCTTGATTTTGGCCTTGTTATAGCCAATGCCGGTCGTGCCCCACATGTAGTTTATGGAATATTCGTTGCCCGGATCGTAGGTCGCGGCACGGGTCGAAATTTCATCCCACATATTCTTGAGGTTTGGCAGCTTGTCCTTGTCGAGCTTCAAGAACACACCAGCCGGGATCTGACGGCCAAGGAATTCACCCGATGGCACAACAAGATCATAGCCGCTACCACCGGCAAGAAGCTTGGTTTCAAGAATTTCATTGGAATCATAAACGTCGTAAACGACCTTAATGCCCGTTTCCTTGGTAAAATCCTTGAGGATCGAATCGTCTATATAATCCGACCAGTTATAAATATTGACAACCCGCTCCTGCGCGCTTGCGGGAAATACGGTGGCGCTCACAAGGGTCGTGACCATCGTTGTCGCCAGAAGAAAGGATTTCATCCTCATCGCGTGCTCCATTCTGCACCGTAATTTCCGGTACAGCTTAAGGGTGGGTAAACTGTTTCATTTTCTACCTTTTTAGATTGTGCAGCATTCGTCAACCGGCTGATGACAACACAAACATAAAAATTGCGATGCCACGCCTGAGAGCCAACGAGATTTTGACTATGGCGCGGCGAAAATAGTGAGGTTCGAGAACCGGAGCGGAGTGTACTTTGGGTACACGAGCACCGGGAGCGCAGAACCACGCCATTTGCAGACCGTCGGAGTCAAAATATCGCGGCTCTACTGGAAATCGAAAGCAGATAGCCCCGCCACCATTTCATCAAGCCCCAATGGACGCGTCAACGGCGGCTCGGCACGGGTGATGCAGCCTTGCCGTTCACAAAGCCTGCAAGCGGGGCCTATTTCTGTGCGAGACGCACTGTTTGTACCGTAAACTGTCTCTATAGCAGCATCGAGCGAGCAGCCGATGAGAATTGCCGTGCGCCGCGGACGCTCGTTAAATGCACCTTGCGGTCCTTCAAGCGTTCGCGCAACCGTCAGAAAACTGGAACCATCGGGCAATTCGGCTGGCTCCACCAGCACCTGCCCCGCCTGTGTGAATGCTGCATAGACCGGAAGCTTCGGACACTGACCGCCAAATCGCACCGGAAAGCCTTCGGCACCCGCCATGCGTAAGCGATTGCCAGCATGATCGATTTCCATCAGAAAAAACGGTAAAGCAGAATTATCCCGCCGCTGAAGCGTTGTCAGTCGGTTTGCCGCCTGTTGAAAGGACACGCCAAAGCGTGAACGCAACACGTCTATATCATAGCGCGCCCGCACAGCAGCATCACGAAACTGCCGGTAAGGCATCATCAAAGCCTGTGCCGCATAACGCGCCAGTTCAAAACGCGCGATGCGCTTTGCTTCACTGGACGAGAGCTTTAACCCTTCTGTTTCAGCGCCGATCATTACTTGCATACGGATCAGCGCTGCTTCCATGGCAATTTCCTGCAACTGATCAAAAGGCGACAATCGCTCCGATATGAAAAGCCGCTGCGAATGCCTGTCATAACGTCTGCGCCAGTTCGGCATGGTTGCAACGGGCAATGTGCGCACCGTAATGCCATGCTCGCGCCGCAGCCATTCTTTCAACGCACCTGACAAGTCGCCATCAGGTTTCAGCAAACCATAAAAGCTTTCCGCCTCTTCCTCGATCCGCGGGTAATGATTGGGCCGCCGCGCCATAACATCACGCACTTCATCCAGCGGCAATCGCGTGGCAGAAAGCTGCGCATCACTGCCTTCATGCGAAAGCAATTGCGAGAGATCAGAAAGGCGCTGCTGTTGCTCGCGGTATGCACGGTAGAGTTTAACGATGCCGGTGGCGGCATTGGGTGCCGCCTCGCCAATCTCCACCAGTTCCTGATCGCCCGGCAATTCTCCCGTCAGCAGTGGATCGGAAAATACTTCCTTTAGGCCCGCAACCGTTGTTCCGCTTTCAGCCTGAAGGCTGTCGAGATCAAGCTTGTAAACACTGGCAAGCTTCAACAAGAGCTGCACCGTCAGCGGACGCTGATTACGCTCAATCAGATTGAGATAGGACGGCGAAATACCAAGCGCCTCGGCCATGGATGTCTGCGTCAGACCGCGTTCGTTGCGGATGCGCCTGATGCGTGGACCAGCAAAGATCTTGCGTTCGCTCATGAGGCCTCCCAAGTCAGCAATGATGAAATTTACAATTCATGACAAAATAGCTGCAAAGTTTGATTTTGACAAGATTTACAAATTTACAAATGACCTCAGTCAATTTTCAGACAGCATTACCTCAATTTCTCAGCCGTTTCACTGCTTTTTCTAGCTGTTCGAGCAATAGGGTTGTAAATCTGGTCACAGAAAGAGCGACAACAATCAGCTCTTCCAGAACCTAATCTTAGTGTGAGGAGACACCGAAATGACAGATTTTTACAGCCTCATCCCTTCGGCACCCAAAGGCCGCTTTGACGGCATTGAGCGTGCACACACAGCCGAAGATGTGAAAAGGCTGCGCGGTTCGGTGGAGATCAAGTATTCGCTGGCCGAGATGGGTGCAAACCGTCTGTGGAAACTGATCCACGAGGAAGATTTCGTCAACGCGCTTGGCGCGCTCTCCGGCAATCAGGCCATGCAGATGGTACGTGCTGGTTTGAAGGCGATCTATCTGTCCGGCTGGCAGGTTGCAGCGGATGCAAACACGGCATCGGCCATGTATCCCGACCAGTCGCTTTATCCGGCCAATGCTGCCCCTGAACTGGCAAAGCGCATCAACAAGACATTGCAGCGTGCCGACCAGATTGAGACTGCGGAAGGCAAAGGCCTGTCGGTTGATACTTGGTTTGCACCAATTGTTGCGGATGCGGAAGCAGGCTTCGGCGGACCGCTGAATGCATTTGAGATCATGAAGGCCTTCATCGAAGCCGGTGCTGCTGGCGTGCATTATGAAGACCAGCTGGCCTCTGAAAAGAAGTGCGGCCACCTTGGTGGCAAGGTTCTGATCCCGACTGCAGCCCATATCCGCAACCTCAATGCGGCACGTCTTGCAGCCGATGTCATGGGAACGGCAACGTTGGTCATCGCTCGCACGGATGCAGAAGCCGCCAAGCTTCTGACCTCGGATATTGACGAGCGCGATAAGCCATTCGTCGATTACGATGCTGGACGCACGGCGGAAGGCTTCTATCAGGTGAAAAGCGGCATTGAGCCATGCATCGCCCGTGCCATTGCCTACGCACCCTATTGCGATCTGATCTGGATGGAAACATCCAAGCCCGATCTCGAACAGGCTAAGCGCTTTGCAGAGGCTGTGCAGAAGGCTCATCCGGGCAAGAAACTGGCTTATAACTGCTCGCCATCGTTCAACTGGAAGATGAACCTCGACGACGCAACAATTGCCAAGTTCCAGCGCGAGCTGGGTGCGATGGGATACAAGTTCCAGTTCATTACGCTGGCCGGTTTCCATCAGCTCAACTACGGCATGTTCGAACTGGCGCGTGGTTACAAAGATCGTCAGATGGCGGCTTATTCCGAACTGCAACAGGCGGAATTTGCAGCAGAAGCCAACGGCTACACCGCGACCAAACACCAACGCGAAGTCGGCACCGGCTATTTCGATGCCGTATCGCTCGCAATCACCGGCGGCCAGTCTTCGACCACCGCCATGAAGGAATCCACCGAAACAGCGCAGTTCCGTCCGGCTGCGGAATAACAACGAAGGGAACATAAAATGGCTTCGATTGCACGCGTTAAGGAAAGAGCAGAAGAGCAATCAACCTCGATGAGCACCGATCAGCAAAGCGCGATCCGTATGCTTGCCAATGACCTGCACCGTCTCAATCAGTCGGTTATGAAAGCAGTCGAGGCCGGTGTTTCTGTAGAGCTGGTTCGTTCTGCCCGACATCATGCGGGAGATGGCAACTGGGGCGACCTCTTGATCCCGGTTATCGTTACCCGAAACCCGTGATCAGCAAAAAACAACGGATTATAACTTGATATACCAGTCCATTCATGTTGGATTAGCTTAACTGACCTCCCCGGCTGGCTCTGCCAGTCGGGTTCTTTTTTGCGTCAACAGACATTTTTGGCTAGGCGGTTTTGGGAAATCTATTCCCACACCGCTTCGCGCGAATGGATCGCGCTGGCGTGAAGCCTAAATGCTTCGATGCTGCTATGCAGCCCAAAAGACGCAATCTGCTTCACAGCTCATTCGGATTTTTTCTTTCGCCGTTCACAAGACCAAATTGGGCACAATAAACTACATATGCTCAGCGATGGCGCAGATTTCGCATTATTGAAGTGCCTTTTCCAATATCGCCCATTGCTCTTCACGCGTCACCGGACCCATTCCGCCCTTTCTGGCCAGCACATTTCGATTGAGACGCACGAATACAACCTTTTGATCGCCTTTCTCCGCCCATCCGACATACCAGCCGAACTGACGGCGTCGATCTGGCTTGCCTTTAGGGCCTGTTTCAAAGGCCGAGCCGGTTTTACCATGGACCATCCAGCCGTTTGAAAGCTGATGACTTGGCAAAATTTCCATGGTTTTGGTGATCGCAACCTCAGAAAACGGCAACTTGTAATTCACCATCTTCATGAGAAAATCAGCCTGCTCATTGGGTGATATTTGCAATGATGAGGAAATCCAAGAACGTAAAAGGCCGTTATTCTTGCCCCGATCGCCACTTAGGTCACGGTTACCGTAATTGAGTTGATCTGTGTATTTTTGAAATTTATCTTTTCCTAGCTTCCGCGTCAGCTCTTGTGAGAACCACACAACCGACTGATCCTCCCAATAGGTCGGATCGACAGATTGCCTCCATGATTCACGCCACGCGGGATAACCTTCCTTGTAAGGCCAGGAGGGGGTGTGTGCATCCTCGAGAATGCCGCTTTCAAACCCCATCAACGCCAATGGCACTTTGAAGGTTGATGCCGGGCTGTTGCGCGTATCGCAAACGTCGCCTTCTTTAGAGATGATGTCGCCATTATTCGCATTAAGGATGATCATGCAGGTGAGTTTTTCGCTTTTGGCCGATGCCTGTCCTTGCAGGGCGAGCATCATACACAAAGCGCTTCCTGCCATTCCCAAAGCCGCTTTGATCGTTCTTTGCATCCAGCAAACCTCTCAAGACATGTTTTCGCGAATTCTTTTCTCAAACATGGCGCCAACATTACGCAAACATGGCAATCCACACGTTTGTGCATACCCCCTCATTTATCACTCCCCATATTTAATGTTGTTGTTGTTCAAAGCTTCATTTGTCAACGCATCATGCTCCAGCTATCATGATGCTATACGAAATCATTTTTTGGTGTTGGATGTCTGCTGATACGACGGAAAAGAAGGTTGCGCGTGCGCCGCGTCGCCGTACGCCTGCTTATGTCAAATCGCTTCGCGGCGTGAAGAACTGGAAGCAAGCCACAGAGTGGCTGGCATGGCGCGACATTGAAGACATCGAATGCATTACCCCTGATCAGGCGGGTGTGGCGCGTGGCAAGATGATGCCATCAAAGAAGTTCACTTCCAATACGTCGCTTGCTCTGCCTTCTGCTGTGTTCATGACGACCATTTCAGGGGATTATCCTGAAGACGGTCATGGTTTTCAATATCCCGAAGATGATGGTGATCTCAGGCTTTTGCCTGATCTCTCGACACTCTCCTCGGTGCCATGGGAAACGGATGCAACAGCGCAGGTCATCTGCGACCTGGTCTATCAGGATGGACGCGCGGTTGAATTCACGCCGCGCAATGTGCTGCGCTCTGTCGTTGCTGCCTATAACAAGCGCGGCCTCAAGCCGGTTGTTGCACCGGAAATCGAGTTTTATCTGGTACGTAAGAACCCGGACCCCGATTATCCGCTCACGCCACCGGTGGGGCGCTCCGGCCGCGCCATTGGTGGCGGTCAGGGCTATTCAATTGCAGGCGTCAACGAGTTTGATGAACTGATCGACGACATCTATCATTTCTCCGAAGGTCAGGGCCTTGAGATCGATACACTGATCCACGAAGAAGGTGCAGCACAGCTTGAAATCAATCTGCGCCATGGCGATCCGGTTGAGCTGGCCGATCAGGTATTTTTGTTCAAGCGCACAATCCGCGAAGCCGCCCTTAAGCATGATATGTATGCAACCTTCATGGCCAAGCCTATTCAAGGCCAGCCGGGTTCGGCGATGCATATCCATCAATCGATCGTCGACAAGAAAACAGGACGCAACATCTTCTCCAACGAAGATGGCAGTGAAAGCGAAGCCTTCCGCCACTTCATCGGCGGCATGCAACGTCATGTACCAAACGCGCTCGTGATGTTCGCGCCCTATGTTAACTCTTATCGCCGCCTTACGCCTGATGCATCGGCGCCGGTTAATGTGAAATGGGGTTACGACAACCGCACAACGGCCTTCCGTGTACCGCGTTCCGAGTCCGGTAGCCGCCGCGTCGAAAATCGCATTCCTTCATCTGATGCCAACCCTTATCTGGCACTCGCTGCATCGCTCGCGTGCGGGTTGATTGGTTTGGTGAACAAAATCGAAGCTGATCAACCTGCATCGACAAGCGTTAACACCAAGGAAATCGATCTGCCGCGCGGTCTGATAGAAGCTGTGCAACTCTTTGAAAATGATCAGGAATTGCGCAACCTTTTCGGAAACTCGTTCGTCACCACTTATGCAGCAATCAAGCGCGCGGAGTTCGAGACTTTCATGGAAGTCATCAGCCCGTGGGAACGTGAGTTCCTTCTGCTCAACGTCTGACCGGTTCCACATGACCTATCAAAGCCCAATCTCGCCCGGCTTTTCATGGTACGAAGCGAGCGCTCCAGAGCGACCGCAATACGAAGAACTTGATGGTGCCCGTCAGGCAGATGTCGTTGTTATTGGTGGTGGTTATACGGGACTTTCGGCAGCCTATCATCTGGCCACACAGGGAGCCGACGTTGTGCTGATCGAAGCGGCACGCTTTGGCGATGGCGCATCGGGACGCAATGGTGGTCAGTTCGGCACCGGTCAGCGCACATGGCCGGAAGACCTCGAAAAGCAATATGGCTTTGAACGGGCGAAGGCTCTGTTCGATGTTGCGGAAGAAGCCAAGGCTTACCTTCTTGGCTTTGCGCGCGAACACTCTATCGATATGGAATATATGCCCGGCCAGATTTCAGCCGCGCACAAGCCGCGTTATCTGAAGCACTATCAGGCCCATGCGGAACTGATGGCCACGCGCTTCAATTACCCTCATATTCGTTTTGTTGAACGCGACGAAATGGCCACACTTCTCGGCTCTAACCGCTATCATGGCGGGATTTATGATGCGGGCACCGGTCATATCCATCCGTTGAAATTGCTGATTGGGCTGGCAAAAGCGGCACAGTCCACCGGTGCGCATCTCTTTGAAAACACCAAAGCCACAAAGATAACCACAGCAAGCGGTCGCGTTGAAGTTGAAACGCCACGCGGCACGATTTCAGCAAAGAGAGCGTTTCTCGCAGTCAATGCGCACGGCGGTGATTTGGAGCCGACAAGTGCAACTCACGTGATGCCAATCCGTTCTTTTATTGGCGCAACTGCCCCTCTGGGCGACAACAGCCCGGTCATTCCCGGTGGTGAGTCGGTTGATGACTCGCGCTTCGTCGTTCGTTATTTCCGTAAATCAAAGGATGGCCGTCTTCTGTTCGGAGGCCGTGAAGCCTATACCGCCGACAATCCGCGTGACATCAGCGAACATATCCGCCGCCAGATTGCTGAAATCTATCCCGCACTCGACAAGGTCGACATTACACACGCATGGGGCGGATCCGTTGGTATAACCATGCCGCGCCAGCCATTTGTGCGTGAAGTGATGCCTGGCGTTATTTCAGCAGGTGGTTACTCCGGCCATGGAGTCATGCTCGCCAATTACATGGGCAGACTTTATGCGGACGCGATCAGCGGTAAGCGCGAGAAGCTCAAACTCTTTGAAGAATTGCGCATTCCCGCCTTCCCCGGCGGCCGCACGTTGCGTGCCCCACTGCTATTTGTTGCCTTGTCATGGTATGCGCTGATGGATCGGATTTAAACCACACCCTCCCCGGCTTTTGCTGCAAGGCGTTGATATGTCTCTTCCACCACATCACACATCGGCAGAATTCCGCTCAAACATAGCAATGCCTTTATGTTTTCACGCACACCTTCATAGCCAATGATCGGCACAAAAGACTGCATAACGATACGTGCTTCGCCTCTGTAAAGAGCCTCATACTCCGCAAAATTTGTAAAGCTTTTGTAGCTTTCGCCGCGCATCAAATAGGTTTCGACCGCGGCGCCTTCGGCCAGCACAACCGCATGGCTATCGAGCACAATATTATAATAGTCGATGGTATTTTGTGCTAAAGCGCGCGTGATAGACTGGCCATTGACGAGATCTTTCGCTCTGATCAAAACGCCATCAATAAAAAGAGCATGGTTTGGAGACAAACAGAGATCACGGCGAGGCGCTTTGCCGTCAATCGCATGACGTGCAATACGGATCGGCATGATGTTCTCGTTCCAACCCGCTCCGCCTTTGCGGTGGCTTTGCCAGCCGACCCACTTAACGGGCATAAAAGAACCATCAACTGTCCTGACGAAATCTCCGATCACGAGATTTTCTACCGCAACCGGCCCCTTCGCGGTCTCTATGAGTGTACCTTTCAAAAGACAGTTAGAACCTGAACCGCCGCCGTGCTCCCACCATTTCGTACCAAGAGCTCGAGCTGGAAAAGACGATACAGTCGCCACCAGTGCGCCCAGGGCGGACCCCTTTGCAATCATGCCCGCCGCAGCACCCAGAAAATGGCGTCGCGCGCGACTGCTCGGTGAATGCCGGTCTTTATCTGCTGACATAAGTCCCTCCGCTCTAAGAGTTATGGCATCGGGCCAAAAACAGCATGTTTTTGCAAAGCACGATGCGTCTGTTCAAGAACATGAAGCATCATTCCGTGTTGCACGGAGGTAGAATGCCTCGATTACTTCACCCCAATTACCGCTCTGATATTACTCCACCATGCCATTGAAAATGTTACAGCAATCCGATCTACCACGTCCGCAATTAGAGGTAGAGCATAGGGCAAAGGGCGTAGATTTTATGAGATTGTGGGTGCTCTCAAGGGCGCGCAGCGCTAACCGAGATTAAGTAAAACACAATAGAAACGCGCAATTGCTCTGAGAATCATCCTATCATTTCACGAACAAAGCAGCGCAGGAGTTTCCATTGAGCAAAGACACGCTTTTTCTTCTAATGCCCGGTTTTGAAGATCCGGCCTATCCGGGCCAGACTTTTTACTGCGAACATTGTGCGCTGATGGAAGGCGTGCTCGCATCATTTCCCGCATTGGGAGAGAAAATCGAGATCATGCGCATCGCCTGGCCGCGTCCGAGACCAGATGTAATCGCACTTGTGGGTGAGGAAAACCAGTGTTTACCACTGCTGATATTGGCGCAAGGTGACAGCTCAATCCATCAAACAGGCGAATATGAAGGACGCGCCTTCATCTCCGACAAGGATGCAATCCTCAAGGCCCTTTCCGAACGCCATGGCTTTGCACAACCACATCCCTAAAGCACGTCAAACCAGATTGGCGCTTTAAGCTGAGCAACACGGCGCACGCATTCGTGATGGCCAATTCGGCATATTGCTCTTCCTTTTTCGCTTCTTCACCCCATCTTAAAATGCCTGCCAAGTCAGCCGATTGTCATAAACCTGTGTTCAGGTTTGTGGATATGCTGGCATCGAAAGAACGAACGGCAACAGAACAGATTTCCGACTGGCCTCATGTGTGAGCATGCGTCCGGTCTCAACCACAACAAGGAGCAACCACATGGTCGTAAAAGCCTATGGTGCTTATGCCGGTGACAAGCCACTTGAACCGATCGACATCACACGCCGCGCGCCGGGTGCAGACGATGTGCAGATCGCAATCGCTTATTGCGGTGTCTGCCATTCCGATCTGCATCAGGTTCGTTCGGAATGGGCCGGAACGGTCTATCCTTGCGTTCCCGGCCACGAAATTGTCGGCCACGTTACCGCTGTCGGCGCAAATGTCAGCAAATTCAAGGTCGGCGATACGGTCGGCGTTGGCTGCATGGTCGATAGTTGCCAGCATTGCTATGCCTGCGATGACGGGCTGGAACAATATTGCGAACACGGCTTCACGGGCACCTATAATTCGCCTACGCCTGACGCGCCGGGCCACACACTTGGCGGCTACTCGCAGCAGATCGTTGTTAAAGACAAGTTCGTTCTCAAGATCAACCATCCTAAGGAACAGCTTGCTGCCGTTGCACCACTGCTTTGCGCAGGCATCACCACATGGTCGCCGCTGCGTCACTGGCGCGTTGGTCCCGGCATGAAAGTCGGCATTGTCGGCATTGGTGGCCTTGGACATATGGGCATCAAACTTGCTCATGCGCTTGGCGCTCATACAGTCGCGTTCACCACATCCGAAAGCAAGCGCGCAGACGCCAAGGCGCTCGGTGCAGATGAAGTAATTGTCTCGCGCAACGAAGAAGAGATGAAGGCACACGCCAACAGCTTTGACTTTATCCTCAACACCGTTGCAGCCAGCCACAATCTCGATGCCTTCACCCAGCTCTTAAAGCGTGATGGCACCCTGACACTGGTTGGCGTGCCTGAACATGCGCATCCATCGCCAAATGTCGCTACGCTGATCTTCAAACGTCGCTCGATTGCCGGTTCGCTGATCGGAGGCATTGCTGAAACGCAGGAAATGCTCGACTTCTGCGCTGAAAAAGGCATTGTTGCCGATATTGAAATGATTGCAATCCAGAACATCGAAGATGCATATGAACGCATGCTGAAAAGTGATGTGAAATACCGCTTTGTCATCGACAGCGCGACCCTCGCAGCATAACGAAATGAAAAACGGCCCGGTCATTCCGGGCCTTTTTCTTGATTTAAACCGGGATTTCGGAAACCTGCTTAACCGTCTGGCTCGGAACGTCTGTCTTGAGGCTTTGCACGCCTTTGATGCGGCTCAAATGCTCCGACTGAAAACGGCGATAGTCTTCAATGTCAGCCGCTACAACGCGGATCATTGCATCAAAATCCCCCAACATGAAATAGCACTCAACCACCTGCGGTAGCTTCAGGATGGCCTTTGCAAAGGTTTGCAGTGTCTCCTCATCTTGTTGATCGAGACGAATGCGCACGAAAAAAGTCAGCCCTTTGCCAATTTTTGCCGGATTAAGCACCGCAACATAGCGATCAATTACGCCCGCATCTTCAAGAAGCCGGACGCGACGCAGACATGGTGACGCCGACAGGCCCACCTCACGCGCCAGATCATTGTTGGCGATACGACCATTGCGCTGAAGTACGCGAAGGATCCGTCTATCGATATCATCCAGCTTCATTGGCTATCAATTCCATTTTTTAAAATATTATTGGCATTTTGTGCCAAACATTGATGCATAAGACCAATCTTTGCAACCAAATTGCGTCAGACATTGGCTACATTATCCAAAATTCAGACAAATCATGCAATGCATAAGGGGCAGCCTGACGGCAGGCCAACGGACGTTTTATGGATATTTCACAGGCCTATGCGCCGCAAAAAAGCAGAACTGCGCGTTATTCGGAATTTCGCCGGGGTGCAGTTGCCGGGTTTCCGGTTCTGCTTGGCATTATTCCCTATGCGGTGGTTCTGGGTGCGCTTGCTGCACAAAAAGGGTTGAGTCTCGTCGAAGTTCCATTGATGACCGGTCTCAACTTTGCTGGGGGATCGGAATTTGCAGCTATTCAGCTGTGGACCTCCCCGCCGCATATTTTGCTGATTGCCGCAATTACTTTTCTCGTTAACAGCCGTCATCTACTGATGGGGGCAGCGCTCGCTCCATTTATCCGTCATCTGCCCAAGCGCAAGGCTTTTGCGACGCTGTTTCTCATGTGCGATGAAAGCTGGGCAATCGGCATTGCCGATGCGAAACGCCGAAAGGCCAAAGGCATCAACCCTGCTCTCAGCCTTAAATTCTATGCCGGTGTTGCGATCCCGTTTTACATTGCATGGGTGTTCTTTACGACCCTTGGCGCAGCTTTCGGCCCGATGATGGGCGATATGCGTCCATATGGCTTTGACATGGCTTTTCCGGCTGTCTTCCTCGTGCTGCTTGCAGGCATGTGGAAAGGCGTTGCCGCCGCCCGTCCATGGCTGGTCAGCCTTGTTGTTGCAGCAACAACCTATCTCACTATCCCCGGTGCGTGGTATGTCGCAGCCGGTGCGATTTCCGGTCTGATTGCTGCTTATGTTCTGGCAGGTAAAGACAATGATTGATCCAATAGCAGTTGTAGCCATCGTTTTAATGGCAAGCGTCACCTATCTCACGCGTATTGGCGGCTATATTCTGTTGCGCAATCGTACGCTCAGCAAGCGCGCCACAGCCGTCATGGAAGCCGCTCCCGGCTGCGTGCTGATTTCCGTTATTGCGCCCGATTTCGTTTCCGACAAACCGGCTGATCTTGCAGCGCTTGCGATCACCATTCTAGCGGCAACACGCTTTTCTATGCTGCCGACCGTCATCATCGGCATCTGCTCGGCTGGTTTTTTCCGCTATCTGATGGGCTAGGGTTACGGCGCAAGCTCGCCCATAATCCATTCGCGAAAAGCACGGATTTTGGGCATGTTCTTGCGTGCTTTGGGATAAACCAGCCAATAGGCCTGTCCGTCATCACAAAGAAGATCAAAGGGCTGGATTAGTTGCCCTGATGCCAGTTCTGCGGCATGAAACGCAGGTGTCAGGATACCAACGCCCTGCCCGGCAGCGGCTGCTCGCCCTTCGAGATGCTGCGCGCCATAACGGCTGAAAGAATTGCCCTTTATGGCCGGATTTTCAATTCCGGCAGCTTTGTACCAGATTTTCCACCATGGATCGGTGGGGTCGACGGCACGAAGGCGCAACAAATCAACAGGATCTTTAATCCCTCCGACCGACTCCATAAGTTTGGGACTGAGCATCGGTGAAAACTGCGCTTTGATCAGTTCGTGGGCAATCATACCGGGCCACTCACCTCGCCCGCTGCGAATGGCCATATCGACATTTGACGTCGAGAAATCGATTATATCGTTCGAGGTATCCAGTCGCACGGCCAGCGCCGGATGTTGCATCTGGAACGACCCCAACCGCTGTACCAGCCAGTTTGATGCGAACGTCACCACAGCGCTGATTGTCAAAACGCCCTGCGTGTCATCCCGTGCCGAAGCAAAGGCCGCCCGCATTGTTTCAAAGGCATCGTTAATCGCAGGAGCCAAGCGCTTGCCCAGTTCGGTCAATTCCACCTGTCGCGGTTTACGCAGAAACAGTGGAGCGCCGACACGCTCTTCCAGCAATTTGATCTGATAGCTGACGGCAGCCTGCGTCATTCCCAACTCTTTCGCCGCACGCGTAAAGCTTGCGTGGCGGGAAGCGGATTCAAAAACACGAATGGCTGAAAGCGGTGGCAGGGGTGACGTCATAATACATAAGTTCTCCTTATGTAGGATAATCGACATTCAATTGGAAAACAAAGCATTTTTCCATCATAACTATAGGCACAATTTAACACATACCCCTAAAAAATGAGACCTACTATGCGTGATGTTGACATCAGCTCATCAACGATTGCCGCTGCTTGCCCTGAAAAAACTACGCCATTGAGCTTGCGCAAGTGGATTGCGCGCTTGTTCAAGCGGAAACGTAAGTATTACCTCATCAACGAACACTCGCCGGAATATTTGCTGCGCGATGTGGGTATCAAAGAGGGCAGACCAACCCATTTTGCCCGTGACGGACATAAGCTGCCTGAATGGTGATATTTTTTTGTTTTAACGCATTATTCCGCGCAAAACCGCTTCGCACTTTTGTTGGAAATGCTTTAGCCACTAACCACTGCAAAGCCACGCGCTTTCAGGCCACGCCGATCTTCGCGCAGATTGTCGATCAGACGCGATCGGCTTCCACCCAAATGCGATGTCATCAGAGTGGTGGCTTGAGACAAGTTTCCTTCTCGCACCGCATCCAGAATGGCATGATGCTGTTGCCAGGCGCGCGCCAGCGCATCCGCATCGCGCACTTCAAGCCAGCGTGCGCGCGAAAGCCGCTGCATGGCATCGCGAACGCCACGGCTGAGAAATTCATTACCCGAAAGTCGGGCAAGCTCGATGTGAAAATCCATCCCCACGCGATGCCACTCTTCACGCGAACGTGTCGCATCACAACTGTTGAGCATTTCAGCAATCGCATCGACCCCACTGCGATCTTCCATCGCGCAAGTGACCTTGAGGGCGGCAATCTCCAGTGCCTCGCGATAGACGCCGATCTGTTCAATCTCGGCGAGATTGATCGGTGAAACAGTCCAGCCGCGCCCTTCCCTTCCGACAAGTCCCTCGGCTTCAAGCCGTAAAAGTGCGGCTCGGATCGGCGTGCGCGAAGCATTGAACTGCGTCTCGATCCAGCGTTCAGTCAGCCGCTCGCCTGGTCCCAGTTCAAGCCCGAGGATCATATCGCGAAGCTGTTCTTCGACGTGCCGCATCTGTGACATCTGCATCCCAATTTTTCCGGTTGCCTGATTGACAACTTATTGTGTCAGGCGCATGTGTGTATTCCAAATTGGTATCCCAAAATGGAATACAAAACAACCGCACATTATTACAACGGAATAAACCATGAATACCCGGCATGCCGAAACAGGCGATAAGGCGGCAATTGGTGATGAAAACCACGAACGCTATTGGAAGCAGAATCTTTTCATCTGCCTCATTGGTTCATTCACCACGCTCATTGCCATGTCGCTGCTTCTGCCGTTCCTCCCGCTTTATGTGGCACAATTGGGCGTGGCCGACGAAGCTGCAATCGTGCAATGGTCGGGCATCGCCTATGGCGCGACCTTTCTCGCAGCCGCTATCGTGGCCCCCTTCTGGGGCAAGCTCGGTGACCTTTATGGCCGCAAACTGATGCTGATCCGCGCAAGCCTTGGCATGGCGATTGCCATGTCGCTGATGGGCATGGTCACAGATATCTGGCAGCTAGTGGCGCTGCGCCTGTTTGTCGGCATTGCAGGCGGCTATTCCTCCGGCTCTATGATTCTCGTCGCAACCCAGACACCAAAGGACAAGACCGGCTGGGCACTGGGTGCACTTTCTGCCGGCATCATGGCTGGCAATCTGGCTGGCCCTTTGCTGGGTGGTGCGCTTCCACCGCTGATCGGTATCCGCGCGACCTTCTGGCTGGCAGGCAGCGTGATCTTCCTGACCTTTCTTGCAACAACATTTCTGATCCGCGAAGATCGCAAACCACCCAAGCGAAACAACGAACAAAAGAAGCAATCGATATGGGCTTTAGTTCCCGACCGCAAACCCGTCATCGCCATGCTTGCGACCGGCATGTTGCTGATGTTTGCCAATATGTCGATTGAGCCGATCATCACCGTCTATGTGATGCAACTGATGGATGATCAGGCGAAGGTCACTCTGATTTCCGGTGTCGTCATGGCTGCGGCAGCGCTCGGCAGCATCCTGTCCGCCTCACGCCTTGGCCGCCTTGCAGATCGCATCGGCCATACTCGCGTCATTACCGGCGCATTGGCCATGGCAGCACTGTTGCTTATTCCCCAAGCCTTTGTGACCGAAGCCTGGCAGCTGATCGGTCTCCGCTTCCTGATGGGGTTGGCTTTGGGCGGCCTTTTACCCTGCATCAGCAGCGTCATCCGGCACAATGTCCCTGACCGCGTAGCAGGCAGCGTGCTTGGACTTTCTGTTTCCGCCCAATATGTCGGGCAGGTGGCGGGTCCAGTGGCCGGTGGCTTTGTCGGCGGACAGTTTAGCATGCCCGCCGTATTTATTGCCACGTCAGTGCTCATGGGCCTCGGTGCGGCTTATAACTGGGGCGCTCTCAGGAACGGCGTTAGATAGAGTAACCACCATCAACGCTAAGCGCTGTTCCTGTCACCATTGATGATGCATCGGAAGCAAGGAACAGCGCAGCCTCGGCCACATCTTCAGGCTTGGAGAAGCGGCCAAGCGGAATGGTTTCTTTCAGATCTTTACGCGCCTGCGGCGTATCTTCCGTGAGAAAAAGCGCCAAAGCTTCGCCGTCGCTTTCAGCGGGGCAGATACAGTTGACGCGAATATTTTTCTCGGCCAGCTCAAGCGCCATCGCCTTGGTTGCGCTCACAACCCAGCCTTTGGACGCCGCAAACCATGTAAGCCCTTTGCGTGGGTGATTGGCCATCGCCGATGCCGTGTTGATAATCGCGCCGCTCCCCTGATGCTCCATGATCGGGGCAACGAGCAGCGTCGAATAATAGATCGCCTTCATATTAACGGCATTGATGAGATCGAAATTATGCTCATCCACATCCGTCAAAGGCATGTTACGGTGGGTGAAACCGGCATTGTTGACCATGATGTCGATACGACCAAACTTGTCGAATGCCGCGCGCGCCAGACGTTCCATATCATCCTTGCGCGAAACATCAGCCTGTACGGATAAAGCATTCTCGCCAATATCGGCTAACTCGTCTTCAAGGCGCTTCACATTCACATCCGCCAGCACGACTTTAGCGCCTTCAGCTGCAAATCGGCGCGCTATCGCAGAACCGAAACCCGATCCCGCACCTGTGATGATCGCAACCTTATCCTGCAGCCTTTTCATGTCATGCTCCTTTCGCGGATATTTATTAGAATCCGCCCGTCAAATCACTTCTATCGCATTATCTTGAACACGCTATATATGCATATGCCGTTAACCAGAGTCATAAGACACCTGTAATTGGCAACATTCGCGAGAATGTTATATTGGACGGTTGAATTTAAATCGATTAGATCGTAGACAAAGGCTGCGCGAAAATCGCAATCTGCTATTAGCGAAGTGATTTGCGTCAGAAGTGGAAGAGAGCAATATATGACCAGCCAGATAATACCGGTAGAGCCCTTCGATTGTATCGTTTTCGGCGGTTCCGGCGATCTTGCCGAACGCAAACTGATTCCTGCTCTGTACCAGCGCCAACGTGCAGGTCAGCTCAGTGAGCCAACACGTATCATCGGTGCATCGCGTAGCGCCATGACCGATGAGGAATATCGCAAATTTGCCCGTGATGCGATCAACGAGCATGTGAAAGATTCCGAAATTGACGCCAAGGAAGTCGAGGCATTTATGGCTCGGCTGACCTATGTCGCAGTCGATGCAAAATCGGAAGATGGCTGGGCTGCTCTGAAAGAGGCTATTGGCAAAAAGCCTGAAAAGATCCGCGCGTTTTATCTCGCAGTCAGCCCAACTTTGTTTGGTGACATCGCCAACCGTCTCAAGTCGCATGGCTTGATCACGCGCGATACGCGCATCATCGTTGAAAAGCCAATTGGCCGCGATCTCGAATCCGCCAATGCGCTTAATGACACCATCGGCAGCGTTTTCCGCGAAGACCAGATTTTCCGTATCGACCATTATCTGGGCAAGGAAACCGTCCAGAACCTGATGGCTCTGCGCTTTGCGAATGCACTTTATGAGCCATTGTGGAATTCTGCGCACGTTGACCACGTTCAGATTACGGTTGCCGAATCTGTCGGCCTTGAAGGTCGCGCGGGCTATTACAACACTGCTGGCGCATTGCGCGATATGGTACAGAACCATATTCTGCAGCTTCTTTGCCTCGTCGCCATGGAGCCACCTTCGTCGCTCGAAGCCGATGCCGTCCATGACGAAAAGGTCAAGGTACTGCGTTCGCTCAAACCAATTACCTCGGCTAATGTCGAAGACGTGACGGTACGCGGCCAGTATCGCGCTGGCGCATCCGCAGGTGGTCCTGTTAAGGGCTACCTCGAAGACCTTGGCAGCGACGACAGCAACACCGAAACTTTTGTGGCGCTGAAGGCCGAAATCAACAACTGGCGTTGGGCTGGCGTTCCGTTTTACATGCGTACAGGCAAACGCCTTGCGTCCCGTGTTTCGGAAATCGTCGTCACCTTTAAGCCGATCCCGTATTCGATCTTCGGAGAACATGCCGGCAAAGTTGTCGCCAACCAGCTCGTTATCCGTTTGCAGCCGGATGAAGGTGTCAAGCAGTGGCTGATGATCAAGGATCCAGGTCCGGGCGGGATGCGCCTTCGCCACGTTCCACTTGATATGAGCTTTGCTGAATCCTTCAATGAACGCAATCCTGATGCCTATGAGCGTCTGATCATGGACGTTGTACGTGGCAACCAGACACTCTTCATGCGCCGCGATGAAGTGGAAGCGGCATGGCGCTGGGTTGATCCGATCCTCAAGGGTTGGGAGGTGAACAACCAACAGGTTCAGGGCTATACGTCAGGCACCTGGGGACCATCGTCTTCGATCGCTCTTATCGAGCGTGATGGTCGGACCTGGCACGAAAGCTGACAAAGCAAAGTCCGGGGACGTTGACAGACATTCCCGGATCAGTCTTTGTGCCACAAAATAAAGAGCGAGCGCGAATATCCGCAGAGATTGCGCTCGTTCCGGACGTTTGGACTTGAAAGGTACGGCATGAGCATCGAACGGCACGATTTTACCAGTGGAACAGAACTTGCGCAGGCGCTTTCTGAAGCAATTGCGAACAAGTTGGCTGCCGCTATTGCTGAGCGGGGGCAAGCGACACTTGCTGTTTCCGGCGGCACAACGCCGCTCAAGCTGTTCGACATCTTGTCCCGCAAAATGATTGACTGGACGCTTGTGACTATTACGCTCGTCGATGAGCGCTTTGTCGCACCAACCAACGAACGTTCCAACGAAAAGCTGGTGCGTGATCATCTGTTGCGTGATCATGCAGGTGTCGCGAAATTTGTCGGCCTTTATAATCCGGCTGCGACCGCAGAAACAGCAGCACTGGCGGCTGCCAGCCGTATTGATGCATTGCGTCGCCCGTTTGACGTCGTCGTGCTTGGCATGGGCAATGATGGGCACACAGCTTCGTTTTTCCCGAATGCCGACCGTCTTGATCAGGCGATTGATCCAAAGACCAAGGCTGTTGTTCTGCCAATTCATGCAGAAGGTGCAGGTGAAAAGCGCCTGACACTGACCTTGCCATTGCTGGTGGAAGCAGACATGCTGGTTCTGCATATTGAGGGTGCTGCGAAGCAGGCAACACTTGAAAAGGCACTTGCCAGCGACGACGAAAATGAAATGCCGGTTCGCGCCGTGTTCCATCACGCCCGCAAGCCGATACAACTTTATTGGACAAGCTAACGGTCTCATTGAACGCAGCAGTTTGCGTTTGGGACTGTGTTATAATCAACCACAGGCAAGCCTGGCATTTTCCAACAGGTGATACCCATGACAACGCAGACTGCGCATACCCGCATCAAGGCCATCACAGAGCGTATCGTTGAGCGCTCAAAGCCCACTCGAGAAGCCTATCTTGGACGTGTTCGTGATGCGGCCTCCCGCAAGCCACATCGCTCGATCCTTGGATGCGCCAATCTCGCCCACGGTTTTGCAGCCTGCGGCCCCAATGACAAGGCGGCCCTGACAGCCGATGTTGTCCCAAATCTCGGCATCATAACCGCTTTTAATGACATGCTCTCAGCGCATCAGCCGTTTGAGACCTATCCCGATCTGATCCGCAAGGCTGCGCGTGACGCAGGTGGCGTGGCGCAGGTTGCAGGCGGCGTGCCTGCCATGTGTGATGGTGTCACGCAGGGTTTTGCGGGCATGGAACTGTCACTGTTTTCGCGCGAAGTCATTGCCATGGCAACGGCTGTCGGCCTCTCACATGACATGTTCGACGCTGCCGTCTATCTGGGTGTCTGCGACAAGATTGTACCGGGGCTAATCGTCGGTGCCCTCACCTTTGGTCATCTGCCAGCGGTCTTCATTCCGGCAGGGCCTATGACAAGCGGTCTGCCGAATGACGAAAAAGCCAAGACCCGCCAGCTTTATGCGGAAGGTAAGGTTGGCCGCGCGGAATTGCTCGAATCTGAATCAAAATCCTATCACGGCCCCGGCACATGTACCTTCTATGGCACCGCCAACTCCAATCAGATGCTGATGGAGATCATGGGGCTGCACCTGCCCGGCTCGTCTTTCATCAATCCTGGCACACCGTTACGCGATGCGCTGACCCGCGAAGCCACCAAGCGCGCCTTGGCGATTACTGCTTGCGGCAATGAATATACGCCCGTTGGCGAGATGCTGGACGAGCGGTCTTTCGTCAATGGTATCATTGGGTTGAACGCGACCGGCGGTTCGACAAACCATACGATCCATCTGATCGCCATGGCTGCGGCCGCAGGCATCAAACTGAAATGGCAGGATATTTCGGAGATTTCTGACGTCGTGCCTTTACTGGCGCGCGTTTATCCGAATGGTCTAGCAGATGTGAACCATTTCCATGCAGCTGGCGGCATGGGCTTTTTGATCCGCGAATTACTCGACGGCGGCATTCTGCATGAAGATGTCCGCACTGTCTGGGGAGAAGGTTTGCGACCTTACGCAATCGAACCAAAACTTGGGCAAAATGGCACGGTTGTTCGCGAACCGGTTCCCGAAAAGAGCGGCGACGACAAGGTTCTGGCCAAGATCGGGGCGCCCTTCCAGCCCTCAGGCGGCATTAAGGTTCTGACCGGCAACATCGGCAATGCGATCATCAAGGTTTCTGCGGTAAAGCCTGAACGCCATGTCATTGAAGCATCGGCAAAAGTCTTCAACGATCAGGCCGAATTGCAAGCCGCATTCAAGGCTGGCGACCTCACCGGAGACTTTATCGCCGTTGTGCGCTATCAAGGACCAAAAGCCAATGGCATGCCTGAGTTGCACAAACTGATGACTGTGCTTGGTATTTTGCAGGATCGCGGACAGCGCGTAGCGCTCGTCACCGATGGCCGTCTTTCCGGCGCATCCGGGAAGGTGCCATCGGCCATCCATGTGACACCGGAAGCACTCGATGGTGGCGCGATCGGAAAAATTTGCAATGGCGATATTGTTCGACTTGATGCCGTGAACGGAACTCTGGACGTGCTGATCAGTGATGCACTTCTTCATGAACGCATCGAACAGCGTCCCGACCTTTCAGCCAATGATCATGGTATGGGCCGTGAACTTTTCCGCGCCTTTCGAAGCATCGCCGGACGCGCCGATGAAGGTGCATCGGTGTTCTGAAAATCGAAAGGCCGCATCATCCATGCGGCCTTTCTTTTATTTTCAGAATACTGGCTTCTCAAATCCAACGCTGCGGCATGCGGCGGTTAAAGTGTTTGCCATCAGCATGGCGATGGTCATCGGACCAACCCCACCCGGAACTGGCGTAATGGCACCTGCCACCTTTTCCGCATCCACAAAATCGACATCGCCAACCAGACGCGTCTTCCCTTCGCCCCTTTCAGGTGCAGGAATGCGATTGATACCCACATCGATCACAGTCGCACCCGGCTTGATCCAGTCGCCCTTGACCATCTGCGGACGACCGACTGCTGCAACCAGAATATCGGCGGTGCGGGCAATCGCTGGCAGGTCTTTGGTACGGCTATGTGCAACCGTTACCGTTGCATTGGCAGCAAGCAGAAGGTTGAACATCGGCTTGCCAACGATATTAGAGCGACCAATAACAACCGCATTGAGGCCCGAAAGATCGCGTCCATGAACGCGCTCAATCATGATCATTGCTCCAGCTGGTGTGCAAGGTACGAAAGCCGTATCGACTTCGCCGGTGCCAAGCTTACCGACATTGATGAAATGGAAGCCGTCGACGTCTTTTTCCGGCGCGATTGTCTGGATCACACGGCCGGAATCAATGTGCTTTGGCAGTGGCAACTGTACCAGAATGCCATGAATGGCAGGATCGTTGTTGAGGCTGTCGATCAGATCCAGAAGCTCCTGCTCAGAAGCGTCTTCCGGGAGATCGTGCTGCACGGAAACAAAGCCGCATTCCTTGGCTTTTTTGCCCTTGGAAGCAACATAGACCTGACTTGCCGGGTCTTCACCGACAATCACCACCGCAATACCGGGAACCACGCCAGTTGCAGCCACGAGTTTTTCGGTCTCACGCTTCACCGTGGACACCACGTCCTCGGCGAGCTTCTTGCCGTCGATCAATTGGGCCATATCAATGCTCCGCTTTAAACAGGCGATGCCTTGGGATACATCGCCTTGATCCTGAAACCATGCCAATAAGCCTCATCGGCCAAGATGACAATCTCAGATTGGCCGAGTTTCAGGATAAAGTCGCAAAATGCCGGAGCGTGAAGGCTATTTCGTATAGCAGCGCGACGCTCACAAAAATCGCATGATAGCGCCGGTTATCCGTAAACATCGCAATAAGACTTGCGACAACCAACGCACCGACACGAATAGGATATTCAACCCCGTATAGCTGATAATGCTCCACGCCCTTGAGAAAGGTATCAACAACATCGGCAACATATACCAGCGCCAGAATGCCAAAGAACCATTTGCGCCGCGAAATGAAATAATCACGATAGCCGGTATATTCCCCCATATCGTCAGGAAAAAGCAGCGTGCAGAGCAGAAAATAAAGCCCTGCATAAAAAATGACGAAGAAATATTTCTCGAACGTCCACACATGAACGGCACGCAAATTGAACTCGAACCACCAGAAATGGATAACCGAGAGCAGAATAAAGCCCACCCATGCCAGATGCACAGGATAGATTTTCTGTTTGCCCGGATGCTGAATAAAACGGGCAAATCCTGTCAGAAGACGCGACACACACAGGCCAAGGATAATGCCAATAATGATGCGGACATGCGTGAAGGCCTCTGCAGGCGGCACACCTGTTGTAAGCGATGGATCCATTATTCCCTCAAATCCAGCTTTTACCGAATGAAAGCGTGTTGTGTGTTATTCTCGTCATATAACACGTTTTAACTCTTGGTTTGACGCATGTCTTTAATCCAAAATCGGTCCCCGCTTTTAGGAGACATGCTTTATTTCTATAAAATAAGAGCGCTCAATAAATCACGATAAAATTATAAATATACAGTTCATTTCAAACACGCCGTTTTTGCTACAAGCCTTGCGAATTGCTGTCGGTGGAGGCTATACCCGAAAACATATCAATTTAATCAGGGCGGAACTTTCTCATGCAGGACACAGTCATTCTCGTTGGTTGCGGCAATATGGGCTTTGCCATGCTCAAAGGCTGGCTCGACAGCGGGATTCTACAAGCTGAGAATGTGCATGTGGTTGAGCCTTCAGAAACCCTTCAGACGCGGGCAGCGCTTGCCGGTGTGAATGCCTGCTCAAGCGCCGGCTCGCTCCCTGATAACCTTAACCCACGTATGGTGCTGGTTGCCGTCAAGCCACAGGTTATGGGCGATGTACTGCCCGCTTATAAGCGCTTTGCACCCAATGCCACTTTTGTCAGCGTGGCTGCTGGCATTCCAGTTTCATTTTTCGAACAGCATCTGGGTAGCGATGCAAAAATCATGCGCTGTATGCCGAATACGCCTGCCGCAATTGGTAAAGGCATGCTTGTCACCTTCAAAAACACAAATGTTAGTGACGATGATGCAGCATTCGTAAAAAGCCTGCTCAAAACATCCGGTAAGGTTGCAAGTATTGACGATGAAGCACAGATGGATGCCGTGACTGCCGTTTCCGGCTCTGGCCCTGCTTATGTATTCCACTTCATTGAAGCCTTGACCGATGCTGGTGTGACCGCGGGTCTTCCGCGCGAAACGGCAGCGCTTCTTGCCATGCAAACCGTGATGGGTGCGGGAGCGCTGGCTGCCTCCAGCAGCGATAGCCCAACGAAATTGCGCGAGCAGGTCACAAGCCCCAATGGCACAACAGCCGCAGCGCTAGATGTTTTGATGGGTGAAAACCGCCTCAAGAACCTTGTAACAGAAGCGGTTGAAGCTGCGCGCAACCGTTCTATTGAGCTGGGAAAGGCTTAAACCAATATTTTCGGCACCGCTTCTATCAATGCTTTCGTAACAGGCATGTGCGGTGCCGCAATCAATTCCTGCGTCGGGCGGCACTCAACAATCCGCCCTTGCTCCATCACAGCAATCTGATCAGCCATTTGTGCCGCAACGGCCAGATCATGCGTGATAAAAAGATAGGCTGTGCCCTCGGTCTTCTGTATCTCCAGCAACAATTTCAGAATTGTGCCTCGCACCGTTACATCAAGCGCAGACACCGCTTCATCCAGGACAATGAGCGATGGCCTTGTTGCAAGCGCGCGTGCAATCGCCACACGCTGACGCTGCCCACCGGAAATCTCATGCACGCCGCGTTTGCTCAGTTCAGGATCAAGCCCAACCTTTTTCAAAAGCTCTGAAATATCCCGTGTTATCCCATGAATACGCAGCGGCTCGCGCAGCAGATCATAGACCGTTGCGCGTGGATTAAAAGCAGAGAGCGGGTCCTGAAACACCATCTGCAATCGCGCGCGGCGCTTTCTGAGTTCCCCCCCTTTGAGGGCAAGCCAGTCTTCATCTTCAAACTGAACCGAACCCGTTTCAAGGGGATGCAGCCTTAACAGCGCACGCGCCAATGTCGATTTACCGCTGCCCGAAGGCCCCACCAGCGCCAGCGTTTCACCGGCCTTAATCACGAGATTTATATGATCGAGCGCCAGCTTATCGCCATAGCTCGCGGTCACGTCGCTCGCCTGTAACAACGCTCTATCCATGCTGAGGCTCCAGCACGGGGACGGCTGCAATCAGCGCTTTCGTGTAATCGCTCTGCGGCGTGGTAACAATTGTGCGCGCTGAACCGCATTCCACCAGTTCACCATGACGGAAAACGGCGATGCGGTCCGCCAGATTGGAAGCCAGTGCAATATCATGCGTGATAAAAATCAGCGTCATGCCATTGGCCTTAACCAAGGCACGCAGCAGTGCCACGATTTCCCGTTGCACAATGGTATCGAGCGCACTGGTCGGTTCATCCGCAATCAGAATATAAGGGTTTGCAGCCATGGCGAGCGCTATGGCGATGCGCTGCTTTTGCCCACCGGAAAACTGATGCGGATAGCGTAAAAAACTGAGTTCGGGAACAGGTATATGAACTTGCTCTAACAGATTGATTGCTTTATCTTTTGCAGCATTCCGATCTATGCTTTCATGAGCCCGAATCGTTTCAATCAATTGGGCCCCAACACGCATCAAGGGGTCAAAGCTTGAAGCGGGGTCCTGAAACACGAAGCCCACATCACGCCCCTGCTTTGGGGTTCCACCCGGCCATTGGATCGCGCCTGAAGTGCAAGCATTAAGAGGCAACAGACGGGCCAGCGCCAAAGCAAACGTACTTTTTCCAGAACCGCTTTCGCCGATAATGGCAAGCGTTTCGCCCTTATTGATATCCAGACTGATATTGTGCAGCGCATGATCCCGACCATAACGCACACCGAAATTGGTTATATGGGCAAGCACACTCATGTCTGTACCTCCCGCCGCGATGCAGCATTGGTGATGCCTTCGCCTGCGAGATAGACCCCCACGACCGTGAACGCCAGTGCCATCCCCGGCAGAATAGACAGCCATGGCGCCGAGCGCAAAACCGTGCGGCCCTCGGCAATCATACCGCCCCACGTCACGCGATTGGGATCGCCAAGCCCCAGAAATGAAAGTGCTGCTTCAATCAAAATGGCAGAGGCGACAATGACCGGCACAAGCGCCAGCACCGGCGGCAAAGCATTGGGCAGGATTTGCCGGAATGCGATTTCCAGCGGGTGCATACCGATCACACGGCTTGAGGCTACGTAATCGCTCTCGCGGATTGACAGCACTTGTCCGCGCGTCAGGCGTGCGGCCTGCGTCCAGCTTGAAAGCGCAATCGCTGCAACCAGCACAGGCAACGAAGGCCCGGCAATGCTGACCAAGGCAAGCGCCAGTAAAAAACCCGGAATGGTCTGGAAAGCTTCTGTTATGCGCATCAACACTTCATCAACCAGCCCTCCCACAAAACCTGCCAATGTGCCGACAACACTGCCAATCAGGATGGATACCGCCGCTGCGGCCAGCCCCACGATCAGCGATGTGCGACTTGCGTGGAATAGCTCGGCCAGTACATCACGACCCAGCCGATCCGTTCCAAATGGAAAGGATGCATTGTCGAAAGGCGCAAGCATCGGCGTTGCCACAATGCGCAAAGGATCACCGGGAAAGAGCAATGGCGCAAAGAGTGCTGCGGCGATCAGCACGAGCAGAATAATCGCGCCTGCAATGCCTTCTCCTGAACTGAAATAACGCCTGCCCCCATTCATTGTCGGGCCTTTCCGGCAGATATGCGCGGATCAAGCCAGAGATAGAGAAGATCAACGACGAAATTGACCAAGATCACCATAATGGCGCTGGTCAAAATGACGCCCAGCAGCAGAGGCGTATCACGGCTTGCCACCGCCTCCTGCGCGAGCCGACCGAGGCCAGGAACCGCAAAAACGCTTTCAATCACCACACTGCCGCCCAGCATGGACGCAGCTTGCAGCCCAAGCATAGTGACCAGTGGAAGGAGTGCATTGCGCACGACATGGCACAACACGATACGCGGGTGAGATATGCCTCGCGCTTTCAGTGCGCGGACGAAATCCATACGCCAAATCTCAGCCATCGAAGCACGCATGACACGCAGATAAAGAGCCAGATAAATCAGGGCCAGCGAGACAACCGGCAGCACAAGATGACGCGCTATATCAAGTCCACGCGCAAGACCTTCCTTGCCGGAAGCAATTGTCTCTATGCCGCTTGAAGGCAGCCAGCGCAGCCGGATCGAAAACAGGATGACCAGCACAAGCGCCAGCCAGAAACCGGGAATGGCATAAAGCACAAGCGAAGCAACGGACAAAAAACGGTCGCGAAAACTTGCGGGCTTTGTACCGGCCACTATACCCAGAGCAGAACCCACAACAAAGGACAGCGCGGTGGCTGCGCCCATCAACAAAAGCGTATTGGGCAAACGTTCAAGAATGACATCCAGAATAGGACGGTTAAAACTGACCGACCAACCAAGATTTCCCTGTAAAAGCGCTGTAAGATAGGCCGTGAGCCTATGCCATATAGACAGATCAAGCCCCCAACGCGCACGCATGTCCGCAATAGCAACCGCATCACCACCAAAGCTCACAGCATAGGCATCGACCGCATCTCCCGGTGCTGTTTCCAGCATCAGAAAACAGCCTATAATAACAATCAGCAGCACCATCAGGCTGCCGATCAGTCGTTTTCTGAGAAGCAACAGAAGCTGCGTCACTGCTTAATCCAGCTATCGGCCCAATTGGAGACAGCCCAGCGCGGATTGTTGGCAACATTCTGCACGCGATCATTGGCAACAGTAATGAAGCCCCATTCAGCCACATTGATGAGCGGCAGATCGGCTTCCACCAATTGCTGAAACTGGTGATAAAGTGCCGTGCGCTCCTTCTCATCAATCTCATGTGCTGCTTTGGCAATCACCGCATCCAACTCAGCATTGGCGTAACCACCCTGATTGGAGAACGGAACACCCGAAGCAATGCCGCTTTCAACCAGAATGGTCGTCGAAATGGCGGGGTCTCCACGATAGACAGTCGGCGCAATCGCAAGATCAAAATCGTGGTCCGTATAAACCGCCTTTTGATGCGCTGCTGAGTCATTGTTGACAATACGCGCATCAATGCCAATCTCTGCAAGTGCTTGTCTAAGATAATCCCCGAACTGTCTGGTTTCATTGAAATAAGGTGCGGGCAATAACTTGAGTACAAAACGGTTTCCATCCTTGCCGCGCTTATAACCGGCCTCATCCAGAAGTGCATTAGCCTTCGCTATATCGAAAGGATAAGCGGTCACATCACGCGTATAAAACTGGCTGTCATATTGGGGAACCGGCCCGGTCGAAGGCTTGGCATAGCCCATGAAAATCGTTTTCACCACCAAATCGCGATCAATCGCATGCGCGATTGCCTGACGGACTTTAAGGTCTGAGAGTTCCTTGCGGCGATGATTGATTTCGACGACCAACTGATAGGTCAGCGCCTCATAGCCCTTGGAAATGACACGCAGCCCCGGCACTTTTGAGATGCGGTCGAGATCAGCCAGAGGGACCGCGGAGAATGCTGCAAGGTCAATTTCCTCCGCTTCCAGCGCGCCTGCGGCGGCGGCACGGTCCGGCAGCACACGATAGATGATTTCGTCAAGATAAGGCTCGCCATCGCCCCAATAGTCATCATTCTTCGTCAGGCGATAATATTCGCCCGTCTTGTGCTCGGCATATTTGAACGGGCCTGTGCCAATCAGCTTCTCATTGGCAGGGTTGGCGGCAATGTCGGTACCATCAAACACATGTTTGGGCAAAACGGCAGTCAATGCCGGCAACGCATTGCGAATGAGCTGAAACGGGGTTGGCTCGCTGAAATGGAAGATCGCCGTATATTCATCCGGCGTCTCAACCTTCTCAAGCGCCTTGAACACGACGCGGCCGAGATTTTGCAGTGGTTTCCAGACCTGCATGGCAGAAAACGCCACATCTGCCGCGGTAAACGGCTGACCATCATGCCATTTGACGCCCTCTCGCAGATGGAAAGTCGCAGTCAGACCATCAGCAGAGCCTGCCCAACTGGTTGCAAGGCGTGGTTCAAGGCCATTTTGACCGTCAAACGATGCTTCCGCCAAAGGCTCAATCACTTTGCTCGCCACGAAGAAAACACCGTTGGAGGCAACAATGGCCGGATTGAGATTACGCGACTCGGAATCTGCGGCGACGACCAGTCGTCCGCCATTTTGCGGTGTATCTTCGGCACTTGCCCAATGGGGCAAAAGCGGCAATGCCGCAAGCGAAGTCGAACCAATAAGAAATGCTCTGCGCGATGCAACAAAACGAGCCATATCACTGCCTCTGAAATTCAATTCCCTATGTATTTGTCTACACCGGACCTAAACAAATTGCAGGGCAAATCCTGTCGCAGTGGCAATAAATAACGAAAACTGTTTCTGTTTTGGAAAAGATCTGCATCCCGAAAGCTAATCAACAGGCAACTCTCTGCGAGACCAGTCTTTTTTAGGAACCGTGCCACCAATCGCATACTGGAACGACGAGACCGCCATATCTTTTGGATTAATGGTGCAATCGAAATCCAGATTGTACCATTTTGCACGACTTCGAAAGGCACCTCCAGACATCTTCAAACTCGTCTCTGTCAGCGCTCCACCTGTTCGGGCCATCATATCAGGCACGATGTCCGGTCGATGATGCCGGATTTGCTCCAAGGCCTCAATGCCACAAATCTGTATGACACGATCTGTCGGAGAAAGCTTTCCTAAAGCCTGTTTCACACGCGGATTTGCAAGAGCATCTTTTGAGTAGATTTTCTTAGCCTTGATCATAGGCGCGTCCTGCTTTTTCAAGTCAGCTCGGCTGGAAGATGATTTTTCAGTGCTCAGAACTGGCTCGCCACCAAACGTCTTCTCCTGAAACCGTTCCGATACCCCATCAACTGGTTGAGGCCTATCAACCCCTTGCTGTTCAGACGCCCTGTTCGGCTCGGTTTTGGTGTTTTCTTTCTTATCATCTGAAGCCGCTTCAAACGCTTTATAGGGCGCGGCAGCCTTATCCTTAGTGGCAGAATTTTTCTCTTGAGCAGGTGATGGGCTGTCTGATGGCGGCGGAACCAGCTCGACTTTCACGTCCTCAGGCTGGACGGAATGCGTTGACATTGGAAATGTGAACAATAGCAGCGCAAGGACTGCACCATGCAATCCAACCGAGACCAGACCACCCAACAATGTGTCTTTGTCCACCACCGATGATCAGTCCTTCCTCCCACGATAATGAGGGATAGTGTCAGAAAAAATTCAACCATAGAACCAGAACTGTTTTTCCCTTTCGAGCTTTATAAAAGAAATTTTCTCCTTGCCAAACACCCTCCCTTGCATAGATCATGGTTAATTATGTGTTGTCGTATTTCGTGAAGGAAAACTGATACGGCACACAGCCAAAGAGCCGAAATCTGCTCTTTTCAACTGCATTTGCGGAGTTCTGTATCGAAGTTTCTGTAAATGCCTTTAGCTGAAGCACCATTGGAAGAGAGGAAACAGGAATGTCCAGTTTGCTGCCCCCACTTCATGACGGTCATGCACCGATCTATCTGCATCACGCCTTTCAGGATGCGGTAGATGCTTATGAGGACTGGAATCTCGAAATGGAAGAGCCGGTCGTAGCAATCAATGGTAAGATTACCCGTATTAGCGTTGTTTTCCGACGTCTTTGGCGCTGCACTGATACAATCCCTCGCCATACGCTTGAAGCATTGAGGGACATCGTTCCATCAAGCCTTATTCATACGGAGCGCTGGAAAGAGAGTGCCACATTCGCAGAAGCTGCCCATCTGATGCGGACCGCATTGGAATGGCGGAAAGCGCGACGCGTGCCAGTCATCTGCTAAAACCGGATCGTCATATACGACGGGCGGGTTAATCCCGCCCGTTATCAGTTTACATTCAGAACAACTCAGAGCTTGCGGAATCGAACGCGCGCGCTGCGCTCAATTGCTGCAACGGTCAATTCATCCAGTGTCCAGCGATCACGCAGCATCTGAAGAAACTCGAGTTCTTCCTGCTCGACATGCAGATCAGCCGCCGCCACTTCAACGGCCAGTGCATAGGCAGTATCATAGAGCTTTTCCGGCAATGCCTCATGCGCCAAGTCGAGAATGCGCTCCAACCCGTCCTCGAAAGCCAGAAGCTCATAACAATCGCTGGCAATTTTAGGTAGCCGCGCAGAGTCAAAACCCTGAAAAACCGGCAGGCGCGAAACCACATTGCTGATCGATGCCATTTCCGCATCGGTCATCGACGTGTCTGCGGCAGACGTTGTCACCATGATGTACACTAGGGCGTCGTGTGCGGAAATCTTATTCATCGAATGCTCCTCAACAGGTGAACCGGAATCACAATTTCGGTCACATTGGCCGAAAATTAGGAAGCCTGAGAGACTTGCGCAAGGAAATTCACTCGGAATTATCGCTGCAAAGATTGACGTCTGGGGTTAGCCGCGCCATAGAGCAATAGCACATCTGAGTGCAGAAAAACTTCATCAAACAAAGCCCTTCACAGGACATCAGGAAAAAATCATGACTTCGCACCGCCTTCCCGAAATTACGCTGACCCCGGAACTGACCGCGGCGGCTGCGGAAGCGAAATCGTGGCCTTTTGAAGAGGCAAGAAAAATCCTCAAGCGCTACGAAAAGACGGGGCTTCCTGAAACCGTGATTTTTGAGACCGGCTATGGGCCATCGGGCCTGCCGCATATCGGCACGTTCGGCGAAGTTGCACGCACCTCGATGGTACGTCACGCGTTTCGCGTTCTGACTGGTGATAAAGTCAAGACTCGCCTCATCTGTTTCTCGGACGATCTCGACGGTATGCGTAAGATCCCGGACAATGTACCGGACAAAGCAGCCCTTGAGCCATATCTGCAATTACCGCTTTCTGCCGTGCCAAATCCGTTTGGCGGCGAATACAAGAGCTTTGCCGAGCATAATAACGCCATGCTCTGCCGCTTCCTTGATACTTTTGGCTTCGACTATGAATTCGCCAGCGCAACGGACTATTATAAGTCCGGTAAGTTCGACGCCGTACTGCTCAAGGCAGTCGAACGCTATGACGACATCATGAAGGTGATGCTGCCGACGCTCGGTGAAGAACGTCAGGCGACCTATAGCCCGTTTCTGCCAATTTCGCCAAAGTCCGGTCGCGTGCTCTACGTGCCGATGAAGCGCGTGGATGCTAAAGCCGGCACCATCACCTTTGACGATGAAGACGGTGTTGAAACCACACTCCCCGTTACCGGCGGCAACGTGAAGCTACAGTGGAAGCCGGATTTCGGTATGCGCTGGGCAGCGCTCGGTGTTGATTTTGAAATGTTCGGCAAAGATCATCAGACCAATGCCGGTATTTACGATCGCATCTGCGAAATTCTTGGCGGTCGTGCGCCAGAGCATTTTGTTTACGAGCTCTTCCTCGATCAGATCGGCCAGAAGATTTCAAAATCAAAGGGCAACGGCATCGCGATTGACGAATGGCTGGCCTATGCACCAACCGAAAGCCTTGCACTCTACAACTTCCAGAAGCCGAAGACCGCGAAGAAGCTCTACTTTGACGTGATTCCGAAGGCGGTGGACGAATATTTCACCTATCTGTCAGCTTATAACCGTCAGGAATGGAAAGACCGTCTGAACAATCCGGTCTGGCATATCCATTACGGTAATCCACCAAAGGTTGAGCTGCCGGTGACATTCGCACTGATGCTCAATCTGGTGAGTGCATCCAATGCGGAAAGCCCGAGCGTTCTGTGGGGCTTCATCTCGCGCCATGTGCCGGGTGTTACGCCAGAAAATAACCCGGAACTTGATGCGCTGGTTGGCTATGCAATCCGCTACTTCAACGATTTCGTCAAGCCAACCAAACAGTTCCGCGCCCCTGATGATGTGGAACGCGCTGCACTTGAAGGCCTTGATGCGAAACTTGCGACCTTGCCAAGCAATACCGATGGCACCGGCATTCAGAACGCCATTCTGGACGTCGCCCGTGCAATCGAACGCTATCAGGATCACACCAAAAAGAGCCCTGAAGGGGGCCCAGGCGTATCGGTTTCGTTCTTCCAGATGCTTTATGAGGTCCTGATCGGCCAGGAACGTGGCCCGCGCTTTGGTTCGTTCGTTGCCCTTTACGGCATCGACGAAACCCGCGCCCTGATCAAAAAAGCCCTCGCAGGCACCTTGTCATAAGTAAATGCTCGTAAAGTAAAAAAGCCTCGTTCCGAATTTTCGGGCGAGGCTTTTTTTTGCTCTAATTCTGTGGTGCAGGTGGAAAGGCACCATCTAGCTGCTGCGGCGTTACCGGTTGTTGCGGCGTATCCGGCGGTATCATCATCGGCAGGCTCGGAGCGTTATTCAGCTCCGGCAAAGAAGTTTCCGGCTTATCCCCATAGAGGCCGAGTTTTGCATCTTCGGCTTTCTTGCCCGCTTCCCCATAAGCACCACCTGCGCTGGCCTTGGCCCAACCATTGGCGACAAGCCATAAGGCAGGATCGTCACTGCCAACGCTGCATTGGGTCGCTATCGCCGCACCGCTGTCATTTTGCGGCAGACGACACATAATCGCCCGCGCACGAAGCCACTGGCGGAATGCAGTACGGGCCTGCATACCGCATGGCCAGTTTTCACCCGCTGCCGACTGGCAGCTTTGCTCAACCGGCGTGACATCAATGCCCTGCAAGTCGACAATGCGTCCCTGACTTTCAAGACGCCCGGCTGCAATTGCTACGGGACGCTGCAGAAGCTGCATCGGCTCGCCCGCATCAACCGGCGCGGCTGGGGCTGCTGGCTCCGGCGGTTTTGGCGTTGACGCCAATCCCATATCACTCAGAGGTGGGCGCGCAGGTTCACGCTCAAGCCCGCCTTGGCCATCCTGATTGACAGGGGACTGCGCGTCAGTGTTTGGCGCATTTTCAGCAGCAGGCATCTCTTGCGAGGCAGGATTATCGCCGCCTGTATCCTTTGCGGGTTCGTTATAATCAAACTGCTCAACGACAATTCCATTACCCGAACCGGTATCCGGCTTGCTTTGACCATCGCCGCTTTCGACCACAGTGACCGGACGATCGAGTGCGCCATAAAATGGCGCGACAAAAGCTGCCACGAGAATGGCACCGGTCAGACCGGCAAAACTACCAAAAACAATACGACCATGGTTCTTACGTTGCATATTCGTCATTACTGACTCGCCCATAAAATACGGGCGATCCACTCAATATCCTTGGTCTCAAAGGAACGATTGGGAAACTCGGGATTGAACGAATGAAGTTCAATCGTTCGCGGTGTCTGGCGATGCAGGATTTTAGCCATAACCTCTCCGTCTTTGGTTCGAACAACCACACGATCACCCCGGCGAACCGCTGCGTTGGGCGCTACGACCAACGTATCGCCATCCCGGTAAAGCGGCAACATCGAGTCGCCGGAAACTTCCAACGCATACACATTATCGGTTGGAGCAGCAGGAAACTGCACAACATCCCAACCTTGGCCAGCAGGAAATCCGGCATCGTCAAAATAACCGCCTCCGCCCGCTTCTGCCAAGCCAAGCAGCGGGATAGCACTCGGCTCCTGCAGATATTCCCCGTAATTTGGCGTCGATATTTCACCACGGATAAGCCGAGTAAACTCATCGAATGTTGCGCCTGTGGCTTCCATGACTTTAGCGAGCGACTCAGTTGAAGGCCAGCGGGCGCGACCATCGGCAGCATAACGCTTGGATTTATTGAACGTGGTCGGATCAAGCCCAGCACGGCGCGCAAGGCCAGACGCACTTAATGAATTGCGCTCCGCCAAGGCATCAATCGCAGCCCATACGCTCTCATGAGAAAACATTGTTACAACCCGCCAAAGAGGATTTTAAACCTAATAATTTATCTTAACTTGTGCCAAATTTAACTGAAAATCTGATTTTACACAAGGTGCGCGATTTTACAGGGAAAATTTTCTTATTTACAAATGAAAACGCGCGGCATCACAATGCCGCGCGTTTTTAAACAGATCGTCAGGCAGCAGATCAGGCTGCTTTTTTTGCTTCGCCCTTATAAGGGTTGAAGCGCTGATAGAAGCTTTCGCCATTTTCTGCCATATCGACAAGCAGTTTCGGCGCTTTGAATTGCTGGCCGTATTTGCGCTGCAACTCCTTGGCAAGTTTGACGAATTTCTTCGCGCCCATACCATCGATATAGGAAAGCGTGCCTCCGGTATAAGGGGCAAAACCAAAGGCCAGAATGGAACCGACATCGGCTTCACGCGGATCAGTGACAATGCCTTCTTCCATCACACGCGCGGCCTCCAGAGCAATCGTCACAAGGAAGCGCTCTTTCAGCTCCTTCACGTCGATTTTATCGGGGTTCTGTTGCGGATAAAGGTCTTTCAGTCCCGGCCAAAGATGCTTCTTGGCAGGCTTGGCTGGATATTCGTAAAAGCCCTTGCCGTTCTTGCGGCCCTTGCGGTCGAACTCGTTGACGAGCTTATCCACCAGTTCCACATGACGCGGATCGACAGCCTTCTCGCCAAGATCAGCCAATGTTGCCTTGAGGATTTTCTGCGAGAGGTCAATTGCCGTTTCATCGTTGAGCGCAAGCGGACCAACCGGCATACCGGCCATACGGGCGGCATTTTCGATCATCGCAGCAGGGACACCTTCAACGATCATGTTGTAGGCTTCCGACATATAGCGCAGCACGCAGCGATTGACGTAGAAACCGCGTGTATCGTTGACAACAATCGGCGTCTTCTTGATTGCACGAACATAATCAAGGGCAACAGCCAACGCCTTGTCGGACGTCTTCTTGCCGAGGATGACTTCCACCAGCATCATCTTGTCGACGGGCGAGAAGAAGTGAATGCCAATGAAGTTCTTCGGACGCTTGGAGACTTTCGCAAGGCCAGTGATTGGCAAAGTTGAAGTATTGGATGCAAAAATCGCCGTTGCCTTGAGAACTTCCTCCGCCTTTTCGGTCGCCACACGCTTGACTTCGCGGTCCTCGAACACGGCTTCGATCACCAGATCGGCACCTTCGAGCTGCGCATAGTCAGGCGTTGCCGTGATAAGCGACAGGAGCTTTTCCTTGTCTGCTTCGGTCGCGCGGCCCTTCTGCATTTCCTTGGTGATAAGGTCAGCCGTATGCGCCTTGCCCTTATCAGCGGATTCCTGATCACGATCGATCAGCACCACCGGAATGCCAGCCTTGGCTGTCACATAGGCAATGCCTGCACCCATGAAGCCAGCGCCAATGACGCCGATCTTCTTGAACTTGGTTGGCTTTTCATCCACAGGACGGCGTGCGCCCTTGTTCAATTCCTGCAACGACACGAAGAGCGAACGGATCATCATACCCGCTTCGGTCGTCTGAAGAATTTCAGTGAAATAGCGCTGCTCGATCTTAAGGCCGGTGTCGAACGGCACAAGAAGGCCTTCATAAACCGATTTCAGAATAGCGAGTGCCGCCGGATAATTGCCGGAGGTTTCGCGACGCAGAATGGCGGTTGCAGCAGGCCAGAGATTTGCACCGGCAGCCGAATAGATCGCGCCGCCTGGCAGTTTGAATCCCTTTTCATCCCATGGCTGAACAGGCTTAAGACCGCCCTTGATCAGCTTCTTGGCGGTTTCGACCAGCTTCTTGGCCGGAGCGACTTCAGTAACAAGCCCCATCGCCTTGGCGCGCTGCGCGCTCAGGCTTGAGCCAGTTGTCATCATCTGCAAAGCGTCCTGCTGGTTGGCAAGGCGCGGAACACGCTGCGTGCCGCCAGCCCCGGGAAACAGGCCGACTTTCACTTCCGGCAGGCCCATCTTCACGCCCGGTGCATCCGATGCAACACGAGCATGGCAGGCAAGCGACATTTCAAACGCGCCGCCCATGCATGTGCCGTTAATGGCTGAGACCCATGGCTTGCCAGAGGTTTCAAGCTTGCGGAACAATCCGCCCATCCGACCGACATTGTCGAACAACGACTGAACGGTAGCTTGGCTGTCCTTGGCTTTTTGCTTCTGAAATTCCTTGAACATGCCTTCGAGCATGGTCAGATCAGCGCCGCCTGAAAAAGTTTCCTTGCCGGACGTGATGACGACGCCCTTGACCTTTTCGTCAGCGGTCGTCGCATCGATGATAGCATTCAGTTCCTGCATCACCTCGACGGTGAAAACATTCATCGACTTTTCAGGCATGTCCCATGTGACGAGGGCAATGCCATCAGCATCGGTTTCAACTTTGAAATTTACATAAGCCATATTCGCCTCCTCTCCTTACACGCGCTCAATGATCGTGGCCGTACCCATGCCTGCACCGATGCACAAAGTGACCAGTGCCACATTGAGGTCGCGGCGCTCCAGTTCATCCAGCACAGTGCCGAGGATCATCGCGCCGGTTGCGCCAAGCGGATGGCCCAGCGCAATCGCGCCGCCATTGACGTTGATCTTGTCGTGCGAAATGTCGAAGGCCTGCATGTAACGCAGAACCACAGCAGCGAAGGCTTCGTTCAACTCGAACAGATCAATGTCCGAGATTTTCATCTTGGCCTGTTTGAGGAGCTTTTCCGTGACATCAACCGGACCAGTCAGCATCAGTGCTGGTTCGGAGCCGATATTGGCAAAAGCACGAATACGGGCGCGCGGCTTGATATCGAAGGCTTTGCCAGCCTTCTTCGAGCCAACGAGAACGCCTGCTGCACCATCAACAATGCCAGACGAGTTACCTGCATGGTGCACGTGATTGATGGTTTCGACTTCTGGATGCGCTTGAATGCCAACGGCATTGAAGCCGCCCATTTCACCGGGCATCACGAAGGATGGGTTGAGCTGACCGAGCGCCTGCATATCAGTGCCAGGGCGCATATGCTCATCATGATCAAGAATGGTAAGGCCATTCTGATCCTTGATCGGAATAACTGAATGCTTGAAATAACCCTTTTCCCACGATTTTGCTGCTCGCTTCTGGCTTTCGACAGCATAAGCGTCGACGTCATCACGCGAGAAGCCGTATTTCGTGGCGATTAGATCAGCGGAGACGCCCTGCGGCATAAAATAGCCCGGGAAACCGACGGATGGATCCATGTACCAGGCACCGCCCGACATACCCATGCCAACACGGGACATGCTTTCAACGCCACCCGCGATCACCAGATCGTCGGCACCGAACGCAATCTTAGCCGCTGCAAGGTTGATCGCATCAAGACCTGACGCACAGAAACGCGAAATCTGAATACCCGGCGCCTTGAAATCATAACCGGCTTCAAAAGCCGATGAACGCGGAATAACGGCACCCGCTTCGCCAACAGGATCAACACAGCCGAAAATAATGTCATCGACCTTTGCCGTATCGATGCCGTTGCGGTCGCGCAAGGATTCCAGAACCTTCGCGCCCAGACGAACGGCAGGCACTTCATGCAGACTGCCGTCTTTCTTGCCACGTCCGCGCGGTGTGCGAACGTGATCGTAAATATAAGCCTCAGCCATTTTATCTCCTTCCCGCTGAACCCGAAAGTCCAGCCTGATCTCTCACTCAAAATGTGTCTGCGTTGAGCGCCATCATGCTATCCGCACCTGACTGGATACGTGCAAGATGCGCCACACTTTCCGGCATGATCCGCTCGAAATAGTAGCGTGCCGTGATAAGTTTGGCTTCAAGATAGGCCTTATTGCCTTCACCCGCTGCCAGCTTTTCTTCTGCAACCTTCGCCATGCGCGCCCACATGTAACCAAGTGCCACCAGACCAAACAGGTGCATATAATCATTGGATGCTGCACCGGCATTGTCAGGCTTTGCCATCGCGTTCTGCATCAGCCACATTGTGGCGGCTTGAAGATCATTGACGCCCTTCTTCAGATGCTTGGTGAAGAATGTGAGCTTTTCATTCTCACGATTGGCTTCGCAGAACTCGCCCACTTCCTTAAAGAAAGCAGTGATCGCACGGCCACCATTCAGCGCAAGCTTGCGGCCAACCAGATCGAGCGCCTGAATACCGTTGGCACCTTCATAAATCATGGCAATGCGCGCATCGCGCACATATTGGCTCATGCCATGCTCTTCGATATAGCCGTGACCACCGAACACCTGCTGCGCCATGACAGCGTGTTCAAACCCTTTGTCGGTCAGAACACCTTTCAGCACAGGCGTCAAAAGCCCCACGAGATCATCCGCAGCCTGGCGCTCTGCTTCATCGCCGGAACGATGGGCAATATCGGAGTTCAACGCCGTCCAGAGAATGAGTGCACGCCCGGCTTCGTTATAAGCGCGGATATTCATCAGGTTGCGACGAATATCCGGATGCACGATGATCGGATCAGCCTTCTTATCGGGTGCGCTCACACCTGAAAGCGCGCGGCCCTGAATGCGCTCACGTGCATAAATCGCGGCGTTCTGATAGGCAGTTTCGGCAATCGAAAGCCCCTGAAGCGCAACACCAAGCCGCGCTTCATTCATCATGGTGAACATGGCGCGCAGGCCCTTATGCGCTTCACCAATCAGGAAGCCTGTCGCATCGTCATAGTTCATAACACAGGTAGCATTGCCGTGGATGCCCATCTTCTCTTCGATGGAACCACACGACACACCATTGCGCGCACCCGGATTGCCATCAGCATCCAGAATGAACTTCGGCACGATGAACAGCGAAATGCCTTTCACACCTTCCGGTGCACCATCGATACGCGCCAACACCAGATGGATAATGTTCTCCGACATGTCATGTTCGCCAGCCGAGATGAAAATCTTCTGGCCGGAAATCTTGTATGAACCATCATCCTGCGGCGTTGCACTGGTGCGCAGAAGACCCAGATCCGTTCCGCAATGCGGCTCGGTCAGGTTCATGGTGCCGGTCCATGTGCCTTCCACCATCTTTGGCAGATAGGTGTCTTTTTGCGCATCCGTACCGTGGGTCAGGATCGCGGCAATCGCACCCTGCGTCAGGCCCGGATACATGGTCAGCGCCATATTGGCTGACGACATATATTCACCAACCGCTGTATGCAGCAGATAAGGAAGCCCCTGCCCGCCATATTGTTCAGGCACGGCCAAACCGAGCCAGCCACCTTCGCGATACTGGTCATAAGCGGCTTTGAAGCCCTCAGGGGTTTTCACCGAGCCATCGGATGCGCGAACGCAGCCTTGCCTGTCGCCTGAATGATTGACAGGAAACAGCGTGCCCTCGGCAAGCTTCGCGCCTTCGGACAGGATCGCCTCGACCACATCAGGCGATGCGTCAGCAAAGCCCGGCAAATTATTATAACGCTGATAATTCAAAACGTCATTGAGAACGAAATTTGTATCCTCAACTGGCGCGCGATAGCTCGGCATCGAAATCCTCCAAATCAATAACCCGCTCAGTCCCGCATGAAGCGAAACAGGCTTCCAACTGCGTGTTTGGTACGTCTGTCATACGAAGTGCTCAAATGCGTGACAGAGTAATCTCCATGTCAAAAATGGGGCCAAAAACTCAAAAAACCAGCCATTTTGCCACTTCTGAAGCTCCCGCAACTCAAAAACCGATGACGAGAGTCCAACTTCTTGGCAAAACTAGCGCACTTTGACGTTTCCGTAAACGTCAAAATTAAACTAATTTGTGAGGGAGCATGGACCTGCCCTTAAAAAATCGATTGCGTCCTTAAGAAATGCCCTTGGAGTTGCACTTAAGTCTGATTGGCCCGAGCACTAGATAATGACTGCCCAAAACTGAGAATTGGAGCTCTAAAGCATGTCACATGTTGGTTTTCACGCGGAACTGAGCCGGTTTTTTCACCGAGAATTGAGCCACCTTCGAGTATGTTTTTCAGATCATGGTTTGGTCAAGGGATTGGGTTT
>NZ_JAYEXN010000024.1:0-49381 GCF_044435015.1 Ochrobactrum sp. S1502_03
AAGGCATGAACGAGACCCCGAAGACGAAACGAAAACGTCAACGGCTAAAGCCTAATTCTCTAAGTTCAGTAAATCTGAACGCCTTCATGCACCAACGCCTTTCAGATGCATCAGTAATCAGAACATCTGCTTTCCCCTGTGCGATCTGGTCAAAAATTGTGGTGTTGTCATTCCATAGGGCAATTTGAGCATGTTTAATGTGGGTACGTACAAATTTTTCATTTGTCCCCCTGGGTTTACGATTACCTTGACATTCGGCTTGTCGATATCTGCAAGCGAAATGTATTGATTGTGATCCGCACAGCGTGCAATTGGCGCTTTACCGTCTTGCAAATAAGGAAACGAGAAAAGTCCCATTTTCTGACGTTCCAACGTGATTGATATGCCTCCCATGGCGATATCGAATTTATGGCTGTTAAAATCCTGTGTCAAAGTCGGCCAACTGGTTGGTACAAATTCAATACGAACACCTAGCGGGTTTGCGAGATTTTTTGCAAGGTCGATATCGAAACCTTGATATTCACCGGTTTTGGGGTCTTTGAATGTGAAAGGACTGTAATCGCCAGTGGTTCCAACTTTCAATATGCCACGGGATAAGATCTCGTCGAAGCCGGCTTTGCCAACCTCATCAGTATGAGTATAACAGGACGCTAGTAAATCTGTTGCGATTACTGCAATCCGGATATTCATTATAATTATTTATAATATGTATATTGCTATAGTCTACAGAAAGTGTGGAAACTAATAATAATAATTTGAAGTTAATAGTGAATTGGCTCTGTTGTTCAATCTTTTATAATTGCTGTGAACGCAAGCTGTGAGGCCAATTTCCCGGTTGCCCCCGCCCAAAACAAATTTATACCTTTGCCGCTTTCACGAAGCGTGGATCGAATGTCTGCGCAAATGAAATATCCGCATTTGCCAGTTCCGGATCAAGAAGCTTGAGCATTTCGAACAGGCTCTTGAAGCCGTCTTCTGTAATCATGCCGTTTTCGGAATACATGGCACGGGATTTCTCGAAGCCTGTCTTGTACAGCGCGCGGTCACCCAGCAGATATTTTTCCGGCACAGCATTAGCGACATCATCGGCGGAAGCCTTGTGAATCCAGTTCAGCGCCTTAATGAAAGCATTGACGACGCGCTGTGTGGTCACCGGGTTTGCATTGATGAAGCTTTGCTGCACATAAACAGTCGCGCCCGGATTCGTGCCACCGAAAAGCTGGCGTGTGCCTTCTTCTGTACGCGTATCCAGAAGCAGCGTGATGTCACCATCCGCTTCCAGTTGCATGATGGCCGGATCGACATGGACGAGGGCGGCGATTTCGCCATTTTTAATGGCCGCAATGGCACTTGCGGCGCCGCCGACACCGATAATCGAAGCGGCGTCTGCGGAGAGGCCATTTTTGATGAGTGCATATTGCAACAGCAGCGAGGTCGAAGAGCCGGGCGCCGAGACCCCGACATTCTGGCCCTTGAGATCGGCAATCGTCTTGATCTCGTCGGCGAGGTCCTTACGCACGCCGATGCAGATGCCCGGAAAACGACCAAGCTCGCAGATGGCTTTGATGTCCAGCCCCCTGTTCTGCATACGAATGGTATGTTCATATGCGCCAGTGACTACATCGACCGAACCGCCAATCAGCGCCTGCAAAGATTTTGCACCACCACTAAAATCATTGATGGTCGCCTTGATGCCTTCTTCTTCGAAAAATCCTTTTCGCTCGGCAATGGTGAGCGGAAGGGTATAGAAGAGCGGCTTGCCGCCGACACCAAACATCAGCGCCGGCTTTTCCGGCGTGGCGGAGGCATCCTGCGCATGCGCGGGCAGGCGTGAGGCGATATCCGCAAGCCCGAAGGCGGCGGCGCCCAGCAATATCTCTCTACGCGTTGTCCTCATTGTATTCTCCTTGAATTTCCTTGCGGCTTTGAAGCGCATAAGCGCTTTAAACGCCATTATGACCGGCGGTTTTCGGACGCCAGACAAGCAGGCGCGCTTCCACGATGGATACGCCCCAGTCGATGACAAGCACGAATGCCATGAGCACCAACATGCCGGAAAAGACGCCGGTGACGTCGAACACGCCTTCAGCCTGCTGGATCAGATAGCCGAGCCCCGCTGACGAACCAAGATATTCCCCGACGACTGCGCCGACGACCGCAAAGCCGACAGCCGTATGCAGGCTTGAGAACATCCACGACAGCGCGGACGGCAGATAGACGTTGCGCAGGAGTTGACGCTCATTCATGCCCAGCATGCGTGCATTGGCGAGTATTGTCTGGTTCACTTCCTTCACGCCCTGATAGACGTTGAAGAAAACGATGAAAAAGACCAGCGACACACCAAGCGCCACCTTCGACCAAATGCCGAGGCCGAGCCACAGCGTAAAAATCGGCGCCAGCACGACGCGCGGCAGGGAGTTAGCCGCCTTCACATAGGGGTCAAAGATTGCCGCGAGCAAAAGCTTGCGGGCAAACCAAAACCCGATCAAAACACCACCGATTGCGCCGATAGCAAAGGCCAGCATGGCTTCAAGCAGGGTAATGCCGAGATGATACCAGATCGTTGCGCCGGCAAACCATTTATAGATACGCTGTGCCACATCGCCCGGCGTTGCAAAGAAGAACCTTGCCTTGACCGGGTTGCCCAGCAGATGGGTCGCGGTGAAGAGGTGCCAGATCAGAATAAAGAAGACAGCCACGCTGAGCTGTGCCAGAAACAGCATAGGCTTTTTCATTTTTTTCGCTTACCCGTCTGCTGATAGCCCTTGAGAACCTCTTCTTTGAGCACGCCCCATATTTTGCGATGAATTTTGTGAAACTGGTCGTCGAGACGAATTTCGGAAATCGCGCGCGGACGGGCGAGGGGAATTTTATATTCCGCCATGATGCGGGCACGCGGCCCGGCAGACATGATGACAACGCGATCAGCCAGCGCGATTGCTTCTTCCAAATCGTGTGTTACGAATATCACTGCTTTCTTGTCCCGTGACCAAAGGTCGAGGAGAAGGTCCCCCATGATGATACGCGTCTGCGCATCAAGTGGGCCGAAGGGTTCATCCATCAGCAGATATTTCGGATTGCGGATCAGCACCTGCGCAAGGCTGACGCGCTTGCGCTGTCCACCCGATAGCATATGCGGATAGCGATCACCGAAACTTGTAAGACCGACGCGATCAAGCCAGTCACGCGCCTGCTCGCGCGCATGAGCCTTTGATGTGCCACCAATTTCCAGCCCGATGGAGACGTTGTCCAGCACGGTCTTCCAGGGCATGAGAGCATCCTGCTGGAAGAGATAGCCCGCCTTGCGATTAAGCCCTTGCAGCCGCTGGCCGCTGATTTCGACGCTACCGCTGGCAGGCACGAGAAGTCCGGCAACGACATTGAGCAATGTCGATTTTCCGCAGCCGGTTGAACCGACAATTGCCACAAATTCGTTTTCAGTAACGTCAAGATTGCTTTCGGCAACAGCATCGAAGCGACAGCCATCGGCCAACGTGAACGAAATCTGCACATCCTTGAGTGCGATTGCTGGTTTGCACGTTTCCTTCGGATGAATACGGCTTGGGTTTGCGCTCATGGCTCGCCTTTGCCCGCAAACTGATGATGTGTCTTGCCACAACGACTCTTATTTCGGCTCTGGCGCAAATTTTTCAGCAGGTAAAAAGAGCCCAGTCTTTTAAAGCAATTGCGCGACGAGCTATAGACTGTTGCCCTTTGTCCATTTCCCAAAGATACCTGCAAAGACAGGAGGGCTCTGATTGGACCATCAAGCTGTTCATTTGCAAGGCATGACGAGCCAGCTTGTGCCATTTTGAATGCACATAAACCCAACAGAAAGACGAGCATGACAGTCACGATATTCTTATAGACGTGACATGAAATCGAAAATTCATTATTGGCACCCAAAGAATCTATTCATTATGAGGAATTTAATACCTTTATAGAAATTAGAAATACCTAACATATAGCTTGGTATTATGTGCTATGCTCAGCCATTATTTCTTGAAGATTACGATAGAGAACTGAATAACGCCCATAAAAGAAAACGGCGTGCAGGATGACACTTGGAAAAACGAATTCCTTTGGAATCGACTGACAACCAGTTCCACCTTACTCAATTATGCGCACTGATGCTAACAGCGCTCAGTAAAAGTGAAAAACTGGCGACAAACCCGCCGACCATTGGCAAAATCCGCGTTCGTGGGATCATGCGTAAAAACAAAAAGATAGAACATTTAATAATTCAACTTAATTCAGTAATGCTCTAAGTTGAATTTCTGTGCAAAGCATTGCTGTGCGGTGTGGAAAAGCGAGCGCAATCGCGTTCATATTGTCAGATCGCCGCTTTAACGCTTTGCATCTGCGCGTTCCTTGACGACTTCCAACATCCTTCGCCCTTGGCGCTCTTGCGGGTTCATATCATGCGCATCTTCACCGCCTCCCTTGCAACTGAAACCAACACATTTTCTCCCGTTCCGACGGATATGGATGCCTTCAAAGCGGCATTTTATGCAGGGCCTGGTGAGCACCCGGATACGCCCACGCTGTGTTCTTCGGTTGTGCCGGTTTTGCGCCGACGCGCTGCGGCGCATGGGCTGAGCGTGATTGAAGGAACATCCTGCTGGGCTGAGCCTGCCGGTCTTATCCAGCGCAAAACCTATGAGACGTTACGGGATACAATTCTAAAAGAGCTGAGAGCGGTATTACCGGTGAATGCCGTGGTTCTGGGGTTGCATGGAGCAATGGTTGCGCAGGGTTACGATGACCCGGAAGGCGATTTTCTTGCGCATATCCGCGCGATTGTGGGGCCAGATGTTCTTGTTGCAGCCGAGTTTGATCCACACAGCCATTTGTCTGCCAAGCGAGTTGCCAATCTTGATCTGATGGCGGCCTTTCTTGAGTTCCCCCATACCGATTTTGAGGAGCGCGGTGAGCATGTGGTTGATTTGACGCTTCGCGCTTTGCGTGGCGAGATAAAGCCCATTATTTCGACCTTTGATTGCCGCATGATTACGCTTTATCCGACAAACCGCGAGCCGATGCGCTCTTTTGTGGACCGGATAAACCGCATGCAGGGCAAAGACGATATTTTGTCGATCTCCGTTATTCACGGCTTCATGGCGGGCGATGTGCCGGATATGGGAACCCGCATTGTTGTCGTAAGCGATAATGAAAAAGCGAAAGGCGATGCGCTGGCGCAAAGGCTTGGCCATGAGCTTTATCGCATGCGTAAATTGACGGCGATGCCGATGTTTGACACCGATGCCGGGCTTGATCATGTGGCAGCAGTGCGCAAATCCAATGCGTCTTTGCCTGTTGTCATCTCTGATATATGGGACAATCCCGGTGGTGGTGTTGCCGGTGATGCCACTTTCATCCTGCGTCATATGCTGCAACGCGGAATGGATAATTTTGCCGTGGCAACGATCTGGGACCCGGTCGCAGTGTCGTTTTGTCATGCGGCAGGCGAGGGCGCTGAACTTGAGCTTCGTATTGGCGGAAAATCGTCATGGCATGGCGGAGAGCCGCTTGATCTGCGCGTCACAATTCAAAAAGTGATGGATGCCGGATGGCAAAGCTTCCGCAAGAGCCGGGTCAATCTCGGTCGGGTGGCGGTGATCAGACCGGTTGGAACGACGATCGATATTATCCTGATTACCAGCCGCTCACAGACCTATGAGCCGAATATCTTTTCCAATCTCGATATTGATTTTGCAGCCAAGGATTATCTGCTGGTTAAATCGACCAACCATTTTCAGGCTGGCTTTCAGCCGATAGCGTCAGAAATCGTTTATATAGCGGCGCCAACATCTTACCCGACCGATGCAGCCGTTACCCAATATAGAAAGGCGAGTATGGAGCTTTGGCCACGCATCGCCGATCCATTGGGGCTGGATTAGAGCGCATCCCGAAAAGTGTGAAACGGTTGTCGGGCAAGACACGCGCTAAATTAGCGGCGGCTTATTCGATGATGGCAAGCGCAGCACCAAGGCTTACGCTCTTGCCTGTTTCGGCACAAAGGCTGATCTTGCCTGAGCGCGGTGCTGCAATGCGTGTTTCCATCTTCATGGCTTCGATAATCGCAATGATTTCGCCCTCAGCCACCGTTGCACCGTCTTCGACCAGCCATTGCTGAAATGTGCCGGGAATGGGGGCTGTAACGGTTCCCTCTGCGGCCTGTGGCACAGTTGATGCCGGTTTTTGGGGTGTGTTTAGCCCGGAAAATAACGCCGCCGGCAAACCGATGTCATGGCGCTTGCCGTCAATTTCGATGAAGCTGCGCAACAGGCCACCATCGACGGGATCAATCCTTGCCGACGGTTCAACACCCCGGAACTCAGTCTCGATCCAGTTGGTGAAGACGTTGAATCCATCTTCGCCGGTAAAGTCTTTTTCTTCAACAACCGCACGATGGAATGGAAGCACGGAAGCCACACCCTCAATTTTAAACTCGGCCAGCGCACGTTGCGCACGGATTAGTGCTTGCTTGCGTGTTGCCCCTGTGACGATCAGCTTGGCCATCATGGAGTCGTACAGGCCCGGTATTTCCGATCCGCTCTCGACGCCGGTGTCAAGGCGCACACCCGGACCCGAAGGCGCGCGGAAACGGGTGATCATGCCCGGCGTTGGCAGGAAGCCGCGGCCGGGATCTTCTGCATTGATGCGGAATTCAAAGGCGTGGCCGCGTGGTGTCGGCGTTTCGGTCACCGACAGCTTCTCGCCATCCGCAATCCGCAACTGCTCAATCACGATATCGACGCCGGTGGTTTCTTCGGTGATTGGATGTTCGACCTGAAGGCGGGTGTTGACCTCCAGAAACGAGATCGTGCCATTCTGCGAAAGCAGAAACTCGACAGTGCCAGCCCCGGCATAGCCCGCGGCTGCACAGATTGCGCGCGCGGATTCATGAATACGGTTGCGCTGGTCCTGCGTGATAAAGGGTGCAGGTGCTTCTTCAACGAGCTTCTGATTGCGGCGTTGTAGTGAACAGTCCCGCGTACCCAGAACCACGGTGTTGCCATGCGTGTCGGCGATCACCTGCGCTTCGATATGGCGAGGTTTTTCAAGAAACTGTTCTGCATAGCATTCGCCACGACCAAAGGCCTCAATGGCTTCCCGCACCGCGGAATCGAAAAGCTCCCCGACTTCGTCTAGATGATAGGCAACCTTCATGCCGCGACCGCCACCACCAAAGGCCGCCTTGATCGCAAGCGGTAAGCCCGCCTCGCGTGCAAAAGCCACCGCTTCTGCAGCAGATGCCAAGGGACCGGCTGAACCCTTGACGAGGGGGGCACCAACTTTTTCGGCAATGCGCCGTGCTTCAACCTTGTCGCCCAGCGAAGTGATGACTTCTGGCGATGGACCTACCCAGATGAGGCCAGCATCAAGGACGGCTTTGGCAAATTCGGCACGCTCCGACAAGAAACCATAGCCGGGATGCACTGCATCGGCACCGGCGCGTTTTGCAATGTCGAGTATTTTTGCAATATTGAGATAAGTATCCGCCGGGCGGCCTGCACCAAGGCCATAGGCCTCATCTGCAAGCTCTGCATGCAGTGAATTTGCATCGGCATCGGAATAGATTGCAACAGATGCCACACCATAATCGCGGGCTGCGCGGATGATGCGGATGGCAATTTCGCCACGATTGGCGATAAGCAGCTTTTTCATCAGACTATGATTTCCTGCGGCTCGAAAGCAGAGATCGGGTTAAAACGGATACGGGCGCCGATGGGTATCTGGCTCGCCAGATCGAGATGATGGCTGGCCACAACACCAATCACCGGGTAGCCGCCTGTCAAAGGATGATCGGCCAGAAAAAGCACGGGTTGCCCGTTTGGTGGCACCTGAATTGCCCCAAGGGCTGTGCCTTCGGATGGTAATTCATCGTGGTTGGCGCGTTCGATTGTTGCCGATCCGAACAGGCGCATACCGACGCGGCTTGATTGCGGTGTGACATCCCATTCCTGGGCTGTGAGGGTTGCAAGCCCTTGCGCCGTAAACCAATCGGTGCGGGGTCCAAGCACAATATCCAGTGTAACAACTTCACCTGCGCGGGGCAGACGGCGCTGGTCGTGGCCAATATCACTGACTGCAAGTGCGGGGCCATTGGCGGGCACCAATATGTCGCCAACCGCAATGGGCTCCGGGCCAATTTTGGCAAGTGTATCGCGGGCTTTTGACCCGAGAACGTCGTCAACAGCAAATCCCCCGCGCAGTCCGAGATAGCTCAGCATGCCCTCGGGCGGGATGCCAAGGATCAGCTCGTCGCCAGCATTGAGTGCGATAGGGCTTGAAAACGTCGCGGTGAGTTTTGTTTGCTTGGCTGTACGGATGGTTAGCGGGCAGGGCGCGCCGGTTACAGCCACAGTGACCGCACGGTCAGCCTTGAAGGCAAAGCCGCCGAAGCTAATTTCAAGAACCGCAGCATCACGCAGATTGCCAAGACAGCGATTGACTTCAAGCATCGCTCTGCGATCAAGCGCACCCGATTGAGAGACGCCCTGACTTGCAAGCCCCAAACGGCCCAAATCCTGAAACAGTGCCGGGCGGTCAGCCTGCGTAACAAGCAGGCCGTCTGCGGGTTTGTGAGAATTTTCCAACTTGGTTGCAGGCTTTGAAACAGGAGTGGTTTCACTCTTGGCCATATCGCGAAAGCGCACGCGATCGCCGGGTGCAAGCAGGGCTGCACGTTTGCGGGTCGTGTCCCACATGGCAAGCGGTGTTGTGCCAAGCAATTGCCAGCCGCCAGGACTGTCGGATGGATAAATGCCGCCGAATTTGCCAGCAAGCGCCACTGATCCTGCCGGAATTTTCACACGCGGGCTTTGACGCCGTGGGACATCAAAGCTGGGGTCGTCGCAGGTCATATAGGCAAAGCCGGGTGCGAAGCCGGTAAAGGCAACCGTATAGGTTGCTTGCGTATGACGGCAAATGAGCTCTTCGACGGAGCAGCCAAGGAAAGCCGCGACATCATCAAGATCTTCACCATTGTAGCAAACAGGGATTTCGAAAAATGCACCACTGCGCGACCTGCGAACCGACAGATCAAGCTTCGCAATCTGCTTGGTCAGTTTTGCGCGATCCGTCATAAAGGGGTCAAAGTGCACCATAATGGTGCGCGCGCCGGGAATGACTTCGCAAATGCCTTTAAGCTCAGCTGCGAGCAGCGCATCAAGCAATGTCAGGCTTATGCCAAGATCGTCAAGCTCGACCAGAAAACTGTCGCTGCCGGAAGGCAGAAAGCGCAGGCGTTCACTCATGATGCAGTATGAACGAAAGGCTTGAGTTCTACGCCGCGTGCCTCAAGTGTGCTGCGCAATGTGCGGGCGATTTGAACGGCTGTCGGATTGTCGCCATGAATGCAGATCGACTGCGCATCAAGCGCGATGTCGGTTCCATCAATAGCGGTCATGCGCTGTTCATTGATCATGCGCAGCATTCGCTCTGCAATGACGTCAGGATCATGAATAACCGAACCTTCAAGGCGGCGATTAACGAGACTGCCGTCAATATTATAAGCGCGGTCTGCAAAAGCCTCGCAAACGACGCGCAGTCCCGCGTCGCGCGCCTGATCCACAATCGGTGCCGCTGCAAGCGCCATGAGCACCAGATCAGGGTCGATTGCCTTAATGCCTGCGATAACGTCTGCTGCCTGTCGTTTGTCATACGCAATGGTGTTATAAAGCGCGCCATGGGGCTTTACATAGGTGACTTTTGTTCCGGCAGCTTGCGCCAGCCCTTGCAAGGCACCGATCTGGTAGATCGTATCGGCAATGAGTTCGCTGCTTGACGGGTCCATATTGCGGCGGCCAAAGCCGACCAGATCGCGATAGCCGATATGCGCGCCAACACGCACACCCCGCCGCGCCGCTTCACGCAATACGCTGAGAATTCCGGCAGGATCGCCAGCATGAAAGCCGCAGGCAATATTGGCACTCGTCACAATTGCCAGCATCGACGTGTCGTCACCCATCGGCCATGGCCCGAAGCCTTCTCCGAGGTCGCTGTTGAGATCGATAAATGCCATGTCTCTTCCCGGTTGAATAATCATTCTTTACGGATTATTGTTGAATAACCTATTATGTATTGTTCAACAATATGTAATTCGTATATTCGCTGGAAATTCACGGGGAATAACGCGGCGCAGGCCGCAGAGCGGTTTAAAGCATGTCGCGGAAAAATGGGAACCGGTTTTTCAACAACGACATGCGTAACAACAAGAACATAGAGCGAGCGTATTGGGTACGATTAAGCGCGACACGCTCTGGAGTGAGAAAGTCTGAAGGATATTCATGACGAACGCAATGCCTTCGCTTGATGATGACCAGCCATTGGCGACCCAAACCGCCGCTAAAATCCGCGAAATGTTGATTACAGGCGAATTATTGCCCGGAACCAAGCTTTCCGAACAACAGATTTCAGCGCAGTTTGGCATATCCCGCAACACGTTGCGTGAGGTTTTTCGCCTTCTGACCAGCCAGAGTTTGCTGACCTATATTCCCAATCGCGGTGTTTTTGTTGCAACGCCTGACGAGGCGACGGTCGTTGATATTTATCGTGTTCGGCGTGTTATTCAGAAAGGCGCCGTTCAAATCGCTGTTCCCGCTCACCCGGCTTTAGAGCGTATGAACGCGCTGCTGGAGCAGGCGGTTCTGGCCCAGGGAAAAGGCGACTGGCGGCAGGTTGGTACCATCAATATGGAGTTTCACCGTGCCATGGTGGAGCTTTGCGACAGCACCCGGCTGAGCGCCTGTTTTGATCTCGTTCTTGCGGAATTACGGCTGGTTTTTGCCCAGCTTGAAGATAACGCGCATCTTCATGAATCGTATATTGCGTTGAATGCAGAGCTTTTGGGTTCGCTTCAGGCCGGCAATAACGAGATCGCCGCGCAACAGCTTGATCGCTATCTTCTCAGCTCAGAGCGCTCCGTTCTCGCCGCACTTCAACGTAAAAAGCGAAGCTAGAGCATTTTCAGCAAAAGTGCGAAGCGGCTTTGCGTGGAATAATGCGTGAAAACAAATAGATAGAGCGGTTCCGTTTCAATGGGAGCCGCTTTTACTCAACGCTTCACTGAATTACTCTGCATTATCAATGCGTCCCAACGGCCTGACCATAGACGCGGATGACATTGCGCACCGCTTCGACCATGAGCGCGTGTGGCGTGGCTTCGACCTTGCCGGATGCAACAGCTGGATAAAGCGTGCCAAGATACTGGCTGATCAGCGTTTCCGGGATTTTGCGGCCTTCAAGACGCGTTAGAAGCGCATTGACAGCTGCCACGGCTTCCGGGTGTGGCCAGTAATAGCGAATGCGGTCGCTATAGGAGAAATGGCGCTGAAGACGCAGCTCTTCCGCATCGCCATGATAATATTTCTCCCAGTTCTTCGGCTCGTTGAGAAGAAGCTTCTCAAGCTTGCCGCGAACGGTCTCTTCTTCGGGCAGCTTGTCGAGGAAAGCTGCAATCTGATCAAGGCCATAGAGTGCTTCACGCAGCGCAAAAGTCAGGCCCGGTCCGACTTTGAGAATAGCAAAGCCATCATGAACCAGATCGGAGAGCGCCTCAACCGGCTGATAGTCGGTCGAATGAGCTTCAAAGACAAATTGTGGCGTTTCGTTGAGAACACCGCTTAAAGCTGTCGCTTTTTCACTGTCGTAATAGACAACGTTTTCATTGCCGAATTCCACGCCCGGCTGCACGACAACGCCGATCGCACGCGAGAATGCATCTTCTAAACCAAGCGCTGCAAAAGCCTTGCGATGAATGGCGATGGTTTCAAGAGCTGCATCTGGCTTGGTCAGTTCCAGATCTTCGATTTCTTCCATCGCGCCGCCTGGAATCGGAACTTCTGTGCCAACAATATAGACAGGCAGATCAAAGCCGGATTCAGCAGCTGCTTTTTCTGCAACCTTGGCAAGACGGGCCGCGCGTTCTGCGGTCACGGCATCAGGCAAGGCAACGGGTTCACCGGCACAGCCCATAGAGGTATCGAGGTGGATTTTGGTGAAGCCTGCTCGCACAAAACCATCCATCATCACTTCGGATTTTGCCATGGCTTCTTCAGCAGTGAGATGCTTCCACGGATTTGGGCCGAGGTGATCACCACCTAAAATAAGGTGCTTGGTATCAAAGCCAAGACGCGCTGCAATTTCTTCAACGAAACGCCGGAAGTCAGCCGGTGTCATGCCGGTATAGCCGCCATCCTGATTGACCTGATTGCAGGTCGCTTCGATCAGAACATCGGTGTTGGTGGCAATACCTTCGAGAAGAGCTGCTTCAATGACCAGCGGATGGGCCGAGCAGATTGAGGTGATGCCTCCGCGCGCGCCGCTCGCATAACGGGCGGGAAGTTGGCTCAATCGTTGCGTGCTGCTCATAACGGAACTCCGTGGGTATAACAAAAATTTCAGAGAGAAATGCGTTTCAAATTGCCGTCCAAAGCGAGAAGCTCTGGTAGTGGCGTGCCTGCACCAAGGTTGGGGGCAGCTTTGCCCATCACATCGGCAGGCACAACACAGGCCGCGCGAATGGCTTCTTCAAGCGGCACGCCGACATGCTGAACGAGATTAGCAAGACAGCCGACCATATCGATATGCGCACCTGCAAGTGATCCGGCTGCATTAACCAATGCGCCATCGCGCACTTCAATCCGCTCGCCATAAAGTTCGAAATGATCCGGGCCGCCAATGGTGGACATGGCGTCTGATACAAGGAACATGCGGTCACGCTTCGGGCGTGCACGCCATGCGATGCCGACCATTTCCCATGCCACATGATGCCCATCAACAATGATGCCGACAAAAGCATCGCTGCCGATTGCTGTGCCAACCACGCCCGGCTCACGCGATGTCATTGGCGGCATGGCATTGTAAAGATGGGTGAAGCAACTCACACCTGCGGCAAGCCCGGCGCGCGCCTGTTCCGTTGTGCCATTGGTGTGGCCGGCGGAAACCACGACACCCATATCAGCAATCTCGCGGATCGTGTCGCCCGGTACCATTTCCGGTGCAAGCGTGAGCATGACAGGCACATCCGCTTTGCGCAGAATTTTGAGCGCTTCCAGCGTGGATGCATCCATCGGGCGAATGAATTCAATGCGATGGGTGCCTTTGCGGGCAGGATTAAGATGCGGACCTTCGATGTGGAGGCCGAAGAAGCCATCCATGCCCTTGCACTCGACTGCTGCATGGGCGGCCTCGATCATGCGTTCCGGCTCACAGGTAATCAGGGTTGGCAGAACCCAGCCCGTGCCAAGTTTGCGCAATGTTGAAACGATATGCGCGATGCCTTTGGCGCTGGTGTCGGAATTGAGCATGACGCCGCCCGCACCATTGACCTGAAGGTCGATACAGGCTGGCATCAGCACATGCGGCGTGAGATCGGACGTCTCGTCCGATTTGCGCGGACGAAGGCGCGTGATACCAGAAGTGCCGATCTCGGCCACGAGACCAGTCTGAAGCCGCCCGTTCAGAAATACATAATCGGGGGCGACGAGACGAGTCATTGGCTTTCTCCTGATTTATTTAAGGCGTATAGGGCAACGCCGCGTGCGCCCGAACTATCACCGAAACGTGCAGTTCTGATGGCAGGGATACGTGTGGGGCCAAGTTTGCGCTTTTCAAATGCTTTTGAAACGCGCTCAGTGACGCCATCCATATTGGACAGGCCGCCGCCCAACACAAAACAATCCGGGTCGACAACAAGCTGCATGGTCAGAAGCGATTCCGCCATCAGGTCAGCCCAGTCATCGAGCACCTTTTCTGCGTTCGCATCGCCATTGGACGCGCGCAATGTCAGTTCCTGATTGGAGATGGTCTCATTGAGCTTAATTTGGGAAATAGCAGCAAGGCCCGTGCCGGAAACATAGCGTTCCATACAACCTGTCTTGCCGCAGCCGCAAGGGATCAGCGGAAGGCTCTGCTCGCTTAAGATTCGCGCAGGCATACCCGTATGACCAATTTCCAGTGCAAGACCATTATAGCGCGGCGGAATCTCGCCGTTGATGACAACACCAGCGCCCATGCCGGTGCCGACAATCAGGCCAATCATTGCTTCGCTTCCTTCGGCTGCACCGCCATGCGCTTCCGAATAGGCGAAAGCCATACAGTCGTTCATCAGCGGAAAGCTGCGCCCGAAACGTTTCTGAAGCGCTGCGCCCACATCGCGACCGGTGATCGGAATATTGGATGCAAAGCCGTGGCCGGTGGCCGGATCAATCCAGCCGGGCAGGCTGATGCCGACGGGCAGGTTTGGGTTGCCCGCCGTTTCGGTCAGCCATTCAATCTGCGCGGACAAGCCATCGATGAAAGCATCGAAGTCGCTGACAGGCGTTGGAATGCGCCGTGTCAGAACCGTTTCCATATTTGCGTCGAACAGGCGACCCTCAATTTTGGTGCCGCCCAGATCAATGGCGCCGCAGATCATGCTGACCTCGTGTTTCATGCTGTAAACGGGTAGATCTTAACGCCGGAAACAACGCGTGTCAGGTTGCCCTGATCAATAAACGGGTTGTCGATGTTAAGATTAAGTTCAGCCGACCAGCGGGCAGACCAGATCTGCGCCAGAAGCACATAAAGCACGGCATCCCAGCGGCTGTCGCCAGTCAGATCAAGCGCAAGATCACAACCTTCGCCGCCAACAGTGGTCACGGTTGCGGAAGGGAACTGCTGCGCAATCTCAACGGCAATGTCGCGATCATAACGCGCGGTGTGCTGATCCGGGTGAATGAAAACCACAACGCGGGTATTGCCGACAACAGAAGCCTTTGGTCCGTGACGGAAGCCAAGCGTGCTGTCCCAGTTGGTCATAACCTGACCAGCAGTCAGTTCCAGAACCTTGAGTGCGCTTTCGCGTGAAACGCCGGTCAGTGCACCGGAGCCCAGGAAAATCGCGCGTTCTGGATGTGGGGCAGACATTGCGTCGAGCTTTGCTATCGCTTTTGCGCCTGCAGCCGAGAGCTTGTTAAGCTTGTCCGCGACATCCACCGTGTCATCAATGCAGGCGAGCGCCGATAAAAGCATGGTCGTATAGCTCGACGTCATGGCAAATGCCTGATCATGCGTTGCTTCCGGCAGAACGATCACGCGCTGGTCGCCCGGACCTTTCGCTTTGCGAACGGCCAGTGCGCTTTTGCCATTGCAAGTAATGTTGAGGCGGTGCGCCTTTGGGAAATGCGCGTCCAGCAGGTCGAGCGTTGCAATGGTTTCCGAGCTGTTGCCGCTGCGGCCAAATTGCACAACGAGCAGTTCCGCATCGTTGGACAGTGTTTCAGACGGATTGGAAACAATGTCGGTGGTTGGAATTGCTTCGAGCGAAATCGCGCCAGTCTTGGCTGATGCCAGTGCCTGACCGATAAAGGCCGAGGTGCCGGCGCCGCTGAAAACGATATGCTTGATACCCTTGGCGGCGATCCATGCGCGGATTTCAGCCGACTGTTTGGCAAGCGGAGCAGCCCATGCCTGCCAGATACCCGGCTGTGCGTGAATTTCCTGCCAGGTATGGCTCGTTTCCAGTTTAGTCATGAATACCGTCCTCTTGAGTACTGATGACACGCACGCCGCGCTCGCGGATGCGGTTGGCCATGTCGTGATTGGGCTCAAGATCGGTTACGATGGCCGTAATCCGATCCATTGCGCAGATACGATGCAGCCGTGGTTTGCTGAATTTGTTTTTATCGGCCAGCACGATGATGCGGCCCGAGGCTTCGATCATCGCACGGTTTTCGTGGGCTTCGTCTTCCAGGAAAGTGCTCACACCGGTTTCCGGATCGATACTGTCCGCCCCCATCACAAAGGTGTCGAAGCGCATTTCAGAAAGGGCAGTTTCAACCAGTCGTCCGGAGAAGGACATGGTCTCACGGCGTATGCTGCCGCCGGTCAGCATCACCTGATGCTGTTTGTGACGCAGCACACTTTGTGCGACGTCGAGACTGCGGGTCATGACGATGAGCGGTGCGAGATTGCCAAGGTGAGCGGCCAGACGCTCGGCGCTTGAGCCGTTATCAAACAGCACCGAAGTATCGCCTTCGAGCAAATGAACCGCCCTGCGTCCAATGGCATCCTTGGCGTCGAAATTGACGGCACGGCGGTCAACCGGATTGGCTTCCACGCCTGTGGGAACGAGACCAGGACGCTGGGCAAGTGACAAGGCAAGATCAATGCGGAAATCGGCAAGCCCTGCATAGCCAAAGCGCTGGCAGAAGCGGATGAGCGTCGGCTCTGACGTGCCAAGTTGATTGCACAATTCGCGTGCCGTGGAGCGAATGAAACCTACCGGATCATTTTCGATCAACAGGCATATGCCGCGCAGCTTCGGAGTAAGCTCCGGCACTGCCGCTTGCACAGTCTGATAGAGGTCTTCTGTCGGCTGCAACTCCGGCCCTTTCCTTGTGTCGTAGTTGTCTAGTTAAAAGAAAACTTTACTTCAACACAAATTTCTAATGTCTTCTGTTTATGTCAACACAAGTTACTTTTGCTTTTCCTTCACAATCAGGAAGGCGGCTGTCTGCCGTCGGCAACGGCATCAAGCGCTGCACGCAATTCGGCTACTTTTGCGGATGTGGTTCTTGTTGCGCCGGGCACAGCAAAGCCAAAATTCAGTAAGGTTTCGTCCGTGTCGATTGCGGCGCTGCAAGATGCATGAATTTCGGCGAGATCAGGCAGGGCAGCGGCGATGGCTGCAACTGTGCCCATATTCACGCCAGAACCCGGCATGATGGTTATTTTGTCTTTGGCAGCACGCTGCATTTTAGCAAGGCGTTCAAGACCGGATGTGGCTTTCAAAGCACCGCCTGAACTCAAAATCCGGTTGATTCCAAGCTCAGCCGCCATTTGCACCGCTTCCGCTGTGTCAGGGGTAAGGTCAATTGAGCGATGCAGAGCAATTTCAAGACCATCGGCTGCATTCACCAGCCTTTTCAGGGCTGGCCTATCAAGCTTGCCATCGGGCAGATTGGCGCCAATCACCACGCCTGCGAGACCAAGTGAGCGGGTTGCTGCAATTTCGGCTTCCATGATCTGCAATTCATCTTCCGACCACACGAAACTGCCGGCGCGGGGCCGTATCATTACCATGATCGGAATTGGCGCTTTGGCTGCAAGCTGCATCAGGCCAATGGAAGGCGTCAGTCCGCCGATTGCGAGTGCTGAACAAAGTTCAATCCGGTCTGCACCGCCTTTGATTGCGGCATCAAGACCTTCGGCATCATCAACGCATACTTCCAGTATTATCCGGTTCAAGGCATCCCCCTCAGTTCTTATTGTACTCTACCTTCGCCAGTATTGCGACACTCGCCAATCCCGCCATAGCCCCCATAATGGAGACGGTTCCATAGCCAGCAACGCTTGTGCCAATTGCAAAAAGCGCTGTGCCGATCCCCCCGATTGCTGATGCTGCGTAAATCTTCCATCGTGTGGTGAGGAATGCAAGCCAGACCAGATAGATTGCATAAAGAACCGACGCGACAAAGAAGATGCTGATCTGGCTTTTGCTGCGTCCGATACGCGCCCAGAGCAACATAAGCACCGCTTCAAGGCCGGCAACGAAGCCCATGACCATGCCGACATCTTCAACGGAGCCGCCGCCGCGCCCGGTAATGATCAGCGTGCAGCCATCTGTCGTTGAACGCCTCGGACAGCAGACGATTGTTTACAGCGTGCCGGAAGGCATGAGCGAAGCCTTCTGCATCATTACGCCGGGCACGGCACCTGTCAGCAGCGATGCAGCAAGCAAAATTGGTATCGACGCGCAATTCTGCCATCTGTTTGACCAGAACGGTATTGCCTTTATGCGCCAGGGTGATTTTTCCGATCTGCCTGCGAATTAAACGATCTGAAAATAGATGAGAACGGGGCGGCTGTGACGATGACAGCCGCTTTTTCTTTACGGTCTTTTTGGCTTTCACGCTTCAAAATGTCTGAAGTTTATTTATTCTGCCAACGGTTACCGACCTTTAACTTCGTCAACGACATAGCGAGTGAATAAGAATGACGTTTTCTGTGCTCTCCCCGGATGATCTTGGCCCCACCATTTGCGCTGGCGAAATACTGGTCGAGATCGTTGCAACAACCGTGGGCGACGGCTTTTTCGAAGCACAGCCACTGATTGGTCCTTATCCAAGTGGCGCTCCGGCAATTTTCATTTCGCAATGCGCGCGTATGGGCAATCAGTCCGCTATGGTTGGATGTGTGGGAGACGACGATTTTGGACGTGTGAATATCACGCGTCTTGAGAATGATGGAGTCGATGTTGCGGGCATATCCATTGATAAGGATTTTCCGACCGGTAGTGCTTTTGTGCGCTATCGATCTGATGGGTCGCGCGATTTTGTTTTCAATATTGTACAGTCTGCTGCGTCTCGCTTTGGCTGGACCGCCAATGTTGAAAAGCTTGCGCACCGTGCCGGGCATCTGCACGTCATGGGATCGGCACTGTCGATGCCTGCGGCGCGCGGAGTAATCGAACAAGCGGTTACTATCATCAAGGCGCGGGGCGGGACGCTCTCTGTTGATCCCAATCTGCGTAAGGAAATTAAACAGGATGCAGATACGGCGCAGTTTTTTGCACGGTTGATTTCCATGACGGATCTGTTGCTGCCATCTGGCGAAGAGCTTGAGCTTGCGGCAGGGGTTGAAGGCGAGGCCAACGCAATCGGGCATCTGTTCAAGCTGGGCGTGAAAGAGATCGTACTCAAGCGCGGTGGCGAGGGTGCAAGTTATTTTGCAGCCGATGGGACGCAGCTTCATCAGAGCGCGTTTATCGTTGATGAAATCGATCCCACCGGCGCAGGTGATTGCTTTGGCGGCGCTTATGTTGCTTGCCGCAGGCTGGGTCTGTCGCCCGATGTTGCGCTTAACTACGCCTGTGCCGCCGGTGCGCGTAATGTTACGCGACGGGGGCCGATGGAGGGGGCGGGAACACGCGCAGAACTCGATGCTTTCATGGTTGCAACCAAGCGCAGAACGTGACGGGCACTTGCCCAACACTTTTGTACGAACGTTGCCGATGAGGATTATGCTTTAAGGAATAGGGACCAGATTTTTTCTTTGTTCATTTTTTAACGCGCTTCCAAGCGACGCTTAAACGCTGTTTTAAGCATATTTATCGGTGCATAGCCTGCGAATGAGGAATGATTATCCAAATACGACGTCAATTGGTCAATTGTCGTCGAATTTGGTTTTTTTCTTGCGCTTTGGATGCTAAGTCGCTCTCGCGATCAATGTCGACAACCTTATATGGCGAATTCATCAGCATAGCCGAAGCCTGGAAGCCCCCAACATGACTGCACGTCTTTCATTCGCGCGTGAGCGTATCAATGTTCTTCTTCTCGAAGGTATCAACCAGTCTGCTGTCGATTATTTCAAATCGTCCGGCTACACCAATGTCGTTCATTTGCCAAAAGCACTGGACAAGGCTGATCTGATTGAAGCAATTTCGTCCGCACATATCGTGGGTATTCGCTCGCGCACGCAGCTCACCGATGAAGTGTTTGCAGCAGCGCAGCGTCTGATTGCCGTCGGATGTTTTTCGGTAGGCACCAATCAGGTTGATCTGAAAGCAGCGCGTAAGCGCGGTGTCCCGGTTTTCAATGCGCCTTTCTCGAATACACGCTCCGTTGCCGAGTTGGTGATTGGCGAAATCATCATGCTTATGCGGCGCATTTTCCCGCGCTCCACTTCTGCGCATAGCGGCGGCTGGGACAAGAGTGCCACGGGCAGCCGCGAAGTGCGTGGCAAGACGCTGGGCATTGTTGGCTATGGCAATATCGGTTCCCAGGTTGGCAATCTGGCTGAAAGCCTCGGTATGACGGTCCGCTACTTCGACATGACCGACAAACTGCAATATGGCAACGTGATCCCGACCGAAACACTTGATGAGCTGCTTGAAATTTCGGACGTGATCAGCCTGCATGTGCCATCGAACAAGTCGACGGCCAAGATGATCACCGAAGCCAAGCTGCGCAAGATGAAGAAGGGGGCTTTCCTCATCAACAATGCGCGTGGTTCTGTGGTCGATCTGGAAGCACTCGCCAAGGTTCTCAAGGAAGGTCACCTCGCAGGGGCTGCGATTGACGTTTTCCCGGTTGAGCCAGCATCCAACAAGGATCCGTTCGTTTCGCCGTTGCAGGGGCTGGAGAATGTCATTCTCACACCGCATATCGGTGGCTCCACCGAAGAGGCGCAGGAGCGCATCGGCATGGAAGTCAGCCGCAAGCTGGTGGAATATTCCGATGTGGGTTCGACGCTCGGTGCGGTCAATTTCCCACAGGTGCAATTGCCTGCACGTCCAAACGGCACGCGTTTCATGCATGTGCATGAAAACCGTCCGGGCATTCTCAACAGTTTGGTCAATATCTTCTCATCGCATAATATCAACATTATCAGCCAGTTTTTGCAGACCGATGGCGAGGTTGGTTATGTCGTGATTGAGGGGGATGCAATGGAAGATCATGCTGACGAGGTTCTTCAGGCTATGCGCGAGATTCCGGGCACAATACGCACTCGTCTGCTTTACTAGAGCACATTCCGAAAAGCCCGAAGCGGTTTTGCGTGGGATAATGCGTGGAAACAAACCGATAGAGCATTTCCAATGATTCAATCAAAACAGGAAATGTTCTAGGCGTCAAACGCTTGCGGTCATGCCGCCATCAACATGAAGCACCTGGCCATTGACGAAGGAAGAGGCGCTGCCGCTAAGATAGACCGCAGCGCCGACCAGTTCTTCGACATTCCCCCAGCGGCCCGCCGGTGTCCGCTTTTCCAGCCAGCCGGTGAAGTCAGGATTATCGACCAACGCCTGATTGAGTGGTGTTTTGAAGTAGCCCGGTGCAATTGCATTGATCTGGAGCCCGTGTTTGGCCCAGTCGGTTGCCATGCCGCGTGTCAGGTTGCGCACGGCACCTTTGGTTGCGGTATAGGGCGCGATTGACGGGCGGGCGAGTTCGCTTTGCACGGACGCGATATTGATGATCTTGCCGCGTTTGCGACCGATCATATGACGCCCAACAGCCTTGCCGACATAGAAGACACTTGAAACATTGGTTTCCAGCAGTTGCAGCCATTTGTCTTCCGGGAAATCCTCAAGCGGAGCACGATGCTGCATTCCCGCATTGTTGATCAGAATCTCAATTGCGCCGATGTCGCGCTCGATAGCATCGACGCCTGCTTTGACGGCTTCACGATTAGTCACATCGAAGGTGGAGATATGCGCTTTATGACCTGCATCTTGCAGGATCTTCACCGCAGTTTCGACTTTGGCCTGATTGCGGCCGTTGATGACGACCTCCGCGCCATGTTCCGCCAGACCTTGTGCGAGCGCGAAGCCAATGCCCTGACTTGACCCCGTTATCAGCGCCAGTTTTCCCGACAGGTTGAACAGCGGAAATGTCATAAGTTTCTCCCAGATATTCAGACGCATGAATGGTATTTGGTACGCATATTCTTGCTTAAATGCTATCGATAACAGACACAAAGTTGAACAGCGGGAGAACCCCAAAACGGCGTTTTAAAAAATCGATATGCGGTTTTTTCCGTTTTTCCGCATGAAAATATGCTTAAGGCTTTCGAGATTGCAGGAGCATCGCACCCGGCCCATGAAAGTTCAGTTGCGCTTTCAAAGTCTGATACTCAAAATGCCAATTAAATGAATAGTTTGATCAGTCGGCTTGAGCCGGATAGCAAGGCCATGTAAGGAGGACCTTGGGAGCAAGAGGAGGAACTGATGAAGATTACCGCACTGGAAACTGTGCGTGTGGCAGAGCGCGCCAATCTGCTGTGGGTTCTTGTTCATACGGATGAGGGGATCACCGGACTTGGCGAAACATTTTTCGGTGCGGAAACTGTTGAAGCTTACATCCATGAATATGTTGCACCACGGGTTATTGGCCGCGATCCACTCGAAATAGACCGTCTGGCATCTGACCTTGTGGGCTATGTCGGCTTTCGCTCATCTGGAGCGGAAGTGCGCGGCAACTCGGCCTTTGATATCGCCTTATGGGATATCTTCGGCAAAGCGACAAACCAGCCAATCGCGCAGCTTTTGGGTGGGTTCACCCGCCGCGAAATCCGAACATACAACACCTGTGCAGGCACGGAATATATCAAGAAAGCGACGGGTCAGACCACGGGCAATTATGGCCTTTCAACCGGTCGTGATTATGATGATCTGAATGGCTTTCTGCACAGGGCAGATGAATTGGCCCACTCTCTTCTTGAAGAGGGCATCACGGCCATGAAAATCTGGCCTTTTGATGCTGCTGCGGAAAAAACGCGCGGTCAATATATCGCATCGTCGGATATGAAAGCAGCGCTTGAGCCTTTTGAAAAAATCCGCAAGGCCGTTGGCGATCGCATCGATATTATGGTGGAATTCCACTCCATGTGGCAGCTTTTGCCCGCGATGCAGATCGCAAAAGCGCTGACGCCTTATGGCACTTTCTGGCATGAAGACCCCATCAAGATGGACAGTCTCTCCAGTCTCAAACGCTATGCAGACGTTTCTCCTGCGCCCATTTCCGCATCTGAAACGCTGGCCTCGCGATGGGGCTTTCGCGATTATCTTGAAACCGGCGTTGCGGGCATTGTCATGCTGGATATTTCCTGGTGCGGCGGATTGTCGGAAGCGCGGAAAATTGCGTCCATGGCTGAAGCGTGGCATCTGCCTGTTGCCCCCCATGACTGTACTGGTCCGGTGGTGTTGTGTGCTTCGACCCATCTTTCGCTCAATGCGCCGAACGCACTGGTGCAGGAGAGTGTCCGTGCCTTTTATCGGACCTGGTATCGCGATCTTGTCACGGCTTTGCCAGAGGTGAAGAACGGCATGATTACGGTGCCGCCCGGCCCGGGTCTTGGTATGGCATTAAACCCGGAGCTGGACAAAGCATTCACGGTAAGCCGCCGGGTTTCAGATACAGCCTCGATATAAGGTCGAGCAATTTAACTTACAGTCATGATCGGAGGCTCCATGTCTGCCACCACGCAACCACACCACGGCGGTAGCGCCATGCCAGCAATCGCCGGACCGGCTATTATGCTTATCGGCATGCTGATGTTTTCATTAAACGATGCAATGGGTAAATGGCTTGTCGCCAGTTACAGCGTTGGTCAGGTTATTCTCATTCGCAGCGTTGCGGCGCTTATAATTTTGGCGCCCTTTCTTTGGCGGGCTGGGCTTCAACCCATTGTGAGAGCAGAAAAACCTTTGCTGCAAGCAGCACGTGTTTTCTTTTCGACCTTGGAGGTCTTTGCGTTCTACTATGCGGTCATGTATCTGCCGCTGGCTGATGTTATGACATATTGGTTGGCCGCTCCGATCTATGTGGCGGCGGCTTCGCCTTTTCTGCTTGGCGAAAAAGTTGGCTGGCGTCGCTGGACAGCCATTGGTATCGGTTTCGTGGGGGTGATTATCGCGCTTAATCCTTCCAGTGCCATGTTTACCGCGCCCGCAATTATTTCAATTCTCGGTACGATTGCCTTTGCTTTCATGATGGTCTCAGGCCGCAGCCTACGCGCCACACCGGACAAGACGCTGGTTTTCTTTCAATTAATGGGTGCGCTGATCGCGGGCTTCATTTTTGCGCCGTTTGACTGGCGGCCGATGGAAACGTCTACCGATCTTGCACTCATGCTGCTTTTGGGAATCGTTGCGATGGCTGCGCATATGCTCGTTAATCGCGCATTGAAAATATCCGATGCGGCAACAGTCGCTCCGTTGCAATATACGCTTTTGTTGTGGGCTGTGCTGTTTGGCTGGATGTTCTTTGGAGATGTTCCGAGAACAAGCATGATGATCGGCGCAGTGCTCATCGTGGGATCAGGGTTGTTCATCTTCTTCCGTGAACAACGGGTAAAGCGGGAAGCCTGAAAGCGTATTCTTTATCTTTCAAAAACTTCTCAATGAAAAAAGCCCGCGGTGAATGAACACTGCGGGCTTTCCTTTTTGCATTGGTGCTTAGATTTACTTGCGCAGATCAGCGAGGATGCTCTGAACGCGGTCAACGATATCCGGGCCGATGTCAGCCTTATGCTTTTCGTAGATCACCTGAGACTTTTCGAGGATGCGGGCATGTTCTTCGGGCGTGATCGTGTTGAATTTAACGCCAGCCGCTTCGATTTTTGCCAGCGACTTCTTGTTCAGTTCGGCAATCACGCTGCGTTCGACATCGCGACCAACGCTGGCACATTCCTTCAGAGCAGCCTGTTCTTCAGGAGAATAGGTGTTGAAGATGGGCTTGGAGAACAAGAAAAGAAATGGTGTGTAAGCGTGTTTTGTTTCGGAAACATATTCCTGCACTTCATAAAATTTAGAGGTGTCGATTGTCACATAGGGATTTTCCTGTGCATCAATCGCCTTTGTTTCCAGCGCGGAGAAAACTTCACCAAAGGCCATTGGAGTGGCATTGGCGCCAAAATTTTTGAATGTATCGAGGAAGATATTGTTCTGCATAACGCGAACTTTCATACCTTCAAGATCTTCCCATTTGTTGACTGGGCGCTTGGAGTTGGACAGGTTGCGGAAGCCGTTCTCCCAATAACCCAGATTAACCAGACCTGCTGCATCGAGCTTTTCATTCAGAAGATCGCCGAATTCACCATCCATGACGGTATAGGCTTCTTCAGCGTTGGCGAACAGGAACGGAAGATCGAAGACGCCGAGTGCTGGAACAATGCCAACCAGAGGCGAAGAGGACGTGACAACGGCTTCCTGAACGCCAGAACGCAGAGCCTGCGTTGCCTGAAGATCACCGCCTAAAGCGCCACCCCAGAATGCGGTCAGCTTCAGCTTTCCATCCGATTTTTCATCAAGACATGCCTGCATTGCCTTGATGCCATCGCCAACCGGGTGATCAGCATTGATGCCATTGGAGACGCGGATATTGCGGCTCTTGAATTCAGCCTGCGCTGGTGCAATGGCAAACGTTGCAACGGCAGAAACCAGTGCGGTTGTTGCGATTAGGAATTTTCTCATAAGTATCCTCCCAGAGTTATAGAAAGTAGAAGAAACCAGTGGCTCAATAGAGCCAGCTGGCAGGAACAAGAACGAGACTTGGGAACAGAACCAGAAGGAGCAATACGCAAATCTCGGCAATCAAGAACGGAAAAACGCCTGTTATGACACGACCGAGCGGCACGCGGCCAACGCCGGAGACGACGTTCAGCACAACACCAACCGGTGGTGTGAGAAGGCCGATAGATGTGTTCATGATAAAGAGAACGCCGAAATAAACAGGGTCAATACCTGCTTTTTGGATAATCGGCATCAGAACCGGCGTTAAGATCAGAATCGTGGGTGTCAGATCAAGTGCTGTACCCACAACCAGAACCAGAAGCATGATCACGAAGAGCAACAAGGTCGGACGGTCGATCAGTGGTTCGATATAATTGCTGATCTCAGCCGGAATATTCGCTGCTGTAATAAGCCAGGCAGACACGAGAGCCGCGCAGACAAGGAACATAACAACAGACGTTGTTTTCGCGGCTCGAAGAAACACGTGACCAAGATCGGTAATCTTGAGTTCGCGGTAAATGAACATGCCCACAAAGAGGGCGTACATGGCCGCAACGACCGCCGCCTCAGTGGGCGTTACAATTCCGGCCCGGATGCCACCCAGAATGATGACAGGCATGCCAAGTGCCCATGCAGCGCGACCACTGGCTTTCAGGCGCTCTTTGCCTGAAACGCGAGGAAGAGTTTCGACTTTGTCCTTCCGGACAACCAACAGCCAGGTGATGATGAGACAGATTCCCATCAAGATGCCGGGGAAGATGCCTGCCATGAAAAGTTTGGTGATGGAGACATTGGCGGCGACACCGAAGACAATGAAGGCCATTGAAGGTGGAATGACCGGCGCAATAATGCCGCCTGCAGCAATAAGGCCGGCAGAGCGAGGAACATTATAACCCGCCTTGGCCATCATCGGAATGAGAATGGCAGCAAGTGCTGCAGTGTCGGCAGCCGCAGAGCCGGAAATCGACGCCATGATGATGGCCGCGAAAATGGCGACGATGCCCAATCCACCGCGAATATGACCAACGCAGGCAATTGCAAAATCAATGATCCGGCGGGACAGGCCGCCTGAGTTCATCAACTCACCAGCGAGAATGAAGAAAGGGATCGCCAGCAGTGTGAATGTATCAGCGCCTGCAATCATGTTCTGCGCAATGATCTGCGTATTGAACATGTCCATGTGCCACATCAGCGCGACACCACAGAGCATAAGTGCAAAAGCGACCGGTACGCCGATGGCCATGGCGCCGACGAGCGATCCAATGAATACGAGAAGAGTCATCAGGCACGCTCCGAGAGTTTTTCAATGCTAGTATGTTCACCCGCGAAGGCAGAAATTTCGTCTTCGGTGATGCGGCCCGTTACAATGCGGAACAGTCTTTCAAGCGAAATCAGGAAAATGCCGGCGCCCGTGAACAATCCGATGCCGTAAACCCAGCCCATGGAAAGACCGCTCACAGGCGCGACCATGGAGGCGTTGATTGGTAGTTGCTGCCAGGTTCCCCAAAACAGGACCGCCGAAACGCCCAGAATGATCAGGTTGGAAAAGCCCATGAGAACAATTCTGCCGGTTCGCCCAAAGCGTGAAACGACCGTTTCCACACCCATATGCAGGTTTTCACGGTGTGCAACGACGGCACCAATAAAGGTCAGCCAGACAAAAAAGTATCGGGACATTTCATCGGAAATGGCAATGCCTGAATTCATGCCATAGCGAAGGACAACATTGATGAAAACCATCAGTGCCATGCTTGCCAGCGCCAAAATCATAAGCAGCGCCAGAAATCGGAAAAACAGATCAGTTAGCTTCTTGATCATGACATCATGCCTTTTGTATTCGGCGCAGAGACGCGGTCGAACAGAATAGCATTTTGCACATTGGCAGGCAAAATTCTGAGTGCACTCAGCGAATGCTTTGAATTCAAGCGACCCTCCTCCCGATAGCCTCCCTCCAATGGAAGCTACAATTATTTGTTTCCTGTCTCCGGCACAGGGAAACATACGACTCAACATTTAGCGACAAACAGGTCGCTTGCTGGCCTTCTCCTCCACATGGAACAAGGCTATGCTCATCTTATAAGACAGCGGCCTCCAAAACCGACGCTGCCTTATTGTCAGGATGTCTGACAACCGTGCCAACTGTTTTAGTTGGAGTTTGTTTCCCTGTCCAGAACTGAAATTACGTGTTCAGTGATCGTCTGTTAAAGCTTAACTTTAAACGGTTGTCTGCGTTATCAGCGGGCCCGCAAAAAACATCGATAGAGATTGACCGTCGCTCCGCGCTTCGCAGCAACGCATGCAGGCAAAGGTTCCCCACATATTATGTGCGCAAAGTCCGCCCGCATGCAGCGCGCCTGTGTATATTCTTCAGGCGCTTGCTTGAGAGTTCACAGGAAAGCTCAATTGGCAGCCCGGATTCATCACGTGAGCCGGATCAATTGCAGTCTTGATCTTGCTCAGCAACTGCCTGCGAATATCAGGCAGGCGTTTTTCAAAATCTGGACGCTTCAGACGGCCAATCCCATGTTCTGCGCTGATTGAGCCTTGGTAACGTTCGAGCACATCATTGATGATGTTTTTGGCTGCATAAATGCAGGCATCAATCTCTTTGCGATCAAGCATCATGGGCGGCAGAACATTGAGGTGAACATTGCCGTCGCCAACATGACCGTAAGACACGCAAATGCACTCTGGAAGAGAAGCATAAACGGCAGCTTCTGCGTCACGGACAAAATCGGCGAGGCGCGACAATGGCACAGAAACGTCTGTCCGCAGATGTGGCCCACGCTTGGCCTGACCTTCATTCATTCCTTCGCGGAACAGCCACAGTTTACGGGATTGGTCATGCGAAGTTGCAATAACCCCGTCCACAACAAGACCATCCTGCATGACGTTTTCAAGAAAGCGCTGCATGAGGTCTTCAATATCGATCAGGCCGGAGCCGGAAATTTCCATCAGCACATAGGCCGGGTAATTTCCATCCATCGGTAGGGCCAAATCCGGCATTGCTTCGCGTGCCAGAGTGAAGGCAAGAGGTGGCATGAACTCGAATGCCGACATCAAGTCGCAACAATCATATCGTGCGCGGCGATAGAGCGCGATCGCATCATCAAGAGAATTCAGTCCGAGCAGCGCGGTCGTGACCTGTTCAGGATGCGGCATAAGCTTGACGGCAACGGCTGTAATGATGCCCAAAGTGCCCTCAGCGCCAATGAACAGCTGCTTCAGGTCTATACCGCGGTTATCTTTGCGCAGCGTTGAAAGGCCATCGAAAATGGAGCCATCCGGTAGCACAACTTCCAGACCGAGGACGAGTTCACGCGTCATGCCATAGCGCAGCACATTAATGCCGCCTGCATTGGTGGACACATTGCCGCCAATGCGACAAGACCCCTGTGCGCCCAGCGCAAGTGGAAAGAACATTCCAGCCGCTTCAACCCTGTCCTTGAATTCCGACAGAATGCAGCCAGCCTCGACGACTGCCGAAAAATCATCGGCATCAATGCTGCGCACCGTTGTCATGCGCTCAAGGTTTAGAACAACCTGCGTTGCTGGGGAATCGGGTATTGCGCCAAGCACAAGACCGGTATTGCCGCCTTGCGGGACAATGGAAAGTCCACGCGCGCTCACCGCTTTTACGCATGCGGACACATCTTGTGTGGAGCGCGGACGCAGCACCGCAAGAGCACTGCTAATCACATCATCGTGCCAGTCCCGGCAATAGCGATCCATATCGTCGCCGCACAGAACAAGGTCTGCTCCCAATTGAGCGACCAGCGCCTGCACATGATCTGATGCGATGTCAGCGGCGCTCGTTGGTCTGATTTCCAGTTGCATGATTCCTCCAGCCGCCTGCCTGCCTTGTTCGATGATGCAGAGGGCAAATTCATTATTTTGGTTTTCAAGCGCATGATATAAGGTTATCAGACAACCTTACAAATACTTTTTCGGGCTTGTGGTGTTGGAGCACACAGAATCGAATAAGACCTGTCGTGGAGGAGAAGACAATGCATATTATGATTATAGGCGCGGCAGGTATGGTCGGCCGCAAGCTGTCGCAGCGATTGGTTAAAGATGGCGGCCTTGATGGCAAGTCAATCGAAACACTGACGCTGGTCGATGCCGTAAAGCCGGAATCGCCTGCAGGTTTTACAGGCAAGGTCAGGCTTGAAAGTGGCGATTTTTCTGTACCCGGCACCGCTGAGAAGCTGATCGAAACACGCCCAGATATCATTTTTCATCTGGCGGCCATTGTTTCGGGTGAAGCAGAGCTTGATTTTGATAAGGGATACCGGATCAATCTCGATGGCACGCGCCTTCTGTTTGATGCCGTTCGCCACGCGCACATGGAAGACGGTTATTTTCCGCGCATTGTTTTCACGTCTTCGATTGCAGTTGTCGGCGCGCCGCTGCCGTTTCCTATTCCCGATGAGTTTCACCTGATGCCACTAACCAGTTATGGCACGCAGAAGGCAATCTGCGAGTTGCTGTTGTCGGATTATACGCGGCGCGGCTTTTTCGATGGCATTGGTATCCGCTTGCCGACGATTTGCATTCGTCCGGGCAAGCCCAATGCCGCCGCATCAGGCTTCTTCTCGAATATCTTGCGTGAGCCCTTGATCGGGCAGGAAGCCGTGTTGCCCGTATCCGAAGACGTTCGTCATTGGCATGCTTCGCCGCGCTCTGCCGTTGGCTTTCTCATTCATGGGGCGACGATGGATCTTCAGCGCGTTGGAGCGCGCCGCAATTTGTTTATGCCGGGTCTTTCCGTCACCGTCGGAGAACAGATCGAAGCATTACGCCGTATCGCCGGTGAAAAAGCGGTCGCGCTTATTCGTCGCGAGCCGGATGAGATGATCATAAAGATGTGTGCGGGATGGGCGCCGGGTTTTGAAGCCAAGCGCGCGCGTGCGTTGGGCTTTGAGGCAGAAACCTCATTTGACCAGATTATTCATGCTCATATTGAGGATGAGCTTGGAGGTTCGCTTTGACGCGCAAGATTGCTTTCCTTGGCACAGGCCTTATGGGCGCGCCAATGGTTCGACGCCTGCTTGGTGCTGGTTATAGCGTTTCTGTGTGGAATCGCGACAACACAAAGGCCGAGCCCTTGGCCCAAAAGGGTGCGATTGTCGCCACAAGCGCTGTTGAAGCAGTCAAAGACGCCGATCTGGTTTTTACAATGCTCTCCGATGGCAAAGCGGTCGGCGCGGTGCTGTTTGATGGGGGCGTTGCAGCCGCGCTTAAGGCGGGTGCCGTTGTCATTGATACTTCGTCTATCGCTCCACCGATTGCGCGGGAACATGCGCAGCATTTGAATGCAATGGGTATCCGGCATATTGATTGCCCTGTTTCCGGCGGGACTGTCGGAGCAGAGGCAGGAACCCTTGCACTCATGGCTGGTGGTGATGGGGCACTTGTTGAAGAACTGGCGGATGTGTTTGCAGCTCTTGGCCGTGTTACGCATGTCGGGCCTTCGGGTGCGGGGCAGATATGCAAGCTTGCCAACCAGCAGATTGTTGCAATCACCATCGGTGCCGTTGCTGAAGCCATGATGCTGGTGGAAGCCGGTGGTGCGGATCGCGGCAAGTTTCGCGATGCCATTCGTGGTGGCTTTGCGGAAAGCCGCATTCTGGAACTGCATGGCAAACGCATGGTAGAGCGCAGTTTTGAGCCGGGTGGACCTTCACGGTTACAATTGAAAGATCTGGATGCAGTCGCAGCAATGGCTGAAACTCTGTCCCTTGAGTTGCCGCTGACCGAGGGAGTTCGTGATGAATTCCGCGCATTTGTAGAATCCGGCCATGGGGAAAAGGACCACTCAGGCTTGTTGATGTATTTGGAGAGGCTCAACAATCGTGAGCGGGAGGAAGACCAATGAATGATGATCGAAACACGCCGCGTCGACTACGCTCTCAGGATTGGTTCGATAATCCCGATCATCTGGATCTGACAGCGCTCTATCTTGAGCGCTTCATGAATTATGGCACCACGCCTGAAGAATTGCGTTCGGGCAAGCCAATCATTGGTATTGCCCAGTCTGGCAGCGATCTCAATCCCTGCAATCGACATCATCTTGATCTTGCAAAGCGTATCCGGGACGGTATCCGGGACGCGGGCGGCATTGTCATTGAGTTTCCAAGTCATCCGCTGTTTGAAAACTGCAAGCGCCCGACGGCAGCGCTGGATCGAAATCTGGCCTATATGACGCTGGTTGAAATCCTCTATGGATATCCGCTTGATGGCGTTGTGCTGACAACGGGTTGCGACAAGACCACCCCATCCGCTTTGATGGCCGCTTCGACTGTTGATATTCCGGCAATCGTGTTTTCGGGCGGACCTATGCTTGATGGCTGGCATGAGGGCAAGCTCGTAGGCTCCGGCACGGTGATATGGCAGTCGCGGCGCAAATATGCAGCGGGTGAAATTACCAAAGAAGAATTTCTTGAAGCAGCGCTGAGTTCTGCGCCGTCCGTCGGCCACTGCAATACGATGGGAACGGCATCGACGATGAATGCTATGGCAGAGGCGCTTGGCATGTCGCTTACAGGTTGCGCTGCCATTCCGGCGGCCTATCGTGAGCGCGGCCAGATGGCGTACCGCACAGGCCGCCGCGCGGTCGAACTGGTGCTGGAAGACATCCGTCCATCCAGTATTCTGACGCGCGCATCATTCATCAATGCGATCAAGGTCAATTCGGCGATTGGCGGTTCAACCAATGCGCAGCCACATCTGATGGCGATGGCAAAACATGCCGGTGTGGAACTGAGGCCAGAAGACTGGCAGGATGAGGGGTTTGACATCCCGCTGCTTGCCAATATCCAGCCAGCGGGTGAATATCTGGGTGAGAAATTCCACCGGGCGGGCGGTGTTCCGGCAATCATGTGGGAACTGCTCTCGGCGGGAAAGCTTGACGGGTCCTGCGCAAGTGTTACCGGAAAGACGATTGCCGAAAATCTCGAAGGTCGACAAGCTTCCGATCGCGATGTGATTTACCCTTATGCACAGCCGCTCAAGGAGCGTGCGGGCTTCCTTGTCATGAAGGGCAATCTGTTTGATTTTGCCATCATGAAAATGAGCGTTGTCTCACCGGAATTTCGCGAACGTTATTTGTCTGAACCGGGCCGCGAGGGTGTTTTCGACGGTCGTGCCATCGTTTTTGACGGATCAGAGGATTATCATCAGCGCATCAATGATCCTGCGCTCGATATTGATGAGCGCTGCATTCTGGTCATCCGGGGCGCTGGTCCACTCGGCTGGCCGGGTTCTGCCGAAGTCGTCAATATGCAGCCACCGGATCACTTGTTAAAACGTGGCATTACGAGCCTGCCAACGATCGGGGACGGTCGCCAATCGGGAACAGCGGACAGTCCGTCCATTCTTAACGCTTCACCGGAAAGTGCTGCGGGCGGCGGTCTGGCTTGGGTGCGCAATGGCGATATCATTCGCATCGACTTCAATGAAGGCCGGTGCGATATGTTGGTGGATGATGCCGAGATTGCACGCCGAAAAGCAGACGGCATTCCAAAAACACCGGCGGATGCCACGCCATGGCAGATGATCTATCGGCAGACCGTCACCCAACTCGCCGATGGCGCAACAATCCGCGATGCGGAAAAATTCCGCCAGCTCTCGAAGACACCTCCTCGGCACAACCATTAATCGACATGGTTCGCCATTTGGTTCTTAAGAGCATTTCCAGCAAAAGTGCGAAGCGGTTTTGCGGGGCATAATGCGTTAAAACAGATATTTAGAGCGCCGATCTGATTCAATCAGACGGCGCTTTAAGCTTTTCGATGTGTCCCAAAGCCTGACCGACATCCTCACCCCGCTCAGGTCGGATTATGCTCCCATCACCCATGGTATGACTGGACGTCACACGTGAGATGCGGATGCGTTTGACGGTTTTACCCTCTCCAACCTCCATCCATTGCACAGCGGCATTTTGGTCTGTGTCATTGAGCAGTGCTATGATGTCGAGCCCGCGATGCTGGAGTTCACGCAGTGCGCGGTTTGGCAATAGTCGGGACAGGAATTTCAAGGGGGCAGCGGGTAGTTTGAATTGTTCCACGCAGATGCCGTCAACATATTTCTCGATAAGGATGAAGTTCATGGAACGACCTTTCTACGTTCGTTATAAACGGCCTTCTTATGGCCAAAGAGGAAGCCTGGATCAGGTAGGATCACGGCCACTATATGCAAAACCATAAGCGCGGTTCGGGGAATCGTGCTGTAGGAGTTGTTTGAAACATCCCCTTGAAGATGTTGATAGCTCAAAACACGCGCTTTCGCCCATGAGGTGCGGGTCCACAGGTTGATGACCAGACTTGTGTGGTCATTTCAGCGCTCTTCGTCCGAAATTCTCAATCAGATAATCGATGTGGTGGGCATTGTTTGCAATTCGCTTCCAAAGCCAAACCATCAGGCAGCACATGAGCCCCCACGCGATGATAACGTCTGAAAGAAAATGGGCTCCAAACATGACACGATTAAACGATGCAAATAATAGAATGGGTGTGAGAATAGCCACGCTTGTCGCGCGCCATTTTGCCGGTATCAATACGATTATTGCAAGTGTTGCAGCCGCAGTCGCCGCTTCCCCTGAAGGGAATGAACAATTACGACCGCATTGAGCCGCATATTGTCAAACAGGCGTAAACTCAAACGAGCCGCCAAATTCAACCAAGCTGCGTGGCCGCGCACGTCCCATGAAATTTTTGAGAATCTGCACTGTAAGAAATGGCCCCATAAGAAACGTCAAAATGACGAAAAAAGCCTTGTGGGGGGGAAAGAGCTTAAACTTTCGCGGCTTAAGAGCGTAAAGAAATATGAGCACACACATCAGAACGAGCAGGTAGATCATCGCGCGGCGGTTGGCGTTGCGTATTGCCAGCAGGATTGAATTTTCCGACAGCGGAAAGGTGTGGCCAGTTGCAAAAAAGCGTGTAACTGCCAAATCAAACGCAGGAAACATAATAAAAATGAGACTGGATGCCAGAAGAAAGCCGATAGCACGCGTCGTGTAAGCGGACAGCCATCTGTGCTGGGCAACATCCGCCCGATAAGAAATATCGCTGCCGCTGGAAACAAGATTGTGCATTTCGATAGCCTTGCAAAATTAACATGGCCACGACTTGTACCCCGATTGTCAAGAAATGATGGAGGACACATCTGTCTCCTGTCAAAGCACAACAGCAGATCTGCATATCTGTTGTTTGGAAATTGCTTGTTGACCTTTTCTCCGGCATAACGCGTCCTGAAACATAGACTATAATAGAAGTTCGGAGCCCAAGGTGGAAAACAGCCTCATTCTGGTCGTCGAGGATGAGCCGGAAATCGCGCAAATTCTATGTGCTTATCTGGAACGGGAGGGATATCGGACGGTTCGCGCAGCTGATGGTGAAACAGCATTGCAACATCATACACTTCTCTCGCCAGATCTCGTTTTACTCGATGTGCGGCTCCCCAAAATGGATGGCTTTACCGTGCTTGGCCGTTTACGTCAGGCTGAAAACACACCCGTTATTATGATAACTGCACTGGCAGAGGATCTGGATCGGCTCAGTGGGCTGCGCTTGGGAGCGGATGATTATATTGTGAAACCGTTCAATCCGCAGGAGGTTGTTGCACGCGTTAAAGCGGTGCTTCGCAGAACCAACGCAGCCTTATCAGAGACGGTGCGCCGTTTCGGCAATTTCGAAGTCGACTTCAAGGCATATTCGGCTTTTGTACACACAGATGAAAGGCGTGTCCCCTTACAGCTCACCCTGAGCGAGTTTCGTATTCTCGCTTACATGATCCGCAGGCCGACGCATGCTTTTGAACGAGCCGATATTCTGGACGCCTGCTTGCCGGAAAGTGAAGCGCTTGAGCGGACGGTCGACACCCATATTTCAAATCTGAGGCGGAAGCTTGAAGAGCTGGGCCAGACTGGCTTTTTTTCGGCGGTGCGGGGTATCGGTTACCGCTTTTGTGATCCAAAATGAGGCTTCCTGCTCTTTCACTCGCTACACAGACAGCCGTCATTATTGCTGCGATGCTGCTGCTCAGTGTCGGATTGGCTTACGTAGGTGTTAATTGGTATTCGTCCTATCTTGAGGAAAGTCTGTTACAGATACTGCCAAGCGGTGCGGCGAATGCCTACCGGGACTTGAATGCGGGTGTATTGCCTGACACAGCGGGCCTCAAAGAGCTATTTGAATCACTCAATGGGCTTTCCGAACCTTTAGATTGGCATCTTTACGTTTCAGTTCTGGTATCCGGCCTGCTTTCAGCACTGATCTGCAGTGCGATAGGGATCTATTTGGCGAGAAGAATTGCGCAGCCACTTGAACAGTTAACAGTGGTTGCTGAAGCTTTGAAGTCGGGCGATTTTTCGGTCCGAATGACGGGTTCTCATAAGAGCACCATAGAAGTGTCGAGCCTTATTGATAGCTTCAATGCACTTGCAACAAGCCTACAGGATATGGAAAACAGGCTGCAATTCAATAACATGGCCGTTGCACACGAGTTGCGCACGCCGCTCACGATTTTGCGCGGCACAATGCAGGGCATGGTTGATGGCGTTTTTCCGATGGAAAAGAAGGCTTTGGAAAATCTTCTTTTGCAAGCTGAAGGATTGTCGCGAATTGTCGAAGACCTTCGAACATTATCCCTTGCAATCGGCCAGAAACTTGTCATCCACACCGAGCGGATAGAACTTTCCGGACTGATTGAAGGTGTTCTGCATTCTGCAAAGCCAATGTTTGATACAAGTCATATTGCGGTTGAAACGGCGCTGCAGCCGGTTGTTGTATCGGGAGATTCTCAGCGTATCCGACAAGCAATCTTGGCGCTTCTTGAGAATGCTTGCAGATATGCAGAAACGGGCGCGAGCCTGCGATGCGAAATAGACAAGCTGGATGATGGTTTTGTCGCAATTCGAATCCTGGATCGTGGTCCCGGCTTTCCAAAGGATATGTGTGGCGTTGAAGTGAAACCATTTTGGCGCGGGGAAATATCGCGATCGCGAGCCACTGGCGGAACAGGGCTGGGGCTTTCAGTGGTTCAGGCGATCGTGATCGCTCATGGCGGAAAGCTGGACCTGCAAAATAGATCTGGCGGCGGCGCATCGGTGTCGATCATTCTTCCGGGCCATGGTGACGATAACGTGGCTTGACGGTGTTTTCGCGTGAAGTTTGTCATGGCGAGAACGGGTATATTTTCCAGCTGTTAGAGCATAAATCCCATCGCAATGAAGCGGGTATCGATCAGATTAGCCGTTTGGCCTCATAGTTGGGGCAAATCTCACCCATATTGACTGGTATGGTAGTATGGTATAAGCAGAAAATGAGGAGATTAAATCATGCAGAGCCCATTGGTGCGACCAACGCATGTCAGTGTCGTGGATCAGCTTTACGCAACATTGCGGGCTGCCATCATTGACAATTTATTGTCGCCGGGCACGCGGATTTCGGAAGCTGATGTGGCTCAACAATATGGCGTCAGCCGCCAGCCCGTACGCGAAGCTTTTATTACGCTTGCCAATGAAGGCTTGCTCGAGGTTCGCCCTCAGCGAGGCACGTTTGTTGCAAAAATTTCACTGCAAGCGGTTATGGATGCCCGTTTCGTTCGCGAGGCTGTCGAGGCGGACATTGTGAAGCTTCTGGCCCAATCGCCTGACGAAGCGCTTGTCACAGAACTGCGTGCATTGCTTGTTCGTCAAGAAGAGCTCATCGGCGGATCGGCTCGCGATTTCATGGATGCAGATGAAATATTCCACCGCACACTTGCTGAAGGCGCTGACAAAGGCAAAGCCTGGCGGGTGGTGGTTGAAATGAAGGCCCAGATGGATCGGGTGCGTTTTCTTTCAAGTATGCATTTTCCTGTTGCGCGCCTGATCGCTCAACACCGTGAGGTGGTTGATGCCATTGCCGCAGGAGACGTGGCGAGAGCCGAACAATTCATGCGGCAGCACCTTCAGGGGATTTTGATTGATCTGCCTGTCATCAAGCAGGAGCGGCCCGAGTATTTTCTATAGTGCCGGAAAACAACGGCGCTGAAATCATTCCAGAGGAGGAAAGAATGAAGTTTCGATCTTTTAAACACATAGCAGCAACCTGCGCCATGCTTGCCGTGATGGGCGGGACCTCGTTTGCACAGGAGGTCACGCTTAAACTTGGTCATCTCGCCAATGAAGAAAACATCTGGCACAAGGCTGCGTTGAAATTTGCAGATGAAGTCAAGTCCCGCACCGAAGGACGGGTGGCGGTCGAAGTTTATCCGAATGAATCGCTCGGCAAGGAAATCGACGTCATCAACGGCATGCAGCTCGGCACTGCCGATATGACCATCACCGGCGAGAGCCTTCAAAATTGGGCACCGAAAGCCGCTTTGCTGGCTTTGCCATATGGATACAAGTCGCTTGAGCATATGGACAAGGTTGCATCCGGCGATATCGGCAAGCAGATTGAAGCCGAAATTATTGAGAAGGCGGCTATTCGACCGCTGACATATTTCGCGCGTGGGCCGCGCAACCTTTCAGCCAATCGTGAGATCACGAAGCCTGATGATTTGAAGGGCTTCAAGGTTCGCGTACCAAATGTGCCAATTTTCGTGGCTGCATGGCAATCGCTGGGTGCCAACCCCACCCCTATGGCTTTCTCGGAAGTCTTTACCTCGCTTCAGAACGGCACCATCGAAGGGCAGGAAAATCCGCTTGCTCTGTTCAAGTCGGGTGGCTTTTATGAAGTTCAAAAAGTCGTCAACAAGACTGAACATGTTCGCTCGTGGATTTATCTCACCATATCAGAGCGTAGCTGGAACAAATTGTCGGAAGCTGATCAGGCCGCTTTGCTGGAAGCTGCCAAGATCACACAAGCCTACGAACGCGAACTGTTTACCGCTGACGAAAAAGCACTCGTTACCGATCTCGAAGCACATGGTGTGAAATTCGTTGACGTCGATCAGGCCGCTTTCGCCAACAAGGCGAAAGATGCCGTCATCGCGTCTGTGCCGCAGGAAATCCGCCCATTGGCCGAACAGGTTTTCAACGACTGAGATAAAGGCTCTGCCGGATTAAATCCGGCAGCTACCCTGTCGAGGATACCATGACAAAAGCATTCAAAGGATTGGAGGGCGTATTTCGCCTTCTGATACTCGCAACATTTCTTGTGCTGATCGGCGCTGTTCTGCTGCAGGTTTACGCACGCACCTTCCTGAGCACGGCTCCCGTCTGGACGGAAGAGCTGACCCGGTTCTGCCTGCTCTATATAGGTGCGCTCGGCGCTGGCCTTGCCCTGCGCAGCGGCGATATGGTCAATGTTGATCTGATATGTGAGAGCTTGCCCGGACGGTTGCCCTGGCTGTTGCGACTGGTCAGCGCAATCTTGACATTGGTGTTTGCAGTCATCCTTTTGCCCGCCGCATGGGACTACACCACCATTGGCAGCCGTCAGACGGCACCTTCTCTGGGCTGGAGAATGGATATCATCCACGCCTCGCAGCTTATTTTGTTTGTTGCCCTGATCATTTGGGCGCTGATGCGTATCATTGAGATGCTGACAGGCCGCCATGATGGGCGCCCCATCCCCAATTCGGAGGAAAACTGATGGGTCTGACCCTTCTTCTTGGCACATTTGTGCTCGGTCTGGTCATCGGTCTACCCGTGGCCGTCACATTGGGCCTGTCTTCAATGGCCTATCTCCTGTTTGCTGATATTCCGCTCGTTGTCATTCCTCAGAAAATGTATGCCGGGATGGACAGTTTCGTGCTGCTCTGTATTCCGGGCTTTATTCTGGCAGGCAATTTGATGAATTCCGGTGGCATTACGGAGCGTATCATTCGCTTTGCCAACGCTTTGGTTGGATGGATGCGCGGTGGACTTGCGCAAGCCAATATCGCAGCCTCCATGCTTTTTGGCGGCATTTCCGGCACTGCGGTTGCCGATGTTGCATCCGTTGGCGGCATGATGATCCCCGGCATGAAAAAAGTCGGATATCCTGCCTCTTTCTCGGCAGCTGTGACCGCTGCATCATCCACAGTCGGTCCAATGATCCCGCCGAGCGTTCCGATGATTATTGTCGGCTCGCTCTCCGGGCTTTCAGTCGGAAAACTGTTTCTGGCTGGCGCAGTTCCTGGTTTGCTGATGGGTTTTGCGATGATGGTAACAACCTATTTCATCGCAAAGAAAAAGAATTTCCCGCGTGAAAGCTGGAAGGGCGTTCGGGAGTTGTTCACGTCGTTCACTGGCGCGATCTGGGCTATTGCAATGACTGCGCTGATCGTCGGCGGCTTGCTGATCGGGATAACCACACCAACCGAAACTGCTGTGGTGGCATGTCTTTATGCAGCACTCGTGGGCCTGTTCATCTATCGCGAACTGCCGGTAAGCCGTATTCCCAAAATCATTATCGACAGTGCAATCAGTTCTGCCGGCATTCTGGTGCTGGTAGGCACTGCAAATGTTTTTGGCTGGATTTTGGTTGCAGAGCGCATTCCCCAGACACTGGCCAATGCAGTTCTTTCGTTTACGGACAACAAGTTCGTTGTGATTTTGCTGATTAACATTTTGCTTCTGTTCGTTGGCATGTTCATGGAAACGATTGCCGCGCTGATCATCCTGTTTGTGCCTTTGCAGGCACTGGCTATCGCCGTCGGTATTGACCCCATTCACTTTGCCTGTTTTGCAGTGTTGAACCTGATGATCGGTCTGACGACCCCTCCCGTCGGTGTTTGCCTGTTTGTGGCGTCAAATATCGCACGACTCCCTCTATCACCGGTGATCAGAGCGATTATTCCCTACATCATCACCAATATTATCGTTCTTCTCATGGTCAGCTACTTCGCGCCTTTGGCGACATGGTTGCCCAACACTTTGATGCCTTGAGGTTGTGATGACGGAGCAATCGGTAACACGTGTCGTTTGCCTTTATGCGCAGGATGATTTGCGCATTGAGAACAGGCCGCTCGAAACACCGGGGCCAGGTCAGGTCCTGGTCGCAATTCAGGCTGGCGGAATTTGTGGATCTGATCTGCATTACTGGCTGGAAGGCGGTATCGGAACCATTCGTGTTCGCGAGCCGATCATCTTGGGGCATGAGGCATCCGGGCGCATCGAAGCGCTCGGTGAAGGGGTGACGGGTCTGAGGCCTGGCCAGCTTGTGGCCTTGAACCCGTCCCAGCCTTGCGGTGCGTGCCGTTTTTGCCAGCAGGGCCTTGCGCGCCACTGCACTGCGATGCGGTTTAAAGGTTCTGCAATGTATCTTCCGCATCAGCAAGGCATGTTTCGCGACAGGATCGTCATTGAAGCGGATCAATGCTTTGCCGTGCCTGATGACATCGATCCGGGTGCTGCCGCTTGTTCAGAGCCGCTGGCTGTGTGTTTGCATGCAGCCAATCGGGGTGAGGCAATTGCCGGCAGCCTGTCCGGCAAAGTCGTGCTGGTGACGGGAGCGGGCCCGATTGGCGCGCTTTGTGTTGCCGTGGCAAAAAAGCGGGGCGCTTCCGAAATTATCGTGACAGATATTCAGGACGCGACACTGGCGATTGCTGCAAAAATGGGCGCTGATCACACAGTCAATATTGCGGCCAATCCAACCGGCCTTGACCGATGGAAAGATGATAAAGGCAAGGTTGATCTCGTGTTTGAGTGTTCCGCCGCAGCTCCTGCAATCAATGATGCAATTTCGTGTTTGCGTCCACTCGGCACGATGGTGCAAGTGGGTGTTGCAGGGCCAACAACCATGCCATTGAATGTGATGGTTGGTAAGGAAATTCAGTTTATCGGTTCGCAGCGTTTTGATACCGAATTCGCTGATGCTGTGCAGCTTATCGGATCGCGCGCAATTGACCCACGCCCAATCATTACATCCACTTTGCCTGTGACCGATGCGCTTGCCGCATTTCGTGCGGCAACCGACCGTTCCCAATCGGTCAAGGTTCAAATTACTTTTGCCGCTGCATCTGCACGGCACTGAAAACAGAGAGACGACACTATGAGACAGACCTGGCGCTGGTTCGGCCCCAAGGACCTGGTATCCATCGATGATATGTTGCAGGCAGGAGTGGAAGGCGTTGTAACAGCCCTTCACCATGTTGCGACGGGCGTCGTCTGGTCGCCTGCAGAAATTGAAAAGCGAAAACAAGACATCGCCTACATGAAGAACGGGGAAGCCTCCGGTCTTCGGTGGGAGGTCGTTGAAAGCCTTCCGGTTTCTGAGGATATCAAACGCCAGACGGGTGATTGGAAAACACATATCGCAAACTGGAAGACCTCCATGCGAAACCTGCGTGATGCAGGTGTTGAGGTCATCTGCTATAATTTTATGCCGATCCTCGACTGGACGCGCACTGATCTGGCGTATCGATTGCCAAATGGCGCCACCTGTATGCGCTACGACGCGATTGATTTTGCAGCCTTTGATTTGTTTCTTTTACAACGCAACGGCGCATCGGATGATTATAGTCCAGAGGTCTATGAGGCGGCACACAAGCGGTTTGCAGACATGCCTGAGGCACGACGTCTGGAGCTCTCGGGGAATGTCGTGTTTGGCTTGCCCGGTGCCGCTGAACGCATGTCGATGGATGATGTGAAGCGTCATCTTGCGCATTACGACAATATTTCGCCTGAACGTCTCCGGGGGCATCTGATTGATTTTCTGGCAGAGGTCAGCCCGCTGGCAGAAGAACTTGGTGTGCGTTTATGCTGCCACCCGGATGATCCACCGTTTTCGCTGCTTGGTCTGCCGCGCATCATGTCGACCGAAGCCGATTATAAGGCCGTGATGGATGCGGTGAATATTTCGGCAAATGGCATTACGCTTTGCACCGGATCACTGGGCACACGCGCTGATAATGATCTGCCGGGTATGATGAAGCGGCTGGGCGATCGGGTGCATTTTCTGCATCTGCGCAATGTCGCCCTTGAAGAACCGCATCTTGGTGGATCGTTCCATGAGGCCGCTCATCTGGAAGGCCATACCGATATGGTTGCCATGATTGCAGCCATTCTTGCCGAAGAAAATCGGCGCAAGCTTGCGGGCCGCGCAGACTGGCAAATTCCAATGCGGCCTGATCATGGTCAGGACATTCTGGATGATCTGAACAGAAAAGCGCAGCCGGGTTATCCGTCCATTGGTCGGTTGAAGGGGCTGGCGGAATTGCGCGGGATCATGACCGCCCTGTCGCATCCAGATGTCAGGGTGGTGGAATGACAAGACTTTCGGCGCAGGCAAATCTGGGTGCATCGGCCAGTTGGCCTGCTTACACACCGCAGAACCATGGGGCTGGAATTGTCCATTTGGGGCTTGGCAATTTTGCACGCGCTCATCTGCTTGCTTACACCGATGCTGCTCTCGCACAAAATGGCGGCGACTGGCGTGTTATCGGCGTATCGCTGCGTGGAACGTCTGTTGCGGAGAGTTTAAATCCACAGAATGGTCATTACACGCTGATCACACGCGGCGCGACCACAGAGGCACGGGTGATCGGCGCGCTTGAACGGGTATTGGCCGGACCTGATGTTAGTGGCGATGCATTGGAAGCCATGGCATCTCCTGGCTGCCGTATTGTCAGTTTGACGGTGACGGAAAAAGGATATGGTATCACCAGCGATGGTCAGCTTGATGATAGCCATCCTGCGGTCGCTTTCGACCTTGCAAATCCTGATGCGCCCAGGGGAGTGATCGGACTGATTGTCGGTTCTCTGAACCGCAGAATGCATTTGGGATTGCAGCCATTCACTGTGTTGAGCTGTGATAACCTGTCTCATAATGGCGAGAAACTGCGCAACGCAGTCCTGACTTTTGCACGCAAAACCCACGGTGAGACGCTTTTCCATTGGATAGCAAACAATGTCAGCTTTCCTTCATCCATGGTCGATCGCATTACACCCTCATCAAATGCCGATACGACCAAACTGGCCGGAGAACTGAGCGGGCGGGACGATCATGCAGCAGTCGAAACCGAGCCATTCACGCAATGGGTCATAGAGGATCAATTCTGTGCTGGACGGCCAGAATGGGAATGCGCTGGCGTCCTGTTTGTCGATGACGTGACGCCATATGAGCGCATGAAACTTCGCATGCTCAATGGTGCGCATTCCATGCTTGCCTATAGCGGGCAATTGGCCGGAAAAGCACTTGTACGCGATGTTATGGCTGACCCTGATCATGCTGCCCTTGTTCGGCGCCATCTTGCCGCAGCGGCCGCGACTGTCGAAGGACTAACGATTGATCTTGATGAGTATGCTTCAGCATTGGCCGAACGATTTTCCAATCCAGCGATAGCACATTCTACGGCACAGATCGCGATGGATGGGACGCAAAAGCTTCCTCAACGCATAACCGCACCGGCAATGGAGACGATTGCAGCCGGCGGATCCACGCGCCCTTTTGCATTTTCCTTGGCGGCCTGGCTTGCTTATCTTGTTCGCAAAGATAGGTATGGAAATCCGCAAGCATTGAATGACCCGCGTGCAATGGAGCTTCAGAGCGCCTTAAAACATGCGGCAACTGCGGATGATATAATTCGCTCAGTTGCGCTCGTTTGCCCTGAAATTCTTCCAGAGACGTTAATCAACGGCGTTTTCGGCGCCATGCTCAGGGATATGGTTGATGGCATCCAATCCGAAGGCATGGCCGCTTTCATCAAGCATGAGGCACAAAGGGCTGAATAAAGCATAATCTGCCCGAAGCGAAAGTCATGGGATTATGCTTTGACGCCTTCTAAGCAGCAGCCTTCATATGGTAGGTAACCTGCTGATAGGGTATTTTTATTCCCGCCTCGTCAAAAGAGGTTTTAACAGATTTGGTGGTGTTGCGAACGACGTCCCAATAATGATTGCTGTCAATCCAATAGCGATAGCACAAGATAACAGCACTATCGCCCAGCTCATCAACAAAGAAGGTGGGCTTTGGCTCTTGAAGCACTCCCTCCTGTGACAAGACAATCTTCTGAATTATTGAGAACGCATTATCGATATTGTCGTCGTATCCTATACGCACTTTGAAGTCGTGCATCCTCATCTTGAGGCGGCTATAGTTGATGACCGACGTGTTCCAAAGAGTTGAATTCGGAGCCATAATGTAAACGCCGTCATAAGATTTAAGCTCTGTTGTAAACAAGCCTATCTCTTCAACTGTGCCGACAACACTGCCTGCACTTATAAACTCCCCAACCCGAAACGGGCGAAGAACAAGAAGCATAATGCCTGCCGCAATGTTTTGAAGTGTGCCCTGCAAGGCAAGCCCAATGGCGAGGCCTATTGCGCCCAATGCTGCAAGGATTGAGGCAGTCTGAACGCCAAATTGGCCCAGAACCATCACAAAAACGATGGCAAGAACACTGTAGCGGATGACGCCGCCAAAAAACTTTGAAATTGTCTTGTCGAGGCCGCGGATGCCCGATAGCGAGGTGACGGTCCAGCGTTGAAGGGTTCCCGCTAAAATCCACCCTGCACAAAGGATTACAATTGCGCCCAGGGTTGATAGCGAATAGCGCAAAAGCAGATCGGATATCTGGAACAGAAATTGATTGGTGCGTTCAAAGACTTCGGTCGCTTTTTGGTCCATTATTCCTATCTCGATTGTTGGTATTTAAAATTCTCACGTATCGACGATCACATGTCGGCTGAATGCTCCGGTGCGCTGTGGACCAATTGCGTTTCTGGTGTGTGAACCAATGCGAGATAGCGCTCGAACTGAACCAGAACGTCGGAGATCAATTGATCTTTCGTCATGCCCATGACATCGTAACCTCGTCCTCCACTCGAAAAATACGTTCTGGCTTCGTAGCGAAACTCAGGTTTTCCCACGGCCATAGCGGAGAAAGCGGGAATCTGGTGCGAGGCTGGCATTATCCCATAAATGAAGTCGCGAACGCCTTCCGCCGATGAACGCAGTGCAATTGAACCATTGTCTTCTGTGGCGACAACGGTGTCGCGTCCTCGATTGTTGAGTTCCGTTGCGACTTCGGAAAGCGCCTTCATTGCCGGGCCTTCGATAAAAGCGGACACTTCACGCTCGGAAGGTGCATGCAGCATCAACGATAACCGGCGTTGCCAGGTCAGGCCAGACGCCGGTTGTGCCGTGGGAGTGGTTGGAATTCCCGCATGTGCGACCTGTTGGGCGAGGTCGGCCCGCATCCCTTTGAAGAGCGACCAGACAAGAACGAGAATGACGATAGAAAATGGAAGTGCGCTTGCAATCGTCACAGATTGAAGTGCACCCAATCCACCCGCAACAAGCAGGCTCGCGGCAACAATGCCTTCAAGCGCGCACCAGAAGACCCGTTGAGCGGTCGTTGTTTCGGTTTCACCACCGGCGGCAATGGAATCCACAACCAAAGAGCCAGAGTCTGACGAAGTGATGAAGAATATTGCCACCAGAATGACCGCAAGCGTCGAGGTCAATGTGGTCCACGGCAAATATTCGAAGAAATGAAACAGGCCGACCGAAACGTCTGCCGCTATCTCAGCGCCCAGCTTTCCGTTGGCAACAGTGGTGTCAATCAGGATTGCGGAATTGCCAAAGACAGTCATCCAAAAGAATGTGAAGCCTGCTGGAATAAACAAAACGGCTGTAACAAATTCGCGCACTGTTCGCCCTCTGGAGATACGCGCGATGAACATACCGACGAAAGGCGACCAGGAAATCCACCATGCCCAATAGAAAAGAGTCCAGGCATCGATCCATGGTGTTGGCTGATAGGCATAAATGTTGAATGTTCTAAGAACAATCGTATCCAGATAAAGTCCGATATTTTGAACAAAATCGCGGAACAGCTGCGAAGTTGGGCCCACGACGAGAACAAACAGCATCAGCAAAATTGCAATCAGAAGGTTCACTTCCGATAGAATGCGAACACCTTTATCAAGCCCGGTGACAACGGATATGGTCGCAAGGCCGGTAATGACCAATATTAAAGGAAGCTGAACCTGCAATCCGATGGGGACGCCCGTCAGATAATTAAGTCCTGCATTGATTTGCGAAACACCCAACCCAAGCGAGGTTGCGATCCCGAACATTGTTCCGACAATCGCAAAAATATCAACAGCGTGCCCAATCGGGCCGTTAATCCGTTCTTTTAAAAGTGGATATAATCCCGAGCGGATTGTGAGTGGAAGATTGTAGCGATAACCAAAATAAGCAAGCGAAAGCCCCACGACCGCGTAAATAGCCCAGGCGTGAATGCCCCAATGGAAGAACGTCACAGCCATGGCCTGGCGCGTTGCTTCGATCGAGCGGGGTTCCGCTGTTGGCGGGGCCATGAAGTGAGACATCGGCTCACCCACAGCATAATACATCAACCCGATGCCCATGCCGGCGGCAAAAAGCATCGCAATCCACGACATAAAACTGAAATCCGGTGTGGAGTCGTCCGGCCCTAATTTGAGGCGTCCATATCGCCCCAGACTGAGCAACAGAACACTGGCCAGAAAAATCCCAACAACAAGAAGATAAAACCAACCGAAGTTTGCAAGAATACTGTTTTGCAAAGCAGTAAAAATTTCAGCGGCCTGATCTGGAACAATTACACCGATCGCGAGAAACAATCCTATGATAATAATCGAACCGAAGAATACGGGCGGATTGATAATAAATTTTGCTGGCATTTTCTCTCACAAAATTGGGGCATAAATTCCAAATTTCAAATCTAGGTTTGGCCACAATTTTGTCAATGTGAAAGAGAGTATTTTTTATAGGAATCAAAAATGCATGGCTACACTGTAAAATGTAGAAAATTGCGAATTTTAAATTATAATATAATTATTGCTATAAATTTATATTGTTTAGTTTATTAAATGTATTGATATTTCGATATGAAAATAAACTATTATAGAATTTTCTTTCGCGATTTTATTGGTTTTGAATGGCGATTATCTCTGCCTGCCGCGCAGGATAACAGAGATCCCTTGTGAAAGCCTCTTGGCGTATTTTGATGTGTTTTTTCATGGCCAATCGAGGCACTGAAAAGTTTGAACAAAACTCCCAACAAAGACCGGGCTGCGACACTCACGGTTTCGATGTGAATCGGATCGAACCGCGTTCTAAGAGAGATAAAGGCGGATGTCAGCGCAAGCAAATGAGGGGAATAAATTGTATCCTTTTGCGAATAGGAGTTGACGCAGGCAATATATCCATTATTCTGGATATATGGAAACAGGGGATGCTATAACCGCCTTGGCGGCTCTCGCTCAATCGACAAGGCTCGACACTTTTCGACTGTTGGTCAAGCACGAACCTGACGGCCTTGCGGTGGGAGAGCTTGCGCGCATGCTGGAAGTTCCCCAGAACACGATGTCTGCGCATTTAGCGACCTTGTCTCGTGCTGGTTTGGTGAGCAGCGAGCGCCAGAGCCGTTCAATTATCTATCGCGCTGATCTTGCGCGTTTTCGGGAGTTGACGCTGTTTATGATCAAGGATTGCTGTGGCGGGAGTGCCGAACTCTGCGCACCTCTCATAAAAAGCCTGACGCATTGTTGCGAACCGAAGGTGGTTAAACAGTAACACGAAGCCCACAAATCTGGTCTTCGAACAAATGGACTGATGAAATGACAGATAGGGTTAATAGCGTGCACTTTTTGCGCACGGACAACTTCGCATGTTCAATTTTCGGTGCGACAATCTGGAACGCAGGGGAGAAATAATGTCTACATTCGAACGGTATCTGACCGTCTGGGTAGCGCTTTGTATTGTCGCTGGTGTTGCGCTGGGGCATATATTCCCTGAAATTTTCCACCTCCTTGGCTCTGCTGAAGTCGCAAACGTGAATATTCCGGTTGCCGTTCTCATCTGGCTCATGATTATCCCAATGTTGCTGAAGATTGATTTCAGCGCCTTGAGGCAAGTTACCAAGCATTGGCGAGGAATCGGTGTCACGCTGTTCATTAACTGGGCTGTCAAACCTTTTTCAATGGCGCTTCTCGCCTGGCTATTCATTGGCTGGCTGTTTCGCCCTTACTTGCCTGCGGGTCAGATCGATTCTTATATTGCGGGCCTGATTATTCTTGCAGCTGCCCCTTGCACTGCGATGGTGTTCGTCTGGTCCAATCTGACAAAGGGCGAGCCGCATTTCACGCTTTCGCAAGTCGCTCTGAATGATGCGATTATGGTGGTGGCCTTCGCTCCCATCGTTGGGCTTCTGCTTGGACTCTCGGCAATTACCGTCCCTTGGGACACACTCATTTTATCGGTGTTCCTCTATATCGTTATTCCGGTGATTATTGCGCAAATCCTGCGACGCATTATTCTTGCGCGTGGGCAGCAATCCTTCGATGTAATGCTGAAAGTATTACAGCCTTTGTCGCTGGTTGCACTTCTCGCCACACTCATTCTGCTGTTTGGTTTTCAGGGAGAGCAGATCATCGCGCAGCCTATGATCATCGCGATGCTGGCCGTCCCGATCCTTATTCAGGTCTACTTCAATTCGGGCCTTGCTTACGTTCTGAACCGGCTTTCGGGAGAGCAGCACTGCGTTGCCGGACCATCCGCATTGATCGGCGCTTCTAACTTCTTTGAACTCGCTGTAGCAGCGGCAATCAGTCTGTTTGGCTTCTCGTCTGGTGCAGCACTTGCAACGGTTGTGGGCGTTCTCGTTGAGGTGCCCGTCATGCTGTCCGTCGTCTGGATCGTTAATCGTTCCAAAGGCTGGTACGAGCGTGGCACCAATCAAAAGCCCGCCAACGAAACAGGAAAATTCGAATGACCGTATTAATCTATCACAATCCGAAGTGTGGCACATCGCGCAATACTCTGGCAATGATCCGTGCCAGTGGTGAAGAGCCTGTCGTGATTGACTATCTGTTAAATCCGCCATCGCGTGAACGACTGATCGAGCTGTTAAGGTCGATGCAGATGACGCCACGACAACTGCTTCGAGAAAAAGGCACGCCTTATGCGGAGTTGGGTTTGTCCGATCTGAAGTGGACGGATGATGCGCTGATCGATTTCATGATGGAGCATCCCATCCTTATCAATCGACCAATCGTGGAAACGCCATTGGGCACCAAACTTTGCCGTCCATCAGAGCGTGTTCTTGACATATTGGAGCATCCGGTTTCGTCTTTCACCAAAGAGGACGGAGACGTGATTATTTATCAAAAAAACTCTGTCTAACGCTGCCTGTGAAACCTCAATCAGAGGCGGGTTGCATCTTCGAATGCCTCCCGCTTAGCCTTCAGATAAAGATTGTCAGCGTCACAAGTCGTATTTGTAGGAAGATCAATTCATGGCATTTAGCCCTTATAACCAAGAGTAAATGAGCGTGCATTACGGCCTTGTGTGCTAAGCCTGAGAGTGTCTTAGTGCCCGACTCAAAATTCAAGCTTTGCGATACGGCGTGTCATTCGCCTGATGGATGCTATGAACATCCATGCCTCTGCTGAGGCGATAGAGGCTTCCC
>NZ_JAYEXN010000025.1:0-47144 GCF_044435015.1 Ochrobactrum sp. S1502_03
CCGATTGAAATCGAAGGTCATGTTACCCTTTAAATAAGGGGTCCCGTTTGGATGCCGATAACCCCTCAAATGGGGTCCTTATTCCATGCTTAATGACAGCCAGTTGCTGTTGAAGTGCGGCTTGGTTGGGCTGAGGTGCGTGTCGGTAATCTGTATGATCCGCAAGATAAGCTCCTGCGCAGCGCGTTGAATGAGTGAGGCTGCGAATTCTACATGGCTTCTAGGAGCATCAGATGACAAATTGGTTTCAGTTGAATGATCGTTTCATGACAAGCGACTGTCGAACTGATTTGCTTGCCCACTAAAGTTATCTGCCATTATAAAAGGCATTGAGATTGATCATGTGCCTCTCGTTTAGGCGCGTCATTATTCGGTTTTAAAAAGCTTTTTCGCTTGGTTAACTTGTAACATACTGATTTATTTGAGTTATTATAAAAATCAGAGCTATGCGTTAAATGCATAGCTGCATTGTTTTAAAGTTGAGTTGCAAAAACAATAATCACAGGGCATAAAGAATGCATCTCAGCGCTGCGTTTCCTCCTCCCATTTGCGCGCGCTGAGTGTTCCCCTCTGGAGGTTTGCCTCGAAGGCACCTTCAAAACTCAAAGCCAGACATTTGTCTGGCTTTTTTTTGGCTTCGCGCTGAAGTCATTCCTTCCGACACATAAGCGGATACGAAAAAGGGGCCTTTCGGCCCCTTTCATCATTTATATTCGAAGTTGTTAGCGCAGGCTTGCGCAGAAGCGCTGAATGCGTGAGCAAGCTTCTTCGAGCAAGGCATCGGACGTTGCATAGGAAATGCGGAAGTTCGGTCCAAGGCCAAAGGCCGAACCATGAACGACGGCAACGCCTTCAGCTTCCAGCAGTTCGGTGACGAAGTCTTCGTCGGTTTCGATGACCTTGCCAGCTTCCGTCTTCTTGCCGATCAGGCCGGCGCAGGATGGATAGACGTAGAATGCACCTTCAGGTGTCGGGCAGTGGATGCCGCTTGCCTGATTGAGCATCGATACAACCAGATCACGACGAGCCTGGAAGATCTTCTTGTTTTCTGGAATGAAGTCCTGCGGGCCATTGAGCGCTTCAACAGCTGCCCACTGAGCGATGGAGCAGGCGCCGGAGGTCTGCTGACCCTGCACCATGTCCATGGCTTTGATGAGCTGCAACGGGCCTGCAGCGTAACCAATACGCCAGCCGGTCATTGCATAGGCCTTGGATACGCCGTTCATGGTGAGCGTGCGATCATAAAGCGAAGGTTCAATCTGAGCAGGGGTCGTGAAGACGAAATCGCCATAGACGAGATGCTCATACATATCGTCAGTCAGAATCCAGACCTGCGGATGACGAACGAGAACGTCGGTCAGCGCCTTCAGTTCCGCTTCGGAGTAAGCCGCGCCGGTTGGGTTTGATGGCGAGTTGAAGACCAGCCACTTGGTCTTTGGTGTGATCGCCTTCTCAAGTTCGGCGGCTGTCAGCTTGAAATTGTCTTCGATCTTGGTGTTGACGAAAACCGGAGTGCCACCATTGATCGCAACCATTTCCGGGTAGCTGACCCAGTATGGCGCAGGCACGATGACTTCATCTCCGGGGTTCAGGGTTGCCATGAAAGCATTGAACAGGATTTGCTTGCCGCCGGTGCCGACGATGACCTGTTCTGGCTTATAATCGAGGCCATTTTCACGCTTGAACTTGGCAACGATGGCCTGACGCAGCTCAGGAATACCGGCAACGGGTGTGTACTTGGTTTCGCCGCGATTGATGGCGTCGATGGCAGCCTGCTTGATATTGTCCGGCGTGTCGAAATCGGGTTCGCCTGCTCCCAGACCAATCACGTCCTTGCCCTTGGCTTTCAGTTCACGTGCTTTCTGACTGACCGCGATGGTTGCAGATGGCTTTACACGAGAAAGGGCGTCGGCGAGAAATGCCATGATAGATCTCCATAGATGGCAGGATCAGATAACCGGCACCGGGCACGGTCCGGTTTTGCGGACTTTCTATGTCCCATTGGCGCAAGAATCGCAACAAGAGCTTTGCGGTTTCGCGAGAAAATACGGTTTCTCGCGCGATTGTGTTGCTGAAAAGTTCTGATCTATCAGTAATCCGACCCTGTTGCTTCAATGAAACTGATTGGACAGGCTGCACGCAGATCGACATGTTATATCGGCACAGGAGAAGCAGATGCTCACAATCTATTCACAGCTCGATTCCGGAAATTGCTATAAGCCACGGCTTTTGCTTGCAAAACTCGGCAAGCCTTTCAAACATGTTACGGTGTCGGCACTCGACGGTTCAACCCAGACGCCTGAATATCTTGCGAAAAACCCGAATGGTAAAGTTCCACTGCTTGAGCTGGAAGATGGGCGTTTCCTTGCCGAATCAAATGCAATACTTCTCCATCTGGCAGAAGGAACGCCCTACCTGCCAAAAGACGCTTATGAGCGTGCACTGGTTTACCAATGGCTGTTCTTTGAGCAATACAGCCATGAGCCTTATGTTGCCGTGCGCCGCTCCTTGCTGCTTTACCCGGAGCGCGCGCATCTTGCCACGCCGGAGCGGCTGGCATCGACACTTGCGGGGGGCAATAAAGCGCTTGGTGTCATGGAAGAGCAGTTGAAGAAGACGCCGTTTCTGGCAGGAGACAGGCTGACAGTGGCTGATATTGCGCTTTATGCTTATACACATGAGGCGCATCGCGGTGGCTTTGATATGGCGCTCTATCCGGCAATCAATGCGTGGCTTGCGCGTGTTATTGGCGATGACGGCCATGTCCCAATGGGCTGGCTGCCTTGATTTCAGATAAAGAAAAAGGCGGGGTGTTGCCCCGCCTTTTTCTCTGCTTTAGAGGCAAAACTTATGCTGCGACGAGGTTGTCGGCAGACGAACGGCCCGAACGACGGTCCTGTACGATTTCGTACGAAACCTTCTGGCCTTCGTCGAGCGTCGCAAGACCTGCGCGCTGAACAGCGGAAATGTGGACGAATACGTCCGTGCCGCCCTGATCAGGCTGAATGAAGCCGAAGCCCTTGGTCGTGTTGAACCACTTAACTGTTCCCGTAGCCATGGGAAATTCCTTTGTAACATTAGTAGTCGTTAGTCCGTATGCTTCGCACACGTCCCTGTGGATCGAATTTATGGACAGGAGATCGTCAGGAAGCACGGCAGGCCGGGCGGGTCGCAAAGTCACTTGACCGAAAAATCGATGCCAGAATTATATGTGACAATTTTGACCAAGACAAGACAGGCTTTGCTATCTCTAAAGGTCTATTTCTGTATCGCTTTTTCATATTTCAATGTTCAGGTGAACGCTTGTTTCTGCCGAGGCGGGGCCTAACAGGTTTAAAAATATTGCTATAGCATACACCGGGAATTGATTAAGACGCGTTGGAAGAAGTCTGTTATTGAACGCGCGGTTTTTTACCGGCAAATTGTTGCACACATTCGGTGAGGAAAGACGTGGTATCCAAATCAAAGCAGGATAAGCCGCTCAGCGCCGAGCATCCGCTTCGTGACCGGTCCAATAAGGGCAAGCACGACGGCAATGATCTTTTCTCGCATGTGCATATGATGATGAGTGCATTCTGGGTTTCCCCGGTTCGCAACACTCTGATTGCAGTTGGAACCGGAATCTTTGTTCTGATTGTTCTGATCGCGGTCGGGCAGGTCGCCATCAACCGCTGGAATGTGCCCTTTTACAACGCGTTATCGGATCGCAATCTGAGCGCTTTCTTTCATCAGCTGTTGATTTTTTTCGCTATCGCTGGATCAATTCTTATCCTCAACGTGTCGCAGACATGGCTCAACCAGATGTTCAAGCTCAAGCTGCGGGAGGGACTAGCGCGCGATCTGGTGGGGCAATGGTTGCAGCCGGGGCGCGCCTTCCGGCTGGCAAAGGCTGGCGAGATCGGTGTTAATCCCGATCAACGCTTGCAGGAAGATGCGCGGCATCTGGCTGAAACAACCAGCGATCTTGGAATCAATCTGCTGCAATCGACCGTCATTCTGGTTAGTTTTGTTGGGGTGTTGTGGTCGCTTTCGAGCGGCTTTGTCTTTCATGTCGGGGGCTACAGTTTTTCCATTCCCGGCTATATGGTCTGGGCAGCGGTGTTTTATGCGGGTTCGGCATCGCTGCTGTCATGGTTTGTTGGCCGCAGTCTCGTCAATCACAATGCCAACCGCTATGCGCGTGAGGCTGATTTCCGCTTTTCGCTGATGCGGGTCAATGAGCATATCGATGCGGTGACGCTGGCCCGTGGTGAGGCGGATGAGCGGCGAAGGCTTTATCGTGATCTTGATGCTGTCTTGGTCGCAATCAAGCGGATCGTCATTGCGACGACCAATCTGACATGGGTGACGGCTGGCTATGGCTGGTTCACGATCGTTGCTCCCATTCTTGTTGCCGCACCGGTTTATTTTTCAGGCGGACTGACATTTGGCGGTCTGATGATGGCCGTGGGCGCTTTTACGCAGGTGCACAATTCGCTGCGCTGGTTTGTCGATAATTTTGGCGCCATCGCTGATTGGCGCGCAACGCTTTTGCGCGTGGCAAGCTTTCGGCAGGCTATTTTGCGCATGGATGAAATTGGCCATCCTGATCAGCAGATTGCGGTTGCGACCAATGAAGAGGAAAGCCTGACAATCGATAGTCTGTCGATTGCTTCCCCTGAAGGATGTCTCAATCTGGTTGAGAAGAAGGTTGTCATCAATCCCGGTGAGCGCCTGCTTGTAACGGGGGCGACCGAATCCGAGCGCAGCCTGTTCTTTCGGGCACTTGGCGGCTTGTGGCCGTGGGGCAGTGGACGCATCGGAATGCCTGCGGGAAACCGCGTGGTGTTCATTCCGCATGCGCCCTATATCCCGCCGGGCAATCTGCACGATGCGGTTGTTTATCCTTTGAACTCTGCTGACTTTTCAAAAAATCAGGTTGCCGAGGTGCTCAGACTGGCGGGACTTGAGCGGCTGGTGTCGCAGATCGACCGCCCGCTGCGCTGGGATCGGACGCTGACGGCTGACGAACAGCAAAGCCTCGCCTTAGCGCGGCTGGTGCTGCAAAACCCTCACTGGGTCGTGATTGATGGAACGCTGGATGGAATGGATGAAGAGGCGCGCAGGCGCGCTTATGGTATTCTGGAAGGGCCTCTGAAGGATGCTTGTGTTATTCACATTGGGAAAGGCATAGACCATAATGGCTTGTTCAAGCACAAGCTTCATCTGGAAATGGATTTGCAGGCCGATCCATTGCGTTTGCCGTATCAGAACTAAAGTTTTCGAAAGCGTTTCCTGTTTTGATCGAAACATCGGAAATGCGCCATCTATTTTTTCATGCATTACCCCACGCAAAACCGCTTCGTATTTTTGCTGCAAATGCTCCAATAGCAAAGGCCGCAGATTTTCATCTGCGGCCTTTTTCTTCTGCAAGCCGTGCTTATGTGCGGAAGTAATCCTGAAGCGGACGGACTTCCATTGAGCCAGCCTTAAGCGCTGCAATCGCGTCTGCGGCCGAATCTGCACCAGCCATTGTTGTATAATATGGCAGTTTTTGCATCAGCGTTGCGCGGCGGATCGACTTGCTGTCAGAAACCGCACTTGCGCTGTCGGTCGTGTTGAAGACCAGGTGAATCTGGCGATTGCGGATTGCGTCTTCAACGTGTGGGCGGCCCTCAATAACCTTGTTGATCTTGGTCGCTTCCACGCCATTCTCTTCGAGGAACTTCTGAGTGCCACCGGTTGCCATAACCTTAAAGCCGATGTTTGCCAGTTTGCGCACCGGACCAAGAACACGTTCCTTGTCTTCGTCACGCACCGATACAAAAACCGTGCCCTCGCGGGGCAGTTCAACACCTGCACCGAGCTGCGCCTTGGCAAAGGCCAGCGCGTAATCATAGTCGAGGCCCATGACTTCGCCGGTTGAACGCATTTCCGGTCCGAGCAGCGTGTCAACGCCAGGGAAGCGGGCAAATGGGAACACGGCTTCCTTGACCGCAATATGCGGACGCGAAGGAGTCTTTGGCTTGCCACCATATGCGCCGAGCGCTTCTTCAAGGTTTTCACCGGCCATGATGCGGGCTGCAACCTTGGCAATCGGTGTGCCGATGGTCTTGGCGACAAATGGCACAGTACGCGAAGCGCGCGGGTTCACTTCAAGAATGAAGATTTCGCCGTCCTTGATCGCGAACTGAACGTTCATCAGGCCGCCAACATTGAGCGCCTTCGCGAGCAATGCTGTCTGGCGTTCGAGTTCGGTGACGATCTCTGGCGAAAGCGTATGGACCGGCAGTGAACAGGCAGAGTCACCCGAGTGAATACCAGCTTCTTCGATGTGCTCCATGATGCCGGAAACAAAACTGTCCTTGCCATCGCAGAGGCAATCCACATCCACTTCGATTGCCTGTGTCAGGTAGGTATCGAACAGGAGCGGGTTCTTGCCGAGCAGCGTGTTGATCTGGCCGGTCTTGTCGTTTGGATATTTGGCCTTGATGTCTTCCGGTACCAGTTCTGGAACCGTGTCGAGCAGATAGGCTTGCAGGCTGCGTTCATCGTGAATGATCTGCATGGCGCGGCCACCCAGAACATAAGATGGGCGCACAACCAGCGGGAAACCAAGGTCTGCTGCAATCAGGCGTGCCTGTTCAACCGAATAGGCGATGCCGTTCTTCGGCTGATTGAGTCCCAGCTTGATGAGCAGCTTCTGGAAGCGGTCGCGATCTTCTGCAAGATCGATTGCGTCGGGCGAAGTGCCGAGGATTGGAATGCCGGCCTTTTCAAGTGCATTTGCGAGCTTGAGCGGTGTCTGGCCACCAAACTGCACAATGACGCCATGCAGTGTGCCTTTTTCCTGTTCGACGCGCAGGATTTCCAGCACGTCTTCTGCCGTCAAGGGTTCGAAATAGAGACGGTCCGACGTGTCATAGTCGGTCGAAACGGTTTCCGGGTTGCAATTGATCATGATGGCTTCGTAATCGGCATCGTTGAGCGCGAAGGCCGCATGGCAGCAGCAATAATCGAACTCAATGCCCTGGCCGATACGGTTTGGACCCCCGCCGAGAATGACGACCTTCTTGCGATCCGAAACTTCGGCTTCTGAGCGTGGCTGGCCAACAAAAGGCGTTTCATAGGTCGAGTACATATAAGCGGTTGGCGAAGCGAATTCCGCAGCACAAGTGTCGATGCGCTTATAAACCGGATGCACGTCAAGATAATTGCGCAGCTTGGCAACGTCTTCGGCATCTTTGCCAATTAGGCTTGCAAGGCGCGCATCGGAGAAGCCCATCGCCTTCAACATACGCAGATTTTCCGTGTCCTGTGGCAGGCCATGTTCGCGAATACGGGCCTCGGTATTAACGATGCCTTCGATCTGCTCAAGGAACCATGGATCGATCTTCGATACGTCATGGATCTGCTCTGTGCTGAGGCCGAGGCGCATGGCCTGAGCGACCATGCGAAGACGGTCTGGCGTTGGTGTGCCAATGGCTGCACGGATTGCGTTCTTTTCGTCGCCTTCCTCGATGTTCGGGATAGCGATTTCATCCAGGCCCGTCAGGCCGGTTTCAAGGCCGCGCAGCGCCTTCTGCAAGCTTTCCTGGAAAGTACGGCCAATCGCCATGACTTCGCCGACCGACTTCATGGCGGTGGTCAGGATTGGCGATGAGCCGGGGAATTTTTCAAACGCGAAGCGCGGGATTTTGGTGACGACATAGTCAATCGATGGTTCAAACGATGCAGGCGTTGCGCCGCCGGTGATGTCGTTGTCGAGTTCGTCCAGCGTGTAGCCAACCGCAAGTTTGGCTGCGACCTTGGCAATCGGGAAGCCGGTTGCCTTGGAAGCCAGCGCCGATGAACGCGAGACGCGTGGGTTCATTTCAATGACGATCATGCGGCCATTGGCCGGGTTGATCGCGAACTGGACGTTGGAGCCACCAGTTTCAACGCCGATCTCACGCAGCACCGCAATCGAGGCGTTGCGCATGATCTGGTATTCTTTGTCGGTCAGCGTCAGGGCAGGGGCAACGGTAATGGAATCGCCGGTGTGCACGCCCATTGGGTCGAGGTTTTCGATTGAGCAGATGATGATGCAGTTATCCGCCTTGTCGCGGACCACTTCCATTTCATATTCCTTCCAGCCAAGAACCGATTCTTCGATCAGCACTTCAGTGGTTGGCGATGCATCAAGGCCGCGCTCGATGATTTCAAAAAATTCCTGACGGTTGTAAGCAATACCACCGCCGGTGCCACCAAGCGTAAAGCTTGGGCGGATAATCGCCGGAAGGCCGACAACATCCATCGCCTGTGCAGCTTTGGCCAGCGCATGGCTCATATAGCGCTGCTTGCGCTCGACTTCGCCAAGCTGCCATTCAGTTTCAAGCTTATCGAGTGCCTTATCCAGATCGTCGCCTGAATATTGCGCCTTGACTTCGTTGCGCTTCATTTCGTGGCGCTTGCGATCTTCGTCCTTGATTTCGGTCGCATTGGCGAGCATCGACGTCGGGGTATCGAGGCCGATCTTTTCCATGGCTTCGCGGAAAAGTGCGCGGTCTTCTGCCTTATCGATCGCTTCTGCGTTTGCGCCGATCATTTCAACATTGTAGCGCTCAAGAACGCCCATACGGCGGAGCGACAATGCCGTGTTGAGTGCCGTCTGTCCGCCCATGGTCGGCAGAAGCGCATCCGGGCGCTCCTTGGCGATGATTTTAGCAACGACTTCGGGTGTGATCGGCTCAATATACGTCGCATCGGCCAGATCAGGATCGGTCATGATCGTTGCCGGATTGGAATTGACGAGGATGATGCGGTAGCCTTCCTCTTTCAACGCCTTACAGGCTTGTGTGCCCGAATAATCGAACTCGCATGCCTGACCGATAACAATGGGGCCCGCGCCGATGATCAGGATCGATTTGATATCTGTACGTTTCGGCATGGGGGCGTATCCTTGTTCTTAGCCTGCCAGAAAAGCCCGCACGGTTTTCCGGCGGGTTGGCAGAGGTATATTCTGTGGGCTAAGTGGGCCTTATAGGCAATGATGATCCAAAGCGGAACCCCACAAATGCCCTTATTTAAAAGAAAATGCGGGCATTGACCAAAACTTCCTGGCGATGACGCCTGTTATGGTCTCTCATTGATGCGTTTGTTGCAGTTGCGTCTTTGTTTGTGATTCCTGCTCATTTACTTTTTATGTTGCTGTGCCAAGAGTTTGTGCGACAATTGCCAGTAATAGATTGGTGCTGCCCTCTCATGGGCTGGCACGGTGAAGGGGAGTTGGTCCATGCGTTGGCAAGGCCGTAGACAAAGCGATAATGTTGAAGATGTTCGTGGACAACAAGGCGGCGGTGGCGGCTTTAGTGGCGGTGGCATGGGCGGCGGGCCAGGTTTTCGCATTATGCGGGGGGGCGGTATTTCCGGCATTGTTATTCTTGTCGTGCTGTTCTTTGTGTTGCGTGCGATCGGCATTGATCCGATGCCATTCCTTTTTGGCGATGGCAGTATTCAGTCCACGCAAACGAGCCAGCAGAGCAGTGGCGGTAAGGTTGCCAATGATGAGGCAACCCAATTTGCCCGGACGATTCTTGCTGAAACCGAAGATACCTGGAGCGGTATTTTCCAGTCGCGCGGACAGACCTACACGCCGCCGACCATGGTTCTATTTTCGGATGGTGTGCGCTCTGCCTGCGGCATGGCTTCATCGGCTTCTGGGCCGTTCTATTGCCCCGGGGATCGCAAGCTTTATCTGGACCTCACATTTTTCAACGAGCTCGCGACCAAATTCGGCGCATCTGGTGATTTCGCCAATGCCTATGTGATTGCGCATGAGGTTGGGCATCACGTTCAGAGCCTGCTCGGCATTCTGCCGCGCTTCAATCAGATGCGCCAGCAGATGAACGAAGCGCAGGCCAATCAGATGTCGGTTCGGGTCGAATTGCAGGCCGATTGTTTTGCCGGTGTCTGGGGATATTACACCAACCAGAAGGGTATTCTGGAGGCGGGTGATCTCGAAGAAGCAATCAATGCGGCCCACCAGATCGGCGACGACACACTGCAAAAGCGCTCTCAGGGTTATGTGGTGCCGGAAAGCTTCAATCACGGCACGTCTGCGCAGCGCGCCAAGTGGTTCCAGCGCGGCTTTGATAGCGGCAAGATTGATTCCTGCGATACATTCAGCGGTGATGTCTGAAATTAAAGCTGCATGCAGACAAAGAAAAAGCCGGGATCAAATCCCGGCTTTTTCATTTCTTAACAAAGTCTTACTTCGGTGCTCTCAGGTATTGATTCACGCAGCCTGTTCGCGTTCCGGCAGGAGTGCTTCGCCCTTTTTCTCGCGGATCAGATTAATGAACCGACGGAACAGATAGTGGCTGTCCTGCGGGCCGGGAGAGGCTTCCGGGTGATGCTGTACGGAGAACACAGGCTTGCCGATGACGCGCAGGCCGCAATTGGTGCCGTCGAAAAGTGACACATGGGTTTCTTCCACATGGTCCGGCAGGCTGTCGGAATCAACGGCAAAGCCGTGGTTCATCGATACGATCTCAACCTTGCCGGTGGTGTAATCCTTGACCGGATGGTTTGCCCCATGGTGGCCCTGATGCATCTTTTCAGTCTTGGCACCAAGCGCCAGTGCCAGCATCTGGTGGCCGAGGCAAATGCCAAAAACCGGCAAGCCGCTATCAACCAGCTTTTGGATGGTTGGCACGGCATAGCTGCCGGTTGCCGCTGGATCGCCGGGGCCATTTGAAAGGAAGATACCATCCGGGTTATAGGCAAGCACATCTTCTGCGCTGGCCGTTGCAGGCAGAACGGTGACCTTCGCACCGAGGCCTGAAAGCAGACGCAGAATGTTGCGCTTCACGCCGAAGTCGAGGGCGACGACATGGTATTGTACATCAGACTGTTCGCCATACCCTTCACCCAGCACCCATGGTGTCTGATCCCATGTCAGGCTCTGGCCGATGGTGACATCTTTGGCGAGATCGAGGTTTTCAAGACCGCTCCATTGGGCGGCACGGGTTTTCAGCGCTTCGATGTCAAACTTGCCTTCCGGGTCATGCGCAATGACGGCATTTTGCGCGCCGCGCTCACGAATAAGGGCGGTGAGGGCGCGGGTATCGATGCCGGCAAGGGCAATGACGCCGCGATTCTTAAGCCATGTATTCAGGTCTTCCGATGCGCGGAAATTGGAAGGGGTGGTGATGTCCGCTTTGAAAATCGCACCGACTGCGCCGTGGCGGTTGGCGGGCGTCAGGTCTTCAACATCTTCCGCATTGGTGCCGACATTGCCGATATGTGGGAAGGTGAAGGTAACGATCTGGCCGGCATAGGATGGATCGGTCAGGATTTCTTCATAGCCGGTGAGGGCAGTGTTGAAGACAACTTCTGCTTCAATCGCACCCGTTGCGCCAAGGCCCTGACCTTCAATGACGGTGCCGTCAGCAAGTACGAGAACGGCGGTTCGCTTTGCAATTGTCCAGGGTGCTGTTTTCGATGGGGCTTCGGTCATGGCGTGCACTCCTGCGTGGTTTCGCGTTTGCCGTCTGGCGCGCGTTTTGGTTTATCAGTCATGCGGCATGTATCCGTGTTTCAACCTCTCATTGTGAGCAGCTTGAAAAAAGGAGTTTCCGGGGCCATATATGCGCCAAAACACAGCGGGGATTAAACTTCCCGCCGTGAGCACATGCCGATGTCCTGCTAAGCCCTGACAAATAGAGAAACTTGGACGCGCGGTCAATCGCAGGAACGCAAGCTTTTTACGAAAATTTGGGATTGGGTCTATTCCGTCATACCCAGCTTCAACCCCTAATCCTCAACAGGCCCTAAGACGTGTGATTGCTTATGGCCCCGCTTTTGGACTAGAAGCGGTTCTAATTGAACATTTTACAGATATTAGGAGAATAATATGCTGCGCCAGGAGATTTCTCAGGCAATGACCGATGCCATGAAGGCACAGGATAAGCTTCGCTTGTCGACGCTGCGTCTGATCATGGCTGCGGTTAAGGATCGTGATATTGCCAATCGTGGTGCAGGCAAAGATCCGGTCGGTGATGAAGAACTGCTTGGCATTCTGGGTAAGATGGTCAAGCAGCGCGAAGAATCTGCACGCATTTATGAAGAAGGCAATCGGATTGAACTGGCCGAAGGTGAGCGTGCCGAAATCGCGATCATCAGCGATTTTCTGCCAACGCAGATGAGCGATGACGAGGTTAAGGTGGCCTGTGAGGCGGTCATCGCCGATATTGGTGCACAGGGACTGCGCGATATGGGTAAGGTTATGGCCGCTCTTAAAGAACGCTATGCAGGACAGATGGATTTCACCAAAGCCAGTGCGCTGGTGAAAACGCTGCTGCAGTGAGATGCGTAGAACCGCCTAGCGGCGGTTCGATCCTCAACTGAAATGCCGGGGCACGCAAATGGTCATGTCTGCTTGCCTTGGATTGGCGATATTTCGAACGTTTTATATTGCCGGAACTATCTTCCTGAAGCATTCTGGTCGTTCACCCGTCAGGCATTTTGTGACGCAAACAAACCAAAATCGGATGAACGACCATGGAAACCACCCAACTGCATCGCGGTCGGCTTATCGACCATATTCAGCTTGTTGTCCGCGATATCACGGCCAGTCAGAATTTCTACACGGCTGTTCTGGCGGTGCTGGATATCCCTATTGTAACGACGGCGGACGACTACTTCTGGGCTGACGAGCTTGTTGTGTCGTCGGCGGATAGTCCGGCCGCACTCGGTGTATTGACAGGACGCCACCATCTGGCCTTTCAGGCAAAGGATCGTGCAACAGTGGATGCTTTCTATCGTGCTGCACTGGAAAATGGTGGGCAGGATAACGGTGCTCCTGGCGAGCGCCCTTATCATCCCGATTACTATGCGGCTTTCGTTCTCGACCCCGATGGCAATAACATTGAGGCCGTCTACCATGGAAAGGCGCGACGCAGCGCACCCTCTGTGGTGATCGATTTTTAATGCTTGCTGTTACGAGCCTTGTTTCGCTGTTTTCAGGCGTGTGGTGCTGAGCAGGCCCTGTTCCTCAAGAACCGGATAAGCCATTGATGCCAGCAGTGAATTGATCTGCTTGAGATCGCGAATGGTATCGAGATGAATCGTGCTTGTTTCGATGCTTCGGGTCGAACCATCGCGAAGGCGCGAGAAGTGGCGCATGCTTGTCTGCTTTTCCAGTTCGCGCAGATTGTCTTTTTCCTGTACGAGCTGGCGGGCTGTGTGCCCGTCGCGAGAGACGATCACATTAAAGGCCATATGCGCATTGGCGAGCACCATGGCGTGGAAGTGGGTGAGTTCCTTCCAGCCTTCCTCGGTGAATTCGAGCTTGTGATCCATCTTCTTTTGCACATGTGCGAGCATGTTGCGCACGATGATGTCGCCGACCTGTTCAAGCTTGACGCAGGCGCCCATCAGTTCCTGCATGCGCAGCGCTTCAAATTCATCCAGATCCTTGCTTGCAACTTTTGTAAGATAAAGCTTGATCGCGGCATGTTTTGTATCAACCCGGTCATCAAGAGCTGCCAGTTCATTGATGCGTGTCTGATCGGGCTTTTCATAAAGGTCGATAATACGGCGCAGCATCACTTCAATCGTGTCACACACGCCCACGACTTCACGTGTTGCATTGGCAAGTGCCTGTGAGGGCCGGTCGAGAACCGCCATATCCAGTGCACTGTATTCTTCGAATTCAACCGGCTGAATGGGTGCGTTTTTGTCAGCGTTGAGGTGGACGAGTGCGTCGGTGGCGCGCAGAACCAGCCCCGACAGCGGAATGCCTGCAACCATGACAATGACGTTGAACAGAATATGCGCATTGACGACCTGCGAGACCGGATCGCCGCCCAGAAAACCAATCGAGGGTTTGAATGTCTCAAACAGGATCAGGATCACCAGCGAACCGGCACCACGCATCAACAGATTGCCAAGAGGCACGACGCGCGTTTCCGGCGGTGCATTTCGGGTCAGGATGGGGGCGATGATTGACGAGCCGAGATTGACGCCCAGTACCATAACCACGGCCAGTTCCGGCGCGATCAGTCCGCGTGAAGCGAAAGTGGTGAGCAGAATGACGGCTGCGATACTTGAATGAAACAGCCATGTCATGAGCGCTGCCAGAAGATAGGCGGTTATCGGATCGCCGGACAGATAATCGACGATGATGGGCAGCAGCTCGCTTTGGCGAAGCGGTTCCGTTGCCTGCCCGGTCATTTCCAAAGACATGATGAGCAGCCCGATACCCACCAGAATGCGGCCAATCTGTCGCCAATCCCGTCGCTCGGTGGTCATGAAAATCGCAGTGCCGGAAACAAGGCAGAGCGGTACCAGTAGGGTCAGGTCATAGCTTAGAATTTTGACGACAAGTGCCGATCCCAGTTCGCCGCCGCGCACGGCCATCAGGCCAGCGACGCCGCTCACAATGCCTGAACCGACGAAAGAGCCAACCAGCAGCGTTACAGCGGTCGAGCTTTGCAAGGCGATTGCCAGCGCAAGGCCAAAGGCAATTGAAAGCAGGGGATTTTGCATCTGGTTGCGCAGACGACGGCGCAAACGATCGCCATAGGCGCGCTCCACTCCTGTTCGCACCATGCGCGTCGCCCAAAGCAGGAGCGCGACTGCACCAGCAAGATGCAAAAGGACCAGAGAACCGTTCACGAAAAATCCTTTCGGCTTGGGGGTGAAAAATGAAAACTCGTCAGGTTAAGCTTACGCAACGAAAAGAGAAAAAATATGTTCCGGCTAATGATTATTTGAAAGAATATGGGCTGGAAATGGCCTTAAATCAAGCGTTCCTATTGTAATGTGACAGGTATATGACAGTTTTATGAATGTCGGAGCCGCGTCCAATCATTATCCTTATCCGCTTTACAGCATGTGATTAGCGGGGAGGGCCGCTTGTGTGCGATGGACTGTATGATTGTGCGGGCCTATATGTATGTCAGTCTGCATATCATGCTTATCTGACCCGAAAGTGACAATCGTAATGCGTTTTCCGCCCTCCTTTCTTGATGAGATCAGAGATCGCGTGCCGATTTCGACGCTGATCGGAACGCGCGTTTCATTTGATCGGAAAAAGAGCAATCCGCCGAAAGGTGATTTCTGGGGCTGCTGCCCGTTCCACGGAGAAAAGACGCCGAGTTTCCATTGCGAGGATCGCAAGGGGCGTTATCACTGCTTTGGTTGCGGTGTGACCGGTGATCATTTCAAATTTCTGACTGAGCTTGAGGGCGCAAGTTTCCCGGAAGCAGTTGAGCGCGTCGCCGATATGGCGGGCGTGCCGATGCCGGCGCGTGACCCGGAGATGGAAAAGCGCGAAGCACAACGCGCAACGCTTTATGATGTGATGGAATTGGCTGCGCAGTTTTTTGAAAGCCAGTTGCAGGTTGCAGCCGGAGCGAAGGCGCGTGCCTATTTGCGCGACCGTGGGCTTTCCAGTGCAACGCAGCAGACATTCCGTATTGGGTATGCGCCCGAATCGCGCAATGCGTTGAAAGAATTTTTGGCCTCCAAAGGCGTCGCCAAAGATCAGATTGAGGCGTGTGGTCTTGTGGTGCATGGTGAAGGCATCGCTGTTTCTTATGACCGCTTCCGGGACCGCATCATGTTCCCGATTGAGGATTTGCGCGGGCGGATTATCGCCTTTGGTGGCCGTGCACTTTCAGCCGATGCGCCTGCGAAATATCTGAACTCACCTGAAACCGAGCTCTTTCATAAGGGGCGGGTGCTTTATAACGGGCTGCGTGCGCGCAAAGCCTGTCAGCCGCAGGGGGGCGAAGAGGCCAAGGCGATTATCGCGGTTGAGGGCTATATGGATGTGATTGCGCTTGCGCAGGCTGGCATTCATCAGGCTGTGGCGCCGCTTGGAACGGCGCTGACCGAAGAGCAGCTTGAATTGCTTTGGCGCATTAGTCCTGAACCGATCCTTTGTTTTGACGGTGACGGCGCAGGTGTGCGTGCAGCCCATCGTGCGGCTGATCTTGGTCTGCCGAGTTTGCAGCCGGGAAAATCACTGCGCTTTGCTATGTTGCCGGAGGGCCAGGACCCGGATGATCTGGTCAAGGCGGAAGGTCCGTCGGCGTTTTACGCAGTTTTGCGGGATGCCAAGCCGCTGGTCGATCTGGTGTGGACGCGCGAAACGGCAAGCGGCGTGTTTGATACACCGGAGCGTCGTGCAGAGCTCGAAGCACGCTTGCGCGAAATTACCAATCGCATCGCAAATGAGGATATTCGACGCCATTACAGTCAGGAAATGCGCGACCGGGCACAGGCGTTTTTCGGGCAGCGGCGGCAGAACAATGGCGGAAATGCTTTCAATCGCGACAAAGGCAAGGGTCGGGGTGCGCAGGGCGGTCGCGGAGGGGCAGCCGCCTTTGGTGGACGCCTTGCTTTTTCAGACAGCCTGACGCGGTCTAATGTGGTGAAGGGGCGAAATGCGCCTTTGCGCGAAACAGCCATTGTCCTGATGCTGCTCAATCATCCGCGTTTGATTGAGGAAGATTTCGAGGCGATCGCGGCTCTTGATCTTGAGCATGACGCGTTGAAGGTGTTGCATTTTGCAATGCTTGATGTTCTCGCATCAGCTCGTGTGGAAGATGGCTTAGCCATGCGCAAGGCGCTGGTCGCGGCCGGTCATGGCGAGCTGATCGAAATGCTTGAAGCAACGGTGCGCCGGACACGGGAATGGACGGCGACCGCACAGGCTGCGGAAGATGATGTTCGCGAAGCCTTAAAACAGGCGCTTCACTTGCATCAGCGCGCGCGCACCCTACATAGGGAACTGCGCGCTGTCGAAGCATCGCTTGATAGCGATGAAACGGGTGAAGTTTTTGCCCGTCTCATCGATATTCAAAAGCAGATCGCGCAGGCAGAAGCAACCGAAGCTCTCATCGATGGGTTTGGATTGTCTTCAGGACGCAGTGCCGGTTCGTCGTAACGCTATCCGAATCACTTTGCGCCGATGCGCCGTTGAAATCGCTGGATTTGTAAGAATTTGGGACGGTTGAGGGCCTGAGGCGATGACGCGACAATAAATGATTCGCTTTTTAGAGCCGAATCAGGTGAGTCGCTCTTGACGCGCGGCGCAAATGGCGGAATCACGACAGTTCAAACAAGGAATAAAGAACTGATATTGCAGAAATTACCTGAATGAGTTCCTGAATTCTTCCTTGATGGGCATCAATCACAGACCGGGCAGGGCCTTTATGGCGACCGTCAATACCGGATCTACCCACAGGAATTTGCAGACTGCAGGATCCGTTAATGAAGGCAGGGTTAATCCGGCATTAACGTGAAATCAGCTATTCGCAGAATCAACAGTTAAACGGCGCTCTCGCAAAACCGTTTGACCACTCTATATATCTTATACGCGACCGGTGTCGCCTGGAGACGAGCAATATGGCAACGAAGGCTAAGGAAAACGAAGAAGCCGAAGTCGAGCGCGAAGGTGCGACCGACGGGCCGCTTCTCGACCTTTCTGACGATGCTGTCAAGAAGATGATCAAGGTTGCGAAGAAGCGCGGCTACGTCACCATGGACGAGCTGAATGCCGTGCTTCCTTCCGAAGAAGTGACATCTGAGCAGATCGAAGACACGATGGCTATGCTGTCGGACATGGGCATCAATGTTGTTGAAGACGACGAGCAGGAAGCTGATCGCGACGATAACAATGAGGATGAACAAGAAGAAGGCGGCGATCTGGTTGAGGCAACCGGCACAGCCGTTGCCGCAACGACCACAAAAAAAGAGCCGACTGACCGCACCGACGATCCTGTGCGCATGTACTTGCGTGAAATGGGAACTGTGGAGCTTCTGTCGCGTGAAGGCGAAATCGCTATTGCAAAGCGCATTGAAGCCGGTCGCGAAACGATGATTGCCGGGCTTTGTGAAAGCCCGCTGACATTTCAGGCCATTATCATCTGGCGTGAGCAGCTGAATGAATCCAACATTTTGCTGCGTGAAATCATTGACCTTGAAACCACCTATGCCGGCCCAGAAGCCAAGCAGGCTCCGATTGTCGAGCGCGTGGAAGAAGAAAAGCCACGCGATGATAAGGGGCCGCGCCGTTCGCGAGATGACGACGACATTACCAATGTCGGCGGCGATATGCCTGCGGAAGAAGAAGAGGATGATGAGGACGAAGCCAATCTGTCGCTGGCAGCTATGGAAGCTGAACTGCGCCCGCAGGTTATGGAAACGCTCGACCTTATTGCCGACACCTATCGCAAGCTGCGCAAGTTGCAGGATCAGCAGGTTGAAAGCCGTCTGGCTGCCACCGGCGAACTCTCATCCAGTCAGGAACGCCGCTATAAGGAGCTGAAAGATCAGCTGATCAAGGCGGTTAAGTCGCTTTCACTCAACCAGAACCGTATCGAACAGCTCGTTGAACAGCTTTATGACATCAACAAGCGTCTGGTTCAGAATGAAGGCAGGCTGCTGCGTCTGGCCGAATCCTTTGGGGTTCGCCGTGAAGAATTCCTGAAAGAATATCAGGGCCACGAGCTTGATCCGAACTGGATTGAGCGCGTCAGAACATTGACTGCACGCGGCTGGAAAGATTTCGCGACGAAAGAAGAACGCGCAATTGATCGGCTGCGTTCGGAAATTCAGATGCTTGCTACTGAAACCGCGATTTCGATTGGTGAATTTCGCCGTATCGTCAATCAGGTTCAGAAGGGCGAACGCGAAGCAACCATAGCCAAGAAGGAAATGGTGGAAGCCAACCTTCGTCTCGTGATCTCGATTGCCAAGAAGTACACCAACCGTGGCCTTCAGTTCCTTGATCTTATTCAGGAAGGCAATATCGGCCTGATGAAGGCGGTTGATAAGTTTGAATATCGTCGTGGTTACAAGTTCTCGACCTATGCGACATGGTGGATCAGACAGGCAATCACCCGTTCGATTGCCGATCAGGCGCGTACCATCCGTATTCCGGTGCACATGATCGAAACGATCAACAAGATCGTTCGTACATCGCGCCAGATGTTGCATGAAATCGGTCGTGAACCAACGCCGGAAGAACTGGCTGAAAAGCTCGCGATGCCGCTTGAAAAAGTGCGCAAGGTTCTCAAAATCGCCAAGGAGCCAATCTCGCTTGAAACGCCAGTGGGTGATGAAGAAGATTCACATCTGGGTGATTTCATCGAAGATAAGAATGCGCTGCTGCCCATCGATGCAGCCATTCAGGCAAACCTTCGCGATACGACGACCCGCGTTCTCGCTTCGCTCACGCCGCGTGAAGAGCGCGTTCTGCGTATGCGTTTCGGTATTGGCATGAACACTGACCACACGCTTGAAGAAGTCGGTCAGCAGTTCTCGGTGACGCGTGAACGTATTCGCCAGATTGAAGCGAAGGCGCTGCGCAAGCTCAAGCATCCGAGCCGTTCGCGCAAGCTGCGTTCGTTCCTCGACAGCTAAGATTTTTTCGCCCGATACCGGATACGGTGTCGGGTGATGTTCTTAAATAGAGAAGGGAGGGAGCGATATGTCTTTTTTGAAGCGTCTTTTCGGTAGTGGTTCTGCGGATGAAACTCCAGTGGCACCAAAAGAAGCCGGACGCCTTGAACACAAAGACTTCCTGATCGTTGCAACACCTTACAGCGAAGGTGGTCAGTATCAGGTTTGTGGCGTTATCTCGAAGACGATCAACGGGGAATTGAAAGAGCATCGCTTTGTGCGTGCTGATCGTTGTCCGGGGCTTGAGGATGCAGCCAGTATCTCGCTCAACAAAGGTCGACAGATTGTTGACGAGCAGGGCGAAGCGATTTTTCGCTGAGCTGCCTGCAAGAGAATCGAAAAAGCCGCCCACGAGAATGGGTGGCTTTTTTTATTGCATTGTGAGTGTGGCTGACAGATGCAATCGAAGGAGCGGGCAATCGGAAAGGGCGGCGATTTGCCCATGCCAATTTATGCAAAACCGCTACGCACTTTTGCTGCAAATGCTCTATATGCAGCCCTATGAATAAGAAACCTTTCTGGCAGACCAAATCTCTTGAGCAGCTTACCCGTAAGGAATGGGAAAGCCTGTGCGACGGTTGCGGACAGTGCTGCCTGCATAAGTTGCTGGATGACGACACTGACGAAGTCTACTGGACAACGGTGGCTTGCACGCTGCTGGACGCAGATAGCTGTAAGTGCAGCGATTATCCCAATCGCCGTGCCAGTGTGCCGGACTGCGTGTTTTTGACGCCAGAGATTGTTTATGAGGTCAACTGGTTGCCTGCGACCTGCGCCTATCGACTGGTTGCAGAAGGTGCCGATCTTTATTGGTGGCACCCGCTGGTTTCAGGATCACCGGATACGATTCATGAAGCAGGCGTCTCTGTTCGTGGCCGGGTGACAGCATTTGATCACGAGCTTGAGGACGAAGAGGAATATATCCAGCACATGGTCCCGCTCGATTGATTGGCTGATAGGCAGATTACTTGAGTTTACTGTTGGCGACTTGATCAGATTTTCAGTGTGAATACCCAGATAAAGTGCTGATTTAAAATGGTTTTATAAAATTACGCTACGGTCTTAATCTATCTGAATATTATATGAACACGCCCTTGGCTTTGCGTTCACATTCATTCGAATACTTATCGGATGTTCTGGGTGAGGATCGCCCAATGAAAGTTCGAAAGGATTTTAAGATGTCCGCACTGTCGGTCAAATCATTCATCGTCACTGCTGCAATCGGTCTCGCTGTGGTTTTCACCGCTGGTGCATCGGCAAATGCCGCATCGCCTGCATCCGCTCCTTCGGTCAGCACCGCGAAATATTCCTCAGGCATCAATATCGATTATCGTGGTCATCGTCATCGTGGCCCGGCTTGTTCTGTTGAGAGTGCCAAGATGAAGGCCCATCGCATGGGTATCCGCAACGCACGGGTTATTCATCGCGGTAAATCTGTTCAGGTTAGGGGTTTCCGTCACGGTCGTCCGACGGGTGTCGTCTTCGCAAATGTGCGCGGTTGCCCGATTATTCGATAGAGCGCGTTTCGGTTTTCTTAAATCAGAATTGTGAAAGCCAGCCCGATTGGATCGGGCTGGCTTTTGCTATTGTCGTTATTCCTTGATCTCGAAAACGACGTTAACGGAAACATTATAGCTATTCTCGCCCGCAGCAATAGGAACTGAATCCTGAGGCGCGGCGTTGGCCATCATCTTCATCTCACGCGCGATTGGCATTGGCATTGGAGAGCGGCTCTGCTCGCTGATCTCAAGGACACGACCAAGACCAACGCTTGCCGCATCAGCGAGCGTTTTTGCCTTTGCAATCGCATCAGCCACGGCGCGTTTGCGCGCTTCGTTGATTGTTGCTGACGGATTGTCATTCACGAAAGTCAAATCACCGCCCTGATTGACGCCGAGTGTGACCGATTCATCAAGGACATTGCCGACCTTGGACAAATCACGCACACGAACCGTCAGGCTGTTGGAGACACTATATCCGCTGATCTTAGCCTCTTTCAGGCCATTCTTGTCATCAGGATAGATATAGCTCGGCTGAATATTGATGCCGCTCGTCTGAAGATCACGGTCTTCGACCCCTGCCTTTTTCATTGCATCGAGCACTTTGGCCATTGCTTCATTGTTGGCCGTCATTGCTTCGCGGGCTGTTTTCGCATCGCGCAAAACGGTGAGATTAAGAATGGCCATATCCGGGGCAGCCGTCATTTTGCCTTCGCCCGAGACGGAGATACGAGCAGGCTGTCTCGTCATCTGATTCTCCTGTGCTGCGGCTGGCAATGACAATGCGCCTGCAAGCATGATTGCCGAAAGTGAAGTGGCAAGAAAGGTAGTAGCGCGCTTATTCATAAAATCTCCTGTAGAGAATGTTGATGCAGCCGGTGTAAAGCAGTCTCCGTAAAGATCCATTTCTGCTTTGCCATTAGAGTACTCAGCTTGACCGAAAGTTATTAATTCCTTTCAGAGTACGCTTTTCTTTATTTAAGTCCCCCCTAAAGGAAAATATTCCATTATTTGACGCGAAATGCAGAATAATTGCAACTAAACGCTTCAAATTTGATGTGTTTTTGTCCTGAGTTGCATGAATGGCAATCGAATATGTGCGTATTAGGGCAAATCGTATAATTGACAGCTTGTGTCCAGCGCTTCTTTGCGGTACGTGCAGAGTTGCGTGGGGCCTGTAGCTCAATTGGTTAGAGCCGGCGGCTCATAACCGCTTGGTTGGGGGTTCGAGTCCCTCCGGGCCCACCATTTCTGTCTTCGGACGTTGTTTTTCCATTGTTTTTTCCTCGATTTGTCTCACCGGAATTTCGGTTCGATGAAAGTGGGACGTTTTTGCGGGCCACGTAGGTCTTCCGACGCTCAAAACCGGCATCAATTATGCGCTTGGATTGGGCGGCTTTGGTGTAGTGCTGCGCCATCTTGGAATCAGACCAGCCGAAGATCGCCATCAACTGATGTTCGGTAGCACCTGCCTCGGCGAGGATGGTCGCGGACGCCTTTCTCAGGCCGTGCGACGAGCATTCCGGCAAATCGGCATCGTTGCACCACTGGCGCATCTTGTTGCCGAAGCCGTTGCCGCTGAACGCCTTGCCGTATTCGGTAATAAGGAAGGTCGGCTGATCATGCGTAATCATCGCGTCCAGTGCCTCGCGGAGCTCGTCTGTGACGGGCAGGCTGAGGGACTGTGCATATTTGCCGGAACCCTTCTCCGGCATGAATTCGATACGGTCGCCGACCAGGTTCCGCCAGCCGAGCTTGACGAGATCGGAGCGCCTCACGCCCAGATTCAGTATCAGTTCCATTGCAAGCCGGGCTGTGGAGCCGAGCGGATAAGCAGCGCGATAGCGCGCCAACTCCGCTTCGCTCCATGTGTGGAAGCCGGGAGACTTATGGATTTTGGTGACGCCGTTCGCGGGGTTGAAGGTCGCCAGCTCGGCGCTGATAGCCCAATTGAAAAGCGCCTTCAGATACTTCACCAGCTTGTCAGCCGCACCGGGCGTGCCGCTGCGCTTCATCTGGCTGGCTTCGATGTCGGATTTGCGAATCTTCTTGAACGGCAGTTCGCCCACATTGACGCAATAGCGATTGAGAACGCTCTTCTTGTCTTTCTGCGTGGCCGGAGACTGGCTTTGAAACGCCTTGGACCGATAATAGGTCTCGACAAGCCAGCGAACCGAGCCGGGCTCCAGCCTTGAAATCGGGACCGTGTTTTCACCACGATCGCCAGACAGCACGCGGTGATATTCCTCAGTAAACGCCTGGGTGATGCTGCCGGCCTCGTCCAGATAGGCGGACGTCATCCGGTACTTCGGCATACCTGGCAGGCGGAGATAAAAGCGCTCGTTGCCGTGCCGATCGACATCCCGCGAGCAATATTTGAAGGGGACGCGCTGATTACCCGACCGCGTGATCAAACGGGTTTTCGCCATCGTCTTCGTCTCCGCTCAAGCCCTGTTCTTTGATGTCGTACCAGGACGCGCGGATTTCCTCGGCATCCCAACGGCGCAACGCGCCGATCTTCACACCTTTCGGCATCAGGCCACGGCGAACCCAGTCGTCAAAGGTGCCCGTCGAGACGTCGAGAAGTTCCGCCGCACGGACGCGGCTAACCGCAACCTTGTAAATGGGCCGTGGGGCCAGCGCTTCAGCTTGCTGCTTCATGTGCCGCTCCTCACGCTCTGGAGGCGTTGTCAGCAAGTGCCAAAGCCTTCTGCTTGGGCTCGACCATATTCGCCGCGAGATACTCATCCACGGCGTTTTCCGGCAGAAACAGGCTACCGCCGATCCGGACATGACGGATCTCCTGCTTGGCGATCAGGTTTCGGATGCGAGCAACCGGCCATCCGGAACGATCTGCGAGTTGTTTGGGTGATAAAAGCTGAGAATGCATAACTGCCCAACTCCATAGAGATAATTCGACACAAGACAGAACGAATCATATAATCGCACTAACCGCAACAGTTTTATCGCATTCGAGATATTTTGATGCAAGACGGATTTATGGAGGCGATGGGGCAAAGGCTTGGGAAAATTCGAAAGGATTCCGGGCTGAAGCAAGTGCCCTTTGCAGAAGCGCTTGAGGTCTCGCAAAGCGCTTACAACACTTACGAGCGCGGAAATCGCGAGATGCCCGCGAAGCTTCTCCGCCTTTTGCATTTAAAATTCAATGTGAATCCCGCCTGGATGCTTACGGGAGAAGGAAGCCCCTACAATCGGGACAAGGTCGACTTGTATCACCAGGTGACGGGGGCGGTTAACGCTTTCATCGCAAGGGAAAACTGTCAGGTGGAACCGGATAAGCGCTTGAAGCTCATCCGGTTCCTGATCGACTACGCCGAACAGCACGGCGAATTCACAGAGGAAATCGCAGAAAAATATTTGAGGTCAGCGATATGAGTAAATCGAGCTTCGAAGAGCAGATAATGCAGGGCGCCTACGCCCTTGGTCGTCAATGCGATCAACTTGAATCCGAAAAGCGACGGCTGGCAAGGCAATTACGCTATGCACAGCATTCGGCCCGGCTCAAGAGCCTTTCAAAGCAATACGATTTCGGAATGGTCTTCTTCGCTGCAATGGGAGCCGTTTCGCTTATCTTGTTTGACGCAAACAGCGGCTCCGAAGCTTGGATAACACCAGTGCTGAGCCTGTCGCTCATTCTGTTTGCGTGCGGCAATGCGCTGCGTGGCCGGAAGATGGTCAGCCGTATCAGAAGCTTTGATGACCGCTTCGGTAGCTGGCAGTTCTAACGGCAATTATTCAACCCACTTTGATGGGTTGAATAATTTCGCAAAATGCATTATTTGAACCATTGAAAGGGTCAATTAATGCGCTTAACGCTCCAAACCCATTTTGACGGTGAGTGGCATCACGCCGCGACATTGGAACTCAAGGACGACGCGGCCGGGTTCCAGAGCGCGTCGATTGTCGATTACGATCTCGACTATTTCGTCACCGTGGCATCGGCGGAGTTTGCGGCTGGAAAGACGGTCCGGGACCATCGCGCCTTATCCGTCCGTTATCCCGTCGATCTCGAAAACCGATACAGCCGCAGCTGGCCGCCCTTCCTATTGGACCTCATGCCGCAGGGACACGCGAGGCGAAAACTTGCGGAGCACCTCGGTCTTACTGAAGGTTCGCGCGCTTCTGATCTGCCGCTGCTTCTCCGATCGGCGACTGGTGGCATAGGCAATATCCGCATCAAAGAAGCGGCGGACGCCGAAGTGGAACGGCTGCGCGGTGTTGAGCGCCAAGGGGTGACAGAAGCGGAAATCCTTGAGCGGTCCGATCGCTTCATGGAAGTCGCCGACCGCTTTGGAATGCTCGCCTCCGGCTCCAGCGGCCTGCAAGGCGAATGGCCGAAGGTCTCGATGACGCAGGCGAATGACGGTCTATATTATCCTGACAGCTTCGTGACCGATGATGAGGCCGTGCGCCACGTCATCGTCAAGCTGGTACGCAGCAACGAGCCCGTGGACCGTCTTATCCTCGAAGGCGAAGCTCTTTATTCGCGAATCGCTCAAGAGATCGGTCTAAATGTCAGCGAACCATCGACCTATGCCGAAGGCGTCTTGATCATTCCCCGTTTCGACCGGAAGAAGAGAGAAGGCGTCGGAACCATCCGGCTGGGGCAAGAAAGCTTGGTATCAGCGATAGGCGTCGCCGATTTCGGCCATGTCGGCACGCATGAAGCCTATATCGACGTTCTCCGCCAATATTCTGCCGATCCGTTCTCGGACATCGTCGAATACCTGAAGCGCGATATTGCCAACCTCGGGCTTGGCAATCCAGACAATCATGGCCGGAACTCTGCTCTCAGCAAGCACCAGGACGGCACAATCCGTCTGTCTCCGCTCTTCGATTTCGCGCCTATGCGGCTCGCCAAAGAGGGGATCGTTCGATCCACCCGATGGGCCATGATGCGTGACGGTGGTCGTGATCATCTTCCCGATTGGAAGCGCATTTGCGGCGAACTGATGCCTGATCCTGCTGAGCAGAAAGCGCTTGCTGTTGCGCTTTCCGAGTTTGCCGACCATCTGCGCCAGGCTCCGGCAATGGCGAAAGATATGAGCACGCATCCGGACATTCTGGATCGTGCGATGGGGCGATGTATGGAGATAACAGACAGCGTTCTGGCGGCGTGCCAGTGATACCGAAAGACAGCTAAATGGCTCGCTGGAAGAAACCAACGAAAGATGAGATTCTTGAGAATCGGCGAACGCTGGCTGAGCGTGCTCGAAACGGGGATCTAAGGTTGCCTGGTGCGGTTGCAGAGATCCGTAAGGGTTTTGGCATGACGCAAAGTGAGTTTGCCAAAACGCTATCGCTTACTAGGCGCCAAGTTGCTGAGATAGAAGCCGGCACTGCAAATCCGACGTTGGAAACGTTGGATAAAATCGGGCGGCTATTCGGTTTCGGAGTTGGCTTTGTTCCGCGGAAACCGGGATCCGCGATAGCGCGAACAGAATAGCGAACCAGATCGCGAGAACGTCTGACGCCTTGATTGAACTCGAAGGGGGTGACAACCAACTATTTGAGCCGAATTTCGTCGATCTGGCTTTTCGCTTCTGAGCTCAATTGCCCACTTTCCAACGTCTCGATCAAGCGGCCTGGAAAATGCGTCATGTACCACTGTTTCTTAAGGTTACGATGCGCCGCGTAGCCCTTGTCGGACAACATGCCCCAATGCTCCCAGTAGTATTTTTCTCCACCAATTCGAAGCGTGAAATCAGGCAAGAAGAACGTTCCGTCTTCAGCGTAAAGCGGCTCCTCGTAGGTGAAAGGCACTCCAGCTTGGTGGAGTAGATTTGCGATGATGACCTCTGATTTCGAACGAACCATGTCGCCGCTCAGCGCCTCATGGATCTTTCCGCTTTGATACCAATCACTTCTCGCCAACAGGCGGTCGTTGACTGTCCTAAAGTGCCCAAATAGCGAAGACGAAACCAGCAAGCTTTGGGCGTTTTCCTTCCTTCGCGCTTCAAGCAATGGCGAAAGATTGCCCTGGATATAAAGCTGACAATGTCCTTGCGCGCGCGTTAATGCTGTATAGAGCAACTCTCCTGAAAGCGGCCTGCGCGAAGCAGGTAGTATCACGAATGTATGAGAGAACTCGCTTCCTTGCGATTTGTGTATCGAAATCGCGTAAGCGAGTTCGAGGTTGTTTTCGACGCTCTCCGAGGTGAACTTTCCCTTCGTCGAGGTAGGAATCTCGCGTCCGTAATTAACGCAGATCTTGTCTTTCCGCGCGAATTTCACTTGAAATCGCTTAAGTCGCTTTTTGCTGTAACCGGAAAAGACCTTCTTCAGATCGGCTCGATCGAAGTTGTGTGGCTCAACATACCCGATCTCTCCGTTAAACAACTCAACTTGACGAGATTTTGCCAGAGCAAAATCGTAAGCCCAAATTCCCCGGCGGGATGTCCTGTTCTGGATCTGAATCACCTTGTCGTTCAAGGTAATTCCATCAACAGCTCCCACTCTATCAATCAGATCATTGGTGAGGATTGATTGCAGCTCGATGTTCAATGCCTCGACGCCGTGGAGCTCCCCGCGATGTGGCGTTAAAACTTGAAGTCTCTCTGGTTTGTTTTGCATGACTTCATTTCGCCAAAGCTTATATACCTGATCGTCGTCGGTATTCCCTGGAAGAACAGAGACTATATCAGCAACCAAACTCGCGACTAGTTCATCGGCTGAATTCCAATAGACCACGTCCAGGTCTTCATCGATCTTGCCGCCCTGATGCACTTTCTGAAGGAGTTGCTCAGCCGCAGGCGAAGTCTGCTCGCCATGAACAGCGGAATCCACCAGGAATAACTCGGCGAGACCGAGTATGCCCTGGCCTTTTGCGTCGAGCCGATTTTCCATCTGGCGCATATTGGTTTGTAGTACCGCCAGGTTGGGTGCTCCCTCCTTGCGTAGCCATTCGATGATGTCGGAAAAAACGCGTCCGCGACCAATGGGTGGGAGTTGATTATGGTCGCCTACCAGGATCAGTCGTTTTACATTCTGCCATTCGATAGACCGGAAAAAGGTAGCTGCGAGGGCCAGGTCGAGCATGGATGTCTCGTCGATAACAATCGTGCCTTCGAGATCAGCGCATTTTCCTCCCCATCGTTTGAATGTGAGGTTGTCGTTGAGCCATCCGTTTGATGCCAGGAATGAATGGATTGTCGAGACGTTGACGCCGCCAATATTGTATCGCTCGAACACTGCGCGCACGCGATCAGTCGCCTTGCCGGTCGGTGTCATCACATTGATCGGTGCTCCGGTACCTTCGACCTGGCGAATGGCTTTAACGATGGCGCGGATAATGGTGGTCTTGCCGGTTCCCGCGCGGCCGGAAACGACCGATAACGGCAACCTGAAGATCTGGGAGCACTGGCCAGCCTGAGCTTCCACTGCCAGCCGGTATTCGTCGCCGCCCTTTTTGGCCAATGAGGACTCATCGTCGGAAACGGCACGAAGCCAAAAACCCTCAGGAACCGGGCGTGGAAGCGTGATCGGTGGCCGATCAAAAAGCTCGGTCAACGTTTTGTCTACGGTCCTTTCGTCCTGGAAGACATGCTTCAAATAGAGATAAAGCCTATCGTCTTCCTTTCTCAGCACGAGCGCCTTTTCAAGAGGCTCGCGGTCAACTTCGAAATAGCGCAGACTGAAATTTTGCCGCTTCCACTCGGGCAACCGATCCATACGCGCATTGATTTCTTTGAGGATGATGTCTGCCGGGCGAAAAGTCTGGTTCGGCTCGCGCTTTAATTGCTCAACACAAAGGGAGCGCAGTCTTCGAGGATCGTCATTGAGCATGTCGCAGAGGACCTCGCCGCCCAACTCCGGCGATGGGAAGACACCACGATCAATCGTGCTCCAAGGAATAATATCGTCAGGCCCATCACCGATGAAAAACTCGCTCAACAAATACGGGTCTTCAACGATGGATGACAAGCTCTCCGGAAGGCCATGCGCGGCGCGCTTCTGTCCGACGATGCTCTGCAATTGATCAAGGTAGAGGTCAATCCGAACCGCTATCGTCTTGAGAAGGGCCTGTACATCATCCTCAAGCAATTGCCAGGAGCGCGACACCCGCTTTAGAGCAAGGCCAGTGAGTTCCAGTTCAGGGCAGTCTTTTCCGGTTTCCAGGGCATTGAAAAATAGCTCATAGGCTTTCTTCTCCTCACCACGATCACAATACCACTTGCCGTTTTTGATGGAGCCGCCTGCATCAAGAAGGTCCATCACGGTCAAAAGTCCCGGATACAGGCCGCGACGCTTCCAAAGTTTTGCGACCTGGGCTTGCACCCACTTGGCGCGAGCATCCCAGTCTTCATTGGTGTCACCGACTTCCTTCAGTCGCGCTATGACATCGAGCATCTGCTCAAGCATGCCGATGGTTACGTCGTCGGTGAGATGACGGGCCCCATATTTACAGCTAGCAGGATTTTCCGGCGTGACCAGAAGACTGTCTAGAATTTCGGGCTGCTCACGGTAGGCGTGATAGGGAATGCGAAACCCTTCGTTTGGATAATGCGATGTGACGTTTCGCGCCCATATCATGCCATCCGCATAGTTCTGACGAACGTACTCAGAGGGATTGGAATAGAAGAGCGGCTCTCCGATCTGCTTCACGCGAGAAACGCCGACTATGACATACTTCGGATCGTTTTCGTCGGTAAACGGGTTGGAATGGTTGGCGTAGTAAAAGATGAGGCTCTCATCCTCCTCCAGTTCCGCAAAAAATTTGTCCGCTCCCACCCGGCGCTTGTTATTGTCGAGACGGCCATCGGTATATACCTCTTCACCGTACATGGCTTCGTAGGGCCAAACGCAGACCGAAGATGGAGGAATATCCCATTCTTCGCGCTCAGCGCCCCCGTAGAAAAAATCGGGCGGATTGGAATAGCCGCGGATAGCATCGGGCCCGAAAGCGTTGATGCTATATATGCACGGTGGCAAATGTTCGCTTTTCAGCTTGCAGACGGCCTGCCCAGAACAGGCTTTCTCCTGTTCCAAATCGCGCTCCCGGTGGATCAAATCCCCGGGAAAGGACTTCATGCCGACGCAGTAGGTGTTCTGTTCAGGCTTCGAGCAGACCCTCCCATTCCATCCATCATCGTGCCAAGCAACGCGCGCAGTGAGATGAGTGGTCATGGTTTAGTCCTAATTGAGGGCCGTATTTGATATGGCTGCACGTAATTCTTCTATTCGAGTTAACGCGGCTGCCACTTCCGCCGTCGAAGGGCTTGGTGCTCCATCATGGCTTTGTGGGTTGAGAACGCCGGTTCGCATTGCGCGAAGATCGGCCACAACAGGCTTCAAGGCTGCTCGGGATGGTTTTCCGTCGATCCAAGCATCGATCGCATCAAGAAAATCGTCTGTATTCAGATCCTTTGGGTCGACCTTAAATCGCAGTTTCAAACTCCGCTTTTCTGCAAATCGCCGGAGGCACCCTTCAAATGCGCGTCTGGCACTGTTTGCGGCGGCTTCGATGCTAGTTGTCTTCAAGACGGTTGCATCAGCAAGCGCATCAGCTACTACATCGCCATTGTGCTTTTTCAGCGTAGGCGTTCCCTTGCCATTATTCCCATCGGCTTTCACTTCAAGCCACTGCCACGGATCAGTCTTCTTGAAAAAGTCCTTGGCCATGTCAAACCAGACGCGGTCATGGGTCAGGATGACAATCTGCCAGTCAACGAAATACTTCTGCAGAAGCCTCAAAACCGGCATGCGGTTATCATGGTCCAATCCAATCAGGACGTCATCTAGGACAAGCAATTTCAGTCGGTTGGCTCCATCAGTCGGCACGCAAGCGAGGCGCCCAGCGAGATAGACTGCCAACGCGAGGGCCGATAGACGTGCCTCATTGAGAAAGTTCTGCGGGATGTGCACCCCATGTGTGCCGAAAATCACCTCAGGATAAAGCGTCTGCCCCCGTATCGCACGATCTCGCTTGAACCATGCATGATTGTAGGTGACTCCGGAAAAGGTCATGGAGTCCACCGTGACGGCATCGCCGATCAGTTCCTTTAAAAGACCTGCCAAGTGCGGTTGCAGTGCGTCCAAGGCGCCCCGTAGCCCTTTGCTGAAAGCAGAGCAGTTCTCTGTTATCGAATCCAGCTTATAGTTGTAGTTGGAAGGAATGCTTCGTTTAGTTTTGCTCCAAAGCTCCCCAATTGTTGTGTTCGTACCGCCTTCGACGGTGATCGGGAAGTCGTGGAGAATCCGCTCGACAACGATGTCAAACAGGTTCGGCCGATCATCACCATGGATATAGTTTGTGTCGAGCAAAGCGCGATAATCGAGGACTGATTTTCGTATTGCCGTCTCAACGACACGAGGATCAGACCCCGTAAACGCAGATCCTGGGTGTTTTGCCTTTAGCCAATCGACGGCCGGCGTGCCGTCATTGAACCTTACGCCAATCCTGAACTCGTTGTCGGCATTAGCGTTGAAAACATTCTTTATCGTCTCGAACCTGGGAGCCGACTTTGCAAAGAAGTGCCGCAAAGCTTGGAAAATCGATGTTTTGCCAGAACCATTCTCACCATAGATCAGAATGTTTTTACCCTGCAGGTTGAGGGTTACTTCATGAGGGAAGGCACGGAAAGCACATATGGACACCGACTCGATACGGAGCGGATCTACAGCCGGTGCGGCTGGGGCGACTGCTACCATTGGCGCGGGCGCCGCTGCTTCTCCCTCACTCATTGTTCGCCCTCGATGATACGGACGACATCAATGGCGCGCAGATCGAAGAGCATTCGGTAGATCTCATGTGACGGTACAAAGATTTCGTGAGCGAGCGCCTCTGCCATATCCTTCAACACATCGCCCTCGAGGCCGGAGAGATTGCTAAGGCCGAAGCGATCACAGGCATCGAATAGGCGTATGTTGCGGGCATGCAATTCTTCCATAAAGAATAGTTCGTATACCAGCCCGTTGAGAAGCTGTTCAAACCGCGGATCCTGATGGCCGGAGCTTAAGATATCGGTCAATGCTTCGATTTGAGCCTTCTGTTTCTCTTGAGCGGTAGGAATGGGAACCGTCTCGACATACATCGGCTTGAATTCAAAAAAGCCGCCCTGTTTACTGGAAAACGTCTGCCGCGTTAGCCACCAGGAAACGCTGGAATTGAGAATGCCGAGCAAATAGCGCCAATCTTCATGCGCAATAATGCTGGTCTTGTCGTTGCTGAAAAATCCTTTGGTGTCTGGAGCGTAGTCCACCTTATTCTGTATTGCAGGGACGATGATTTTCGGCTTTAGAAAAGCTTCCCAATAAGCAACGTTATCCTGGATCTCAAACCACTGATACGAACCAGCCTTCCGACCATCCCATTTCTCGTCGTCATTCCAATTTGACGGTTTTGGTTCTAGTCGCTCGCGATAGGCATGTAGATGGTTACTAATTGCCGGATAGGCTTCAATCTCAAGGCCGCGGCGGGTAAAAATCAGCCACAAATCCTGTGGCTCTACCTTCCATCGCTTCACATCTCTGCCGCGAAGAAAGGGCTTGATGATGTCCGCCGACCTTGGATCTTCTTGGATTAATCGGTCCTTGGTCTCGCCATCGATTACGAAGGCATCATTGAATCCCGTTTTGATGCCGTAATACAATCGGCCTTCAACATATTCGCCAAGAGGCTTACCCGCCTTACGAATGCGTCCTAATAAGTTGCGCTTTACCTGCGGTTCTAGCTGCCACCCTTTGGCATCATCCAGCGCCTTCTGGGGCACCTGAAACGCATGGCTACGGAAGAGCTCCGGGAATTCCGAAATGTCTTTGCGCCCCAGGTCTGCTGGCCAGTTCCAGGCAAGGAGAATATCTTTCTCGTTCGGCGCAGCTACAACTTTGGTGCGCTTGGACGCGACGATAATTGTGGGGTAGGCAATCGCATCGAAGACATCGGCGTCGCCGAAATCGATGATAGAGCGAATTTGCGCGTTGCGGCCAATCCATCGACGAATGTTTTGGCCATAGGCGGCGCGGTACCATTTGTTCGAAGTAATGAATACGAAGGAGCCGCCAGGCTCTAAGAGATCCAGCCCGCGCTCCATGAAGTAAACAAGATAGTCCGCTGTGCCTGCGAAACTCTGGTACAGTCCATAGGCGTTTTTGCGGCGCTTGTTCTCGTCGGCTCGCTGTTTGAAGTATTCTTTGTCCCCGCCGATTTTTTCCTGTCGCACATAGGGCGGGTTAGCCATGACGATGTTGAATTTCTCACGCAACCCGAACATCCATTCCGGATCGAAGAAGTCAGCGGAAGCATTCTGGTCGAACGGGTCCCAGCGGGCGATCTGCTTCGCAGTTTCCTCCGGTAGGTCATGGGTCTGGCTGAGTAGGTCGGAGAGCTTCTCACGCAGCTGATTGATCTGCTCTTTCGCCTTGTTTTTTGTCCGCCGGTTGCGCGCGCCAAAATATCGTTCGTTCGCATCCACCAGCGCTTTTTCGGTAATGTCGATTTCGGGATTGCGGAGGAGGTCGCCCTGACCTCGCTCAATGGGTCGTAGGGCATTGGCCGCCACCAGACGGGTTTCCAGATTTGGCAGCGGTGTGATGTTCAGATTGTCTGCGTTTTCGTCGATTTTCTGGCTTACCACCAGCGAGATGAAGAAACGCAGCTTGGCAATCTGCACGGCGATCGGCTGGATGTCGACGCCGTGAATGCATTTGTCGATGACATAAAGCTTGCGAGCATAATCCGGGAAATTGCTGGTCTCGGAAAAATCTCGGTCGAGCTTTTCGAGCTGATCCTTTAGCGCTTCGATCTGTTCGCTCTTCGCACCGATATCCGGGCTCTGCTCGGCATGCTGTAACTGCCGGACCAACGGTTCCCGGAGCGCAGCTTTCCAACGCCTGTTGTCTGGATCGAGGCGCTTCAGAATATGGATTAGCTTTTGCAAAAGACCCATGGGAAAGGCGCCAGAACCACAGGCCGGATCTATGGCCCGAACGCCTTCGATCCGCGCAATCAGCGCATCTTTTTCTGACCCCGTGAAATCGTATTCTGTGTCCTCATAGCTCAGGAGTGCTCTGAGCCGCGCTTCGGCTGCAGAGGAATCAGTCCCCTCGCTGCTCGCATTTCCGGCGTCATTGTCCCGCGCCAAACTGAGCTCGCCAGGAACCGGGCCGAGATCGAAGGTCTCATTGATGTTCTTGTGGTTTTGAATGCCACGATCGTCGGGCTGCTTCCTCTTCTCAAGAGCCGGCCTCAAATAACCGACCAGGGCTTCATCGACCATGTAGTCGACGACCACGCGCGGTGTGTAGAAGGAGCCGGACTTCTTGCGGGCGGTTGTGGAAGTATCCTCGTTGTAGCTGGCGATCAGGTTCTCGAAAACCTTGCCCAAAAGTTCCGGATCGAGTGCCACTTCCTCGTCATATGGCGTATTTTCCTCGACCGTGAACTTGTAGCTCTCGAAAATACGGATGATGCCATCGACTTTGTACCCAGTTTTGTTCGTGCCGTTGGCCTCATTCAATGGGGTGTTGACGTCATCTCCTTGTTCAGCAACGGCGAAAAAAACCTTGTTTGGTACGTAAAGCGTATTCGACTTTCGCTCCGAAAAGCCATCAGCACGAATAACCTTCTGACTGCCCTCCATGCTGATCCACTTGTTGAGATCATCATTTCGGGCCAACTCGGCGTCCGAAACCTCCCGGTCTAGACATTCGAACAGACCACCGTTGAGGAACGGCACCCTACGAAAAATCTCCAGCGCCTCATCGGGCTGACGAAAGGCTTGCCTGTAGCGAAGAAATGTCGAAATCAGGTAATCCGGTGTCCGGCCGCTTTCTGCAGCATCAGATCGCCAATTCCGCCCGTCACCTTCCATTTGGGTGTTGAGGGTCGCAAAGAACAGGTTCTGGAGTATCGCCTTGTAATAGGAGCTGGCTTCCCGATGCTTCTCTGGGTCCTGAACCAGTAGTTCCCGTAACTGGACGGCATTGAAAAGTGCGTCCGGGACCAGACCCTTTTCCTTGATGAACCAAACGAAGATCAGTCGAGTCAGGAGGCGGATCACCGAAATCTGATTGAGCTTATGCCGTTCTTCAGAGCCAGCCTTCTGCTCCACTTCTCGCGCAACCGGGAACATGACATGCGGGTGATCTATTGTGCCCACGGCCCAAAGATACCAGTCGGAGAGACGCCGATAAAAGCGCTTGTTGAGCTCCTCGGCTGAGAGGATCTCTGTCCAAGCCCTATAGAGGTCATCGAAATTGTTGGGCGCCTTCTTGGCGGTCACACCTGCCTGAATATGCAGGTCTGTCAGGATGTCGAGGTGGGCTCGATGTGGGCGTTCGAGATCGACGTCCTTGATCAGAGCCACTTTTCGCGTTGGCTCAATCACGTCACGCGAATTGTCTTTCTTATTGGGGCGCCGGGGGATGACTGAAAGCGTGAGTTTTCCGCCGTATAAGAAGATGATGATCGCAGGCATCGGAAAGAGACGGTTCACTGCGCGGGTGATTTCCGCGAGCTCGGTGCGCGTCCAATCGCGATCCTCCAGATTGATCGTTAGGAAAACGAAAGACTCGATAATGCTTCGGTGATAGTCGCTTTCACCGAGAAAGAGATCCTTTTGCCCCTCCGCAAGCATAGGCAGTTCGTCATTCGTAAGCTGAAAAACGAAGTCCGCGCCCTTCCAGCGATGAGTCCGCGCGTGCTCAGATGTCGCCAGCTTTCCATCACGGTCAACGATTGACAAAAACTGCGACACGCTCCCGTCCAGACGAATGGTCTTTTCGCTGGTATAGCCGAGCGCGCTTAGGATCGCGCGCGCGCCCTCGCGTGGTGCGGCGTGATGGAAGATGCCTAGCGCCTGCTTGATTGCTTGCCTCTGTCCCGCCCGATCAATCATTTTCTGTATGCTTCGCCTTCTTTAATGACCAGCCAGGTGATCAGCTCGAACTCGGTATCGGCTTTACCCGCGTTCGGCTCAAGGACCAATCGGCCCCCACGTTCTGACAACATGTTTCCAATGTTTCTCGATGAAAACTGGGAGGTGATACTATCAATAGCCTTTCCGAGAAGCGCTTCGTAGGCGGTCATATTCTGCCCGCCCTCCGTCTGCCGATCGAACATGGCGTATAGGTCGTGATAAGCATCTTTCTGCCCAAGGCAGAGCGCACGATAGATGTCGAGAACCTGTTTGGCCTGCGCGAAACCATAGGCGACTTCCCCGTTGTCCCGCACGTACACAAGATAGAACGGCTGCAAAGGATTCACCGAGCTGCGGTCTTGCTGATCGCGGAGATCGCGCAAGCAATAAATGACCCCCGGTGTGACAGCCGCATATCCGGGGTGCGGTGGTACCATACCGAAGACGCCATTCGGCAATGCCGGCTCTCGCCGCTGTTTGTGGAAATTGCTAAGTTCGCGCCGGAAATCCTCAAGGGTGAAGTTGCTTAGAGCGACGCTTTCAGTGAAGTCCTCAAGATCGACCACTTCATCCTTCAAACGCAGCAGCTGCTTATCGCGATATCGCATGTCCTCGCTGATTAGTTCTTCGAGACCGGCCACGCCAAGGATATTGTCATCGCTGGTTGCGGAAAGATCCACCAAAGCCATGCGAGCTTCGACACGGCTCTTCAGATTGATGTATTTATTGAGATCATCGGTCGGCCAGAAGTTAACAAGCTGAACTTCTTTGTTGCGACTCCCGATCCGGTCGATCCTGCCGAAGCGTTGAATTATTCTGACAGGGTTCCAGTGAATGTCGTAATTGATCAACAGGTCGCAATCCTGGAGGTTCTGGCCTTCAGATATACAGTCCGTGGCTATAAGAATGTCGATTTCGCCGTCTTTGGGCATGCCGCGCATACCTTCGCGCTTCTTCGATTTGGGCGAGAAATTCACGAGGATTTCGTCGAATCGCGCCCTTCCAAAGGTTGACTTGCAGCCGCTTGCGCTTCCAGTCACGAGGCCGGAATTCGTGCCGAATTCCTCCTTGGCCCATCTCTCGATCTGGGTATAGAGGTAAGTCGCAGTGTCAGCAAAGGCTGTGAAAACAATGACTTTTCGGATAGCGTTTCCGTCATGATTGACGGACGGATTGCGCATCTTCTCGGAAATCAGTTCTTTGAGCTTCAAGAGCTTGGCATCACGATCTGGTCCGACATCCTTTGCATGCAACCGGATATCGTTGAGCTTGACGCGATCTTCCTTCAGCATCTTTAACCAGTCATCGACCTTAAGATGGTCAAGACTGAACCGCTTTGCTCCGCCGACTTCCGAGGGATCGGGATCGTCGTCTTCGAAAAGATCGAGTGTTTCCTGAAACTCCGCGACGTCCACCTCAGCACTTCTGTGCGCCCGCTTGTAGTCCAGCAGTCGGCGTTCAAGCGCCTCAATTCGTTCGATCGTCCGATCCATGGTGATCATGAAGGAATGGATCGAACTCTCTAGGCGCTTAAGGAAGTTCACCTTCATCATTCCAATTAGGAATGTTTCGCGATCCGCCTGAGTGAAATTGCGGACAATGCCGTCATCGTAATGATGTGCAAATTCCTGCTTAAGGAACCGCGCGGGGTTGAAGACAGCCAGTTGGTACTTGCTGATCTGCTCGTTCAATCTGTCATAGGATAGGAACTGGTCCTTGGTATCAATCTGCGGGAAGACTGATATTGGCTTTGCTCGCTTGGGAAACTGGCCGATCTGCTCCAATGAGGCGCTGTAGTAGCGCTGAATGTGCTTACGCGAGCGCGCTATTGAGAGGCCGTCCAGTAGCTTAAAAAGCCCGGACGGCAAACGTTCCATCAGGCGTGCGACATCGCGTTCTTTGGAGCGACTTGCCCAATCGGCAAACACCTTTTGCGAACTAGCGAGCAAATCTTTGAGGTTGCCGATGCCGAGCGTTTCCGAAAACGCGCCGTCTCGATTTTCTGTAATGAAGTAAAGCTGGCTTCGCAAATCCTTTAGATCGTTGTTGACCGGCGTTGCCGAAAGCAGAAGCACGCGCGTCTTTGCCCCCGATCGTATGATATCGGTCATTAATCGCTCATATCGCGATTTTCTGATCAATTTGCCGTCTTCGTCACGTTTCCCTTTCGAATTGTTTCGGAAATTGTGGGATTCATCAATGACGACGAGGTCGTAATTTCCCCAGTTGATGCGAGAGAGGTCAATGTTACCAACATGACCACTCTCCCGAGATAAATCGGTGTGCGAAAGTACAGTATAACCGAACTTGTCTCTCAAAAACGGATTAATGTCGCTGTTGTTATCTGATCTGTATACTGTCCAATTGTCTCGCAATTTCTTTGGGCACAGCACCAAAACGGATTTGTTTTTTGACTCGTAGTACTTGATTACGGCCAGAGCGGTGAATGTCTTTCCGAGACCGACGCTGTCTGCGACAATGCAACCACCATATCGATCCAACTTTTGGACCGCTGCCTTCGCGCCGTCTTTCTGAAAATCAAACAGCGTTGTCCAGATCTGACTGGTCGTGACTGCAGCGTCATCTAGAAGTCCGGCAACGGTATCGTCGGCATCGAGGTAGTTAAAGATCTCCGATAGTGTTTTGAAGTAGATCTCCTCAGGACTGTGATTCTGGAAAATCGCTTTAAGCGCCGATATTACCTGCTGTTTGACGTCGTATGTAAGCTGTTGATCTGACCAAAGTTCATCAAACCACGCTCTTAAATCGTCACGATCGCGATCACTATCCACGACCAGATTCAGCTCGATGTTCGATTTCCCGAATATTCCGAGACCGCTGAGCGTGAAGTTAGAGCTGCCGAGCATTGCATGGTCACGCGAACCATCATCAATATGGTAGAGTTTTCCATGAACCAGTCGTTCACGGACAGACCGTATCTCCGCAATGCTTTCGAGCCAATTTGCACACTCCCTCGCAACAAACCGGTTTTTGAGGCCCAACTGTAGGGTGTGTTTTTCATTCGCCGTCGTTATTGCGAAGGCAGCACCTTCGCCGCCCAAGCTTTCCGCAGACAAATGCGGCTCACCGAACAGAAAGCGCATTTCATGCAGATCAGCCAGCTTCTCCCGGAGGGAATAGTACGCATACATTGAAAAATAAGCCGAAACTGCGCGAAGAGAGCTGCCCTTCCTCAATCTATGTTGAAGAAATTCCGAAGCGGTGCTTCGAATGTAGTTGTCCCTCAGGCCGGATACCGTCATTTCTGCAATCCAAAATACCGCATTATCGAATCAATCATAGATTACGTTTCCCAATTGAGCGACGGTGATTCAATACTAATTCATTTCATTGAGGCACCTATGCTGCGCGTAATGAACGATGAGAAAACATCATCAACGCTTACGCTCGCCAGGGGCCAAAATATCGACAGAGCAGCCAAGGATTTGAAGCACCTGCAGGACTTTTCCAATCTGAGCCGTTGGCTTGCCTGCTTCAAGGTCCACATTGAACCGAACGCCGACGCCGGAGACGCCTGCAAGCTCGTCCTGCCGCAGGTTTTGCTCCTTACGTGCGCTTCTGACCAAGGCGCCGATATCGGCGGACGTTCTGACTTGCTTTGCCATTGTGGATTTCCCGATCGGGAAAATATCGAAACAATGGGCCCCTTGTCGAGCGCAAATTTCCCGGTCGGGAAATTTACCTGAGCGCCGATTGGTGTCAGCTACTTTCGGTCAATTGGGAATGTGTTGTCCGCTGATTGGAAATGATAGCAATTCGTACCCTGTGACAAAGCCTTTGCACACGCATCACACCATCGGATTCCGGTCCAGCTTCCCCCGATAAGCCGGATGCTGGTGCGAGACAATCGCGTCTACAAAAGCGGGCGGTTTCGACCCCGTCAGCATCAGCATTTTGCCGGCCTTCATTTCCAGGATTTGATCGGCGGTCATGAGTTTCTGGCGCTGCTCGGAGGTTGAGGTCTTGCGGCTCTCGCCGAATTTCGCGGAAGACTGTTTCGTGCGGGTCAGTACCGTCTGATCGCCAAGGGCGTTTGCCGCCCAATTGGCGGTTTCGAATTCGGCGCGGCCGAGGCCGAAAATGCGGGTTGTGACGCAGGAGCCGAGAATGCTGGCGGTGTCGCCCTTGCCGTAGACGCTTTCGATCTGGCCCTTGTCCTGGGTGATGAACAGCGCCTCAATGCCGCAGCCGGCGGCGACGTTGGCGATGTTGATCAGCTTTTCCATCCGGCCGAGACGGACAAACTCGTCCAGCACCAAAAGCACGTTCTTTTTCGGCTTCTTGGCACCCTCCAGGCGCACGGCCATGCCGAGAATGATGTTTGTCAGCAGCCGGAGAAAGACGGCCTGGGCGTCCACCTGGTCGAGCGGCACGACCATGAAGAGGTCGGCGCGGCCCTCGAACAGGTTTTCGAGCGAGCATGTGGAGGCGCTGAGGAAACTGCGCAGTTCGTCGGAACGCGCCCAATCGAATGCCTTCTTGATCGTCGTCTTGATCGCACCGCGCTCGTTCTCGCCGGCTGCGAGGAAAGTGGCGGCGGCTGCGGCCGGACGGGTGCCGAATGTCTCCGGCGCACCGGCCCATTCCGTGAGTGTCTTTTCAAAGCCGGCGGAAAACAGCAGGTCCATGACGGTGATCAGGTTGCGATCGGCTTCCGTGCGCCTGGTTATGACGACCTCGATCACGGCGGCAATCATCGACTTCGCCATTTCGGCGAAGTGGGCGCCGTTTCCGCTTTCCGGTCGAACAAGCCCCTCGGCAATGACCTCTATGTCGCGGACCAGGTGCGCTTGCCGGATATAGTCGAGCGGATTGAAACGGTCCTTTGACGGTTCGATGACGCCGAAGGGATTGAGAACAACGACCTGACGGCCGAGTGACTGCCGATAGCGGCGTGTGACGGCGAAGTTCTCGCCCTTGATGTCGAGAACGGCGATCGGCCCGTCATGGTCGATGATGGCGGGAATCACGACGGACACGCCTTTCCCGGCGCGGGTGCCGGCGATGGCGACATGGTGGCCGGCGCGCCATCCGGTCTTCGGGATGGGGCGGTAGCGCAGCATTGCGCCGCCGGAAAGACCCAGAGGCAAGCCGCTGTCGTTGTGCCGGAGCTGGCGCAATTCACCTCGGTTCATCCACCGGGCACGCCATGGGCCCTGTTTGGAAATGCGGCTCGATGATGCCGGCGCGGCGATCATGATCGCTCGCAGAATGAGGAACAGCGGCACAGGCAGACCGATGGCGAGGCTGGTTTGCACGCCAAGCTTTTGCGCCTCTGTGAAGCGGTCCCATGTCGAAACCATGCCTCGGATGCTCTCGATTCCGGAATAGCCGGCATTTCGCCAAGCCTTGAAGCTGTCGAGCAGGACGCCGGCCGCAATGATCGGGTCGGTAAGGGCGAGAGCAGAAGCGGCAAGGAGGGCAGCCCTCACAGCTAAGCCCGACGCGCTGCGGATGCGGCCCTGGGTGTCTCCCACCAAGGTCAGCAGCGCAAACCCTAAAAACATAACCAGGATTGCGGCGCGCGCGTTCTGGTAAATGGGTGGCCAGAACAACGGTGCCGTTTCCATCAGCAGGAAACCGGCGGCCACGACGGCGATGGAAAGGACATAGCGATAGGGCTGAATGATCAAATTCATGGGTCAAATCTCCAGACGGAAACGAAAATCAGTTGCGGCCGCGACCGGGCGCGGGCGGTCGGGCTGTCACGTTGGCGTCGCGACCGCCTCCAGCATCGCTTCGGCTTGCTCCAGCAGGGCGAACGCTTCCGCCAGCTCGGTTGAGGCCGTGCCACTCGAAGGATTGCCGGAGGCGAGCCAGGCGTTCATGAAGGTAGCCTGTGACGCGATGAGCGATTTCAGCGATCCTTCCAAAGCCGTTTGCCGGTTTACGATCATGTCGGTCGAGCGTTTCTCCAGCGCCTCGAACTGCGCGGTTCCGCTCTGCAAGGCGTTCATCAACGTCTCGACGTAACCCAGCAATTCGCGCTCCAGCGGCGACAGGCTCTCGGGCATCGGTGGTCTGGTCGTTCCGATCATCGGTCAATCTCTCTGGACGATCTTCAGGCATGGGGTTTTGCCGGTCCCTGCCTGACAGGTGATCAGCTGAAGGCGGTTGACGTCCCATGTCAGGACTTTGCCGCTGTTGGTCTGGTTGATCTGCAAGCCCATCTGCCAGAGGCTGGCGCTCTGGGCGCGGTCGATCATCAGACCCGCCCAAAACCAGCTCGCGGTGAAACTCAACAGGATGATCAGCAAGGCCACCGCGCCCATGGTCTGCAAGAACGGCTGCACCATCGAGCGAAGCCGGTTCACGTCCGCCTCGGTCGTTGCCAGTGCCTCGCTCAAGTGCCGGCGGTTCGCGTCCGTGAAGGTGCGGATATCGATCTCGATTGTAGCTTGCGCGCGCTTCACGGCTTCGCTCCAGTCGGTCTCGAAGATCGTCGAGGGCGATGGCGTCGAGCCGGCCTCCGCAGCGGCTGGGCTCGCCAGCCGATCTTTCAAGCGCTCGCTCAAGGGTATTCTCTCGGGTCCAGTCTTCACGGAACAGGTCTCCTTTCAAACGCCAGCGCTCGTCGGTCTCGGGGTCGCGCACTGTGATGTAATTTTTGCCGGCGCGCGGCAGATCGAAACCGGCCGCCGTCAAAGCCTCGGTCATGCTCGGGCGGTCGCGGATGTCGCCGGTCTCGATGCGCTGGACGATCCAGTCATGGATCAGCTCGCGGGCATCGCCGCGCCTGACGCTTTCAATGAGGCTGACGGTCTCGCGGGTGCGCTCCGGCGCCACCGGATCGTTCCAGCCGTGTTCCTTGTTCAGAACATCGCGCAAGGCGTCGTAGTGCTTCTGGTAGCCGGGCGGCGCAATGTTGAGGCTGCGCCCGCTCACAAGCTCCATGCGTGGCGTCACGAAATGCAGCTCGACGCGGCCCTCATGGGTGTGGCGCACCCACAGCATATCGCGCTGGTCGGCTTCGAGGCCGGCAAAGGCAAGACTCTCGAAGGCGTCCATTACCTGCCGTTGCTGGGCGGGGCTCGGCGCGTCCTCCGCCGTGAAGGCGATGACGCCGGCGCGATAGGTCCACTGGTGCGGACAGGCGTCGATCAGCGCGCGCATGCGGTCTGCATCACCGCGCAGCACTTCCGGCAGGGGCTCGCGGGCAAACAGCATGACGTCGCCGCGCTCATCGCGGATCGCGTTGCGGTTCTGGTCGTAAGCGACGACGTCGCGCTCGACCAGATAGTCAACCGGTCCCGATCCGCCGCCCTGGCCGTTTCGGAAGAACTTGATCAGCACGGCGCGCCATCCTTGGCCGTGAACTGTTCAAGGGTTTCCGATAACGCCCGCTCGATGGCGACCAGGCGCGCGGCGACCGTGATTGCGTCGATGGCGGATACTTGGCCCTGCGCCTGGGCCGTGTTCAGCCATCGGGCGACCTGGTTGAGGTTGCCACCGATCCGGGCGACGGCGCGCACCAGTTCCGGGTCCACCTTGGGGACCGGACGGCGGCGGCGCGCCTCGGTGAGGCCAAGCGCTTCCCGCATCAGTGTGGCGAAGGGCAGTCCGGCCCGCGCCGCGAGTGCGGTCAGCGCTTGTTTTTCCGATGAAGTACAGCGGAAAACCACAACGGCATTGAGTTCGCCTTTGGGCGATCGCCGCGTGCTCTTGGTGGGGTTTGAAGGGGAGGCTTGCCTCCCCTCACAAGGCTCCCTGTCGGACGGCTCGCCGTATGACAGGGGTCGCCTTGCTTCCTTCAAATCGCCAGCCGTCATGACGCCCTCCGAAGGTCGGTTTGTCGGGCAGTCTCATCGGCGATGTGGTCACGGCGGCGGCTGAAGAAAGCGATCCAGTCGAGTGCACTCGGGCTTGCCTCGCCCGGTGGCCAATAACCCGGCAAGGCATACCCCGGCTTGCCGGTTTTTACCGTTCGAAGGCCCAAGGCGTCGATCGAAGGAAAGCCGTGACGTCGCAACCAAGTGCGCCATTGCTCGACCTGATCCACCTTGGTCTCGGCCACGAAAACGAGCGGGACGGCTCGCCGCGTCTCGACGCGCGGCGGGGCGTCCTCGCGCGGGTTAGGTTTATAAATTTTCTCTTTCTCTAAGTTTGGTGGACATATTTGTCCCCCTTCGCTGGACACATCTGACCGCCTTTCCGGACGAATTTGTCCGCCTTTGTCAGGGTAAAGGGTGACAACTTTGTCCGTCTTTTCGCGGGCGTCCGATGCACGTAAAATCGACGCCGCTGAGGGACGATATTCTGTGTTGTGCCCGACGCCATTTCCGCGCTGGACCTCGAGCCATCCTTTGACCTCAAGTTCACGGACGGCGCGCTGAATGGTCTTGACGCTCTTGCCGGTCGCGTCGGCAATCGTTTGATAGGACGGCCACGCCTTCTCGGTGTGGCCGTTCAAATGCGTGGTGATGATATAGAGCGCCACGGATCGAGCGCTGTCGCTTAAATCCTTGTCGCAGCTCAACTGCTGAAGCCATTGCAGCTTCACGTCCCGAAATGGCCGCGCCCCGCTCATGCGCGCATCCCTGGCCGCAATGCAACCGTGAAAGAAGGGGCGGAAACGGCCGGAAAAAGTGGGACGGCGGCTTTATTAAGCCATTGATTTTTATAAAATGGGGTCTTCGTCCCACACGGGGTTAAGTTGCTGATTTTCTTGGAATTCGGCAGGCCCTCCGGGCCCACCATTGCTTAAATCATTGATTTTATTTTGTTATTCCCGCCGGATTTTTCGTTTTGTGCACCTAAATGTGCCCCTAAAACGGGTCTGGTCCGAATCATGGATCTTTGGCAGAAACAGAAAGGGTTCTTCTTTCAAATCCGACCGCCTTCAAATCGGAGCGATTTGGGAAAAACCACTTTAGAATTTGGCTGGGGCAACTTTCTAAGAAGGAAGAAAAATGACGTGCTGCAACGCTCGCGGCAGCGGCGTTGGAAGGCTTGATATCGATAAGAATAAGCGGTTGAACATAGCCCCGACCGGCGCCTAATGGATCGCCGGGCGGTGCCAATCCTCTCGCTAAAGTTCTTTCACTTAAGCATTCTTTTCAAAACATCATCCTTTTTGTAGAATTGATGCCAAAGTGCGGCCAGAGCATGTATGCCAGCGACAATAAGAATGAAATTCGCAAGAAATTCGTGAATTTCCTTCACCGTTCCAGCGAGATCTCTATTTGGAACCAAAAACTGAGGAATAGTGAAGATTCCAAAGAAAGAAAGTTCGTTGCCTCTAAGCTCGGCAAGCCAAATGCCTATTACAGGGATCAAAACTAGAAGAGCATAAAGCAGGTGATGTGCGAATTTCGCTGCGGTTTTCTCCAGCGGCGACATCGTATCAGGCAGTGCGGGTGTGCCTATCGAAACTCTGGTGATAATCCTCCAGACCACAAAGGCGAGCAGCAGAAGCCCAACGGAAATATGCAACCACCATATAGTGCCACGTTCCGGAGATCCCCGAGGATAAAAATCCTCACCGAAAGTTATGAGATAGGCAAAAAGGACGAGAAAAAATACTGACCAGTGCAGAAACTTCTGAACCGGTGTGTATGCAGAGCGTGACATAGGAAGCCCCCAGTTTCGAATAGTTCTATGTTTGCTCAAATTACGGCAATCTTTTGTCTATTTATTATTGGGGAGGGAACGAAATTCCAGACGCAGACAGATCTATGCTGAAAGCCAGAAAAGGCTGGTTGGTGTGATGGTTCTTGGCAGGCATCCGGCCGACCGATTGGGGAGGGTGTATCATGTGACGTGAAGTGACAGGCCGGCTAAACGACAATCACGAAACAATAATGCCAGTTGCCGTGAGGGCTATTTCAGTCGCTTAGCGTTTGAAGGTGTAATCTGACAATGCGTTCCTTGGCTAAGATCATAGTATACTGCCGCATCCAGTTGAATGGGCGAGGGGAGATATCCCATTGGAAGTGATTACACGAATGTAGCCTTGGAAACTGATCCCCAATTCAAGGGAGGGGCCTATCCAAATGTTCTGAGTAAAGCCTGCGAGTGGAGGGCTTGCTCCCTCAGCAGTTCGATCAATCGACGTAATCACCTTGTAAAAAATAAAGTTCAAATAAAAAACAGGCACTTGAGTTTTTCAGAGAGAGAGTCTATCCACACCAACACGTTGGGGCGTAGCCAAGCGGTAAGGCACCGGTTTTTGGTACCGGCATTCCCTGGTTCGAATCCAGGCGCCCCAGCCATGAATCACGAGCAAAATCATACGCTTATTGATTTTGCTTCTCTTTCCACTCAGGCGGGAATCTTCAATTTCCTCATATTCGCCGGGTGTGCACTTAACTGTGGCACAGAGCTATGACACATGCTGATTCTCTGGAAACCGGCTTTATGTCGGCTTCAGATGACGGATATGACATGGCAGTCAGACATCAGGTTCAGAATCTTCAGCGACGCGGAAATATTTTTTATTGGCGCACGCGTCTCCCGGCACAGTTGGGACGCAATATTGGTTCGCGTCACCTTGCTTTCAGCCTCAAACAATCTGATCATCGGCAAGTTGGCTACATGGTTCGCAAGCTTAATCTGATGCTGTTTGAAATCGCAGAAAACCCATGACGGGCATTCATGTCGAAAGAAGCTCTTGAAAGATTGTTCCAGTCCGAAATTGTGCGGATGAAAGAGCTGGCTCGGATTGTTTGAACAGTTTCGGGCGTTTCGTTAAGTGGGTTTCGGCCTCGATTATGCCACCACCATCATCGGTGCCAGCGCGTTGAAGTAAGCCTGATCCGGGGTCTGCCAGTCAAGGGATGAATGTGGACGTCGGGTATTGTAAAAGCTCCGATAGCGACCTATTCCCGCGCGTGCCTCGGATACGGTCTTGTAGGCGTGGAGGTAGACTTCCTCGTATTTGATCGACCGCCAAAGCCGCTCGACGAAGACATTGTCTCACCATGCATCCTTGCCGTCCAACGAGATGGCAATCTCAGCTTTCTTCAGCGTGGCGGTGAAGTCGATGGAGGTGAACTGCGATCCCTGATCGGTATTGAATATGTCCGGCTTTCCATAGCGAGCCAGCGCTTTCTCTACCGCTTCGATACAAAAGCCGCCTCCATCGTGATCGACAATCACCACGACAGAACCCGACGACTGAACCAGCCCACGACGGCGCAGAGGTAGACAAAACCACACGCCATGGGGATATAGGTCAGGTCCATCGCTCATACCTGATTGGGCCGGGTAACTGTCATTAAGCATGGAATAAGGACCCCATTTGAGGGGTTATCGGCATCCAAACGGGACCCCTTATTTAAAGGGTAACATGACCTTCGATTTCAATCGG
>NZ_JAYEXN010000026.1:0-45930 GCF_044435015.1 Ochrobactrum sp. S1502_03
TCCGATTGAAATCGAAGGTCATGTTACCCTTTAAATAAGGGGTCCCGTTTGGATGCCGATAACCCCTCAAATGGGGTCCTTATTCCATGCTTAATGACAAGAAGACTTCCAGTGCTCGCAGATAGCGGGACATTTGATCGGCATCGATAGTGACTATGGATATACTCGCGGCCCCGGTGGAACGGTATATGGGAAAATCTGGAACGGATCAGCCATAGTTGAGCCCGGTCCAGAGACACAGCCCATTCCGGATGAAATCAGTCGTCGCCAGTTTTTCCAGCAACTGGCGGCAATGGGGATCATCAGCAAGGCCGAAGCGCTTGCAGCAATGCAAGGCGGGGTTATACCGGCCCCGTTACAAGTCATTATCGACCAACTCCCAACAGACGATGACCGATTTGAAGCCCAAATGTTTGTTGTAGGCGCTCAAAACTTCAATCGTTTGCACTGGCTCACTGATAAAGTGCGGCAGGCTATGGCGTGGACATTGGAACAAAGAGACGATTTCTGGCGTGATGCGGCAAAGCTTTAACGGCTGTCAGAACTGGAAATAAATGAAACTGACCGGGTTTTCGCCGCCGATCACCATTAAGCAGTAGACCCAAAGACCGGCCCAAACGATTGCTCCTGTACGCCATGGCAGAAGGTAGCGTTCGACAAAGCTCAGGCTGGTTGGCCCAACAACTGCGACGATGGCTCCCACGGCAATTATCCAGTCAGATTTATCAAGTCCGCCGATCCCGTCCGAACCGGCAAGGCCGCTGAATACTGAACGTGCCGTCGAGAAGTCTGGGGAACGGAATAGTACCCAACCGGCCATGACGAATAACATTGTAAGGAGCCAACCGACTACAGCGGGCAGTTGAACTGCACTCGCTTGCCAATATCGGCAGACAATAAGGCCGATGCCATGCATTGCGCCCCACACCACGAACGTCCACCCCGCACCATGCCAAAGGCCGCAGAGCGTCATCGAAACCATTGTGGCGACGATGAACATTGCCTGACCGGCACGTGATCCGCCCATCGGGATATATAAGTAGTCGCGGATATAACGCGATAGCGTCATATGCCAACGCCGCCAAAAATCACGGATTGAAGTGGCCCGATAAGGCACATTGAAATTGATGGGAAGTTTCAAACCCATCATCAGCGACATGCCGATTGCCATGTCAGTGTAGGCCGAAAAGTCGAAATACAGTTGGAGCGAAAAGGCAAGTACGCCCATCCAGCTATCAAGCAATGGTTGGGGCGACATGGCGGAGGCTGCGAACATCGGATCGGCAATCGTTGCCAACGGATCAGCGATCAGGAGCTTTTTTGCAAGACCGAGCGTCAAAAGCACAAAGCCGCGCCCGAGTCTTTCATCTGCACCGGGCCTTAGCGGGTCTTTCTCAAACTGCTCCACGATTTCATCATGACGTACAATCGGACCAGCAATGAGACGCGGGAAAAAAAGCACGAAAAGCATGAAGCGACTAAAGCGATAATGCTTCTGGTGGCCGCGCATCTGATCAGCAAGGTAGGAAACGAGCTCGAAGGTGAAGAACGAAATGCCAATCGGAAGAACCCAAGACGAATGCGGCAATGGAAAGCCGATAAGCGCTTCAATATTCGATATGAGAAAGTCCGAATATTTGAATAGGCAGAGCACGCTCAGGTTAATGGCGATCCCGATCCAAAGCACAGCACGCAGTCTGTATCTGAAGAAAAGTTCCGCACATAGCCACGTAAGGATAGCCTGCCCGAGCAACAGCGGGACAAATCGCGCATCCCACCAACCGTAAAAGATTAGCGAGGCGACAATCAAAACTCCTATGCGCACTTCGGTTCTGTGTGCAGCCAAGAAATAGAAGGTCAGGGTCAGCGGCAGAAAAATTAATAGGAAAAGCTGTGTCTGAAATAGCATCTGATTAATTCTTTGCAGCTGTCACGTGGAGAATGTCGGTTGATTTTCCGTCTCTATACGCTTGCCCCATGGCCTTTATGATCTGCGTTCCGAGTGGAAGCCGGTAATGCATCCGATCCCAATAATTTAAATCATTGGTCGTGAAAGGCGAAGCAAACGCCATGTCGAGTACAGGGACTCGCCGCTTTTCTGCAATGCTCTTGATACGCAGAGCGCATTCGTTTTCAGCTTGGGCGGCTATTGTTCCGGGAGCCGCCTGAGCCATGACGTTGACAGGCATATGCACAATCAGCGTGCGGGTATCATGAGGGATTTGGTTCAGCGTATCTACCAGCCAGCCAAGAGCGGGGAAATTCAGTTTCGCCAGTGCGTCAGGATCAAGAAGCGAGCTATCTGGCTGAGCCAATGGCTTTTCATGGATATGTGCAAAAGCGCGTTCCGGATCGTAATTTTCTTCTCCGGGTGTGAAGTCGCCAAAGCCCGCTTCATCTTGGTACTTATCTCTTGAGCCGGTCGCCACCTTTACTGATTTGCGAAGGGCGTCCCAGAGCTCAAGGTTCAGTATGTCTGCTACATCGTTGAACGGGTTTTCATCGTAAAACGTTTCTGGGAAAAGCCGAAAAGTAACACGCTGCTTATCAGCCGCTTGGTTGCACCAGATCATTTTATCCAGCGAAAGAATAACGGTTTTCGGCTCGCTGACGTGTCGCAAGAACAGTCGCGTCAACTGAGTTTGTTCCCACGCAGTAGCAGCATCCATGGAGAGGTTGGCGAACTTGCCGCCGAATTCTTGCTCCAAATCTTGCGGGTTGAGCAGGCGCGAGGAGGACGTGCCAAAAATCGCTGACTGATAATGACCAGACCGAACTATCGAAGGATATGAATACCGCTGATTATTGTCAGAAAAGACCTGTGAAAACCGGGTTATTGGGAAATTCCCGAAAGGATTGAGAACGAAAACAGCCAAGAAAAGGAGGGCTACGCTCCCGTAAGCGCTGAACAGAACCCAGCGTGAAAACGCACCCCACTGCCGGGACGGTGGGCTATCTGCGTTAGCCTCAAAACGTTCATCGCTTCTTACAAAAGACTGCAAATACACTGAGACGGCGCTTAAGGCCCGCATAATTCCCCCAACTCAAAGAGCCCAACCGACTTCCAAACATTCCGCAGTTAACACAGCGGCGTCGGTTTTGGAAACATTCAGACATAATTGTCCAAGCTCCTGTTCGATCCTTACGGCGTTTTGACGCGCCGCGTCAGGGCTCTGGATTATGAGCAGATCAATGCAACCGCCCGAGTGGCGGTTTTTTTACGCCCGAAAGGAAAACCAATGGATAAAACCGTGCCAGCCGGTGCGGCGCTTTTGCTCGACTTCATTTACCGAACCGATGCAGGGAAAGCGCCTCCTGATTGTTATCAGGTCATTTTCGGCAACCGGCAGAACCGGCTTGCAAAGCCAATCACCAAGATGACGCTTGGCGATCTCGTTGACGCACAGAAAAACTGGTCAAGCAAGGCGTGGGTAAAGGCGAACTGGGGCTATACAACCGCTTCGTCAGCGGCTGGCGCGGCTCAGTTCATGCGCGCCACGCTTCAGGATCTCGCCAAGGAGCTTGGCCTGAAGGGAACCCAGATATTCGACGCGAACTTTCAGGACCGGCTTGCTTTCCATTTGCTGAAGCGGCGCGGCTATGAAGATTTCATGGCCGGAAAGATCAGCCGCACCGAATTCGGCAAGCGGCTTGCTCAGGAATGGGCGTCATTCCCAGTTCTGGCCGCAGTGCAAGGCGGGCACCGAAAGCTCAAGCGCGGCGAAAGTTACTATGCGGGCGACGAACTGAATAAGGCGCTGGTCAAGCCGGAAACCGTCGAGGCGCTTTTGGACAAGGTGAAGGTCGCAGGAAATGCCGTCGCGCCGCCTCCAAATGCCCCAAGCGACAACGCGGAAGCTCCTAGTACGCCCGGAACCGCTGTCAGCCCGACAGCTACCACGAGCTTCTGGGCTGATTTCTTCAAAGCAATTCTCTCGTTTTTCGGGAAGGGCAAATGATGGACATCGCGTTGCTCATCCCGGTTATCCGACAAGTTTTGCAGATCGCGGGCGGTTTTCTGATCGCTCGCGGTTGGCTGGACGATGGCGCAGCTGACGCCCTGATAGGCATCATCGTAAACGCAATCGTCTTTGGCTGGTGGCTGATCGACCGTCACCGGATCAACAAGAAGAACCGCGAGCTCAAACAAGTGAAGGGAGGGGAAGATCATGCTTGAAGCCATATTCGCTCTAGTCGCCGCTTCGAATGGATGGGTGGCGTATATCGCTCTGGCTATTGCTGGGGCGCTCGGCCTGTACTTAAAGGGCCGTGCAGACGGTAAGGGTGTCGAAAAGACGCGGCAGAAAGATGAAAACTCAGCTGCCCGATCTGTTGCCGATGAAATTGACGCAGCGGTCGCGGGCCGCGAGCCTCAGCAGAACCGCGGAAGGCTATCGAAATGGTCAAGGTGATTGCACTTGGCTCGCTATGTCTGCTCTCGGCATGCGCCAGCCCACAAGGCTCGTTCTGTTTGGTCGCGAGTCCTTTGCGGCCTTCTCCTGTCGCTCTGGCGGCTATGACTGATCGGGAGGTATCAGCGATGTTGGCTCATAATGAACGCGGTGCAAGAATGTGCGGATGGAAGGCATGACGCCAATGGACACAGAAGCACCGACCGTAAACCGCATGATCGAGCTTCCAGACCATACGAAAGAGTTCCTTTCGAAGCTGGATGACAAGGATATCTCGAACCTCGAAGGCGTAATGACCCTATGGGAAACGCTGCAAACGTTGGGGCGCGTTGGTAAATGGGTAGCAATTACCGTTCTCGCGATCATCGTTGGCATTGCTTCGCTCTACGAGAACACCCTCAAACTTTGGGGCTACTTTCATAAGTAAGCGGAAATCGTGTAGCGCGCTGCCAAGTGAAGTTGCGCGCTACGCCATTCTATCCCCAAGAGTCACCCAAGGTTATATGTGTCACGAGGCATATGCGCTCGTGGTGACACTTTGGTGACACGAGATTATATGAAGTGTTGAGAACGGGTGCTAAGTGCTTGATTTTACTGGTGCCGCTTACGTGACTCGAACACGTGACCCCATCATTACGAATGATGTGCTCTACCAACTGAGCTAAAGCGGCAAGGAACAAGGGTTCCTAACTCCGGTGGGAGTATCGATTGTTTTCAAATCGAACGCTGCGCTGATAACCAAAACCGTAAAGGAAAGCAAGGCCCAAAACGTGCAATCTTGATGTTTGTCTCAGACCTTGCCTTATAACGTTAAAATGAGTGCTATTATCCGTTCGTGCAAATGCGAGCACGCGCTGCAATATATTCATGTTCAAGTTTGTCAACAAGCTTACCTGCAGGCGTAATCTCTTTCACAGCACCAATTCCCTGTCCGCACCCCCAGATATCTTTCCACGCTTTTGCACCTTCCTGCTGGGCCTTTTCGAAGTCCATTTTCGATGGATCTGCTTCGGGAAGATGATCCGGATCAAGGCCGGAGCCCGCTATGGATGGTTTAAGATAATTGCCTGAAATACCTGTGAAATAGTTCGAATAAACGATGTCTGAAGAGTTTGAATCGACAATCATCTGTTTATAGCCATCAGAAGCGCGGGACTCTGTGGTCGCAATAAAGGGAGAGCCGATATAGGCAAGGTCTGCGCCCATGGCCTGTGCAGCGAGAATTGCGCCACCATTGGCGATTGCGCCGGAAAGCAGCAGCGGTCCGTCAAACCATTCGCGGATTTCCTGGATGAGTGCGAAAGGCGAGAGCGCCCCTGCGTGGCCGCCAGCACCTGCTGCAACAGCTATAAGGCCATCTGCACCTTTGCGGATGGCGGAATTGGCATGACGATTGTTGATAACGTCATGGAGAACGATGCCGCCATAGGAGTGAATTGCATCATTTACTTCCGGCACAGCACCCAGTGATGAAATAACGATGGGGACTTTGTATTTCACGCAGAGGCCAATGTCGTGTTCAAGCCGTTTGTTGGAGCGGTGGACAATTTGGTTAACCGCAAAAGGTGCGGCAGGGCGATGCGGGGTTGCCGCATCATGAGCGGCAAGATTTTCGGTAATCTCGGCCAGCCAATCATCAAGCTGGGCTTCGGGCCGTGCATTGAGCGCGGGAAAAGAACCGACAATACCTGCCTTGCATTGCGCCAGCACTAAAGCCGGATTTGAGATGATAAACAGTGGCGCTCCGACCACGGGAATGCGCAGCCTGTTTTTCAAAATATCCGGCAATGCCATTTTATCCTCCAAAAATTGACGTTTGCGTAAACGTAATAGTTTTAACATGGCTTTCGCCAACCACAACATGAAAATTTGAATGGATATAAAGGGCTGCATAAGGCGTGAAATGGTGGTTTTTCCACCAAAGGTTGGGGGAAAATACGTCTTAAAGTTAAGAATTGGTATCTTTGACAGGTGTTGCGGGTAGCCAAAATGGGTTCAGAACAGGTAAATGCCTTGATTCAGACGTTAATTTCGCTGAGGCTTATCTAATATTACCGTATCTAAGGACTCAGGTAGAATACGCAAACTCGGAATATGAGAACCCAGGAAGAACGGCCCTTTGGAAAGTATCGAACGCGCAATCAGAAATGCATTCGCAAAGTCGGATGCACATAACCCTGCCACCCGTCAGCGTATCTACGAAGCGGCCTGGGGCGCGCATGAGCGCGCGCTGGTGTCCAATTCAGCGCTTAGCGAAGAGCAGAGGCAGCAGCGTCGTCAGAAGGTGAAAAATGCGATCTCGGAAATAGAAGCCGAGTTTAAGTCTTCTCAGGCGGCCAGTGCTATGCGCGAGCCAACGCTGGACTCGCCTTATTCCGCCGACCCTGTGTTGGATGGAGGCGCTTTTGACGCTGGTCCCGCGCTCGATACTGCGGACATTCGTTCGGCATCCAAAAAGAACAAGCGTGCATCGGCCGATCTTGGTTATGAAGCGGGTGTTTCGCGCAAAGACCGCAAGAAAAAGCGGCGTTCGCCGTTTTTGAGTTTCGGTGTTCCAGTGCTGGTCATCGTTGTGCTGGGACTGATCGGCTTTTCGCTCTATAACAGCTTTGCCGATTTCACACGCGGCGGCAGTTCAAGCCCGCTTCTGACAGACAATCGTATGGCTCCGATCAAGGAAGGTGAAGATCCGGAAGGACGCACCTGGATCAATATTTTTACACCCGCCGATGCAACGCGGATGTCAGTGCAGGGCGGTGCCACGGCTGAAATCATGCGCGAAGGCACGAACAGCTTTGCGCGGCTTCAGTCGAAGGGCCCAAATGACAGCGTGACGTTTGATGTGGGCGAGGGCGTGCTCAGCCAGCTTGCAGGCAAGAAGGCAACGTTTGACATTGTTGCCCGCAGTGAAGATGGCAAGCCAACACAAATGTCGGTCAATTGTGATTTCGCGGGTCTCGGCGATTGCGGACGCCGACGCTATGACGTTCGGGATTCTGTGAGCGACTTTCTGTTCGACCAGGATTTTGCGAAGGCTGAGGCCGGTGGTCGCGCAGGCAAGATTACCATCAATTCCGATCTCAGTGGCGCAGGCAAGCCTGTTGATATTTTTGCTATCCGCGTCACAACGGCTGTTGAGTAATCAGCTTAACAGTTTTTCCAGCGTTTCAAGCCGATCCGCTTCGCGCGGCGGCTTGTCCCAGCGCAGCCGAGAAAAGCGCGGAAAGCGCATGGCGACACCAGACTTGTGACGGCTGGAGCGGTTGAGGCCTTCAAAGGCAACTTCCACCACCAATCCATGATCGGGCTCGGCCCGAACGGACCGCACCGGACCAAAGCGCTCAAGCGTGTTTTCGCGCACAAATTTGTCGAGAAGTTTTAGCTCCTCATCGGTGAAACCGAAATAGGCTTTTCCGACCGGGACGAGAGCGGGATTTTCTTCCGGTCCTGTCCACACGGCGAAGGTGAAATCTGAATAATAGCTTGAGCGCTTGCCATGCCCACGCTGTGCATAGACCACAACAGCATCGACTGTGAATGGATCGCGCTTCCATTTGAACCATGGGCCTTTGGGCGTCCCGGCACATAGGCGCTGTCATGCCGTTTGAGCATAAGCCCTTCGATCACCGGATGCGGTGGATTAAGACGCAATTTCGCGAGTTCATCAAAGTTCGAAAATTGAAGGACCGGCGACAGATCAAAGCGTCGTTTATCAAGCTTTTCAACGAATTGAGTGAGCCGCGCGCGTCGTTCTGAGAAGGGCAGTGCGCGCAGATCTTCACCAGATTGCTGCGTGCCCTCGTGCAAAAGATCATAGGCACGGATGAAGGCCGGATATTCGCGCAATTGTTTGGCTGTCACCGTTTTGCGATTAAGCCGCTGCTGTAAATCGGAAAATGTCGCAGTTTCTAGACCCGTTTCGCCATGGTGGCCAACAAGCAATTCGCCATCAATAGAGCCTTCGAAATCCATGGCCTCCAGCACATCGGGAAAGGCGGAAGAAATATCGTCGCCGGTGCGCGAATAAAGCCGCCGCACACCGTTTTCTGCAACGGCCTGCACGCGAATTCCATCCCATTTCCATTCGGCGCTATAGGCAGATGGATCAAGCGAGGGAATTTCGACCTCATCCAGCGCCGTTGCCAGCATGACGGGTCGGATTGGTGCGTCGGCAGTGGCGGCAGGCTTTGGGCCATGACCCTCAAGCCATGCAAAAAGTGCCGTGAAGGGCGGCGTCTGTCCGTGCCAGAGTTCTTCGATTTCCACCACATCCACACCGCCAAAATCTGCCAGTGCCTGCTTGGCAAGACGGGCGGAAACGCCGATGCGCAAGCCCCCGGTCACTAGCTTCAAAAGCGCATAACGCTCTGATATGCCAAGCAGATCGAGCCAGCCAGCCACAAGCTGCGGCCCCTCACGGCGTGAGGCGTTTTGCAACTCATGCACGACAACGCTGAGCGGCAGGTTGGCACCCGCAGGCGTTTCTCGCGGACCGGGCCAGATCAGCGAAATCGTTTCGGCAAGATCGCCGACATAATCATAGTAATAAGCAAAAAGCGTAGGGTCCGTGCGCTCGGTAATCAGTGCGCGCAGCATAGCAGGCTTGACGCTTTGCAATTCCAGATCGCGGGTGATGGCTGAAAGTGCAAGGCCACGATCAGGATCAGGTGTGGTGCGGAAATAATCGATCAGCAGTCGCAATTTGCCATTGCGCTGGGGTGTGAGGACAAGGCGGTCGAGAAGTTCAGCGAAAGCACGCATCAATCGCCCTCATCTTCGTAGCCGATAAGATGGAGCGGGCGCGCTGGGATATTTTGCAGCTCGCACCAGCGCACCAGCGCTTCTTCACGCCCATGTGTCACCCAGACTTCCGCAGGTTTTATCTCGCTGATGGTTGTGGTCAGCTCGTCCCAGTCACAGTGATCAGATATGATGAGTGGCAGTTCGACACCGCGTTGCTTTGCGCGCTGGCGGATACGCATCCAGCCCGATGCAAAGGCGGGTAGTGGATCGGGGAAACGTCGTGCCCAGCGATCGGCAAATGCGGAGGGTGGGCCGACGACGATCTTGCCAGCAAAATCGGGCGCAGCTTCACCACGTTCGAGCGTTGCAGGTTCCAACCGACCAAGATCGATCTCTTGTGTGCGATAATAATCGCAGAGCTTTTGCAGGCTGCCGTGAATATAGATTGGCTCGTCATAACCCGCATCGCGAATGAGTTTTATAACGCGCTGCGCTTTGCCAAGCGAATATGCCCCCACCAGATGCGCGCGTTCAGGAAATTGTGTGAGTGATTTCCGCAAAGTTGCAATTTCATGCGCCGCTTCGGGATGGCGAAATACGGGCAGTGCAAAGGTCGCTTCGGTGATAAAAACATCACAGGTAACAGGCTCAAAGGGCGCGCAGGTTGGATCGGCGGCACGTTTATAATCGCCTGAAGCGACAATGCGCGTGCCATCTTTTTCAACTGCAATTTGTGCGGAGCCAAGCACATGGCCTGCCGGATGAAAGCTGACGGTGACGCCGTTTACATTTAGCACTGCGCCTAAATCGGCCGATTGTGTGCTGCCTGCGAAATCTGCACCATAGCGGATTGCCATGATGTCGAGCGTCTGTTGCGTCGCAAGCACATGAGCATGTCCGGCACGCGCATGATCGGAATGTCCGTGGGTGATCAGCGCGCGATCAACAGGCCGCACCGGATCAATGTAAAAATCGCCGGGCGGGCAATAGAGACCTTTGGGTGTGGAACGCAGCAACTGATCATAGCGCATGATTTATTAGATAGGTCAGTAACTTCCCGCTGAAAAGAGCGCGCAAAACGAACTTCTCACAAAATGAGAACAAAAGTGAACAAATCTCTTGGCGAGACGCCTCGTGAGCACTAGATTGAGTGCGTGACACTGAACCTGACACCCACTTCTAAGGCCGCTGCCTTTCACTTGCCAGACCGTTTTATAAAATGGTTTGCGCAAAAGGGCTGGTCGCCGCGCGCGCATCAGCTTGAATTACTATCGCGCGCCGAGCAGGGGCAATCGACACTGCTGATTGCGCCAACGGGGGCGGGCAAGACGCTTGCAGGTTTTCTGCCTGCGCTGGTCGATCTGGAGCGGAGTGGCAGCAAAAAGCCTGGTATGGCAAAGCGCGGTGTGCATACGTTGTATATCTCGCCTCTAAAGGCGCTTGCGGTCGATATTCATCGAAATCTGACCATACCCGTCGAGGAAATGGGACTCGACATCACGATTGAGACCCGGACGGGTGATACACCCGCACATAAGCGTCAGCGGCAGAAACTCGCACCGCCTGATATTTTGCTCACTACGCCGGAGCAACTGGCTTTGCTTATTGCCTCTAAAGGGGCTGAGCAGTTTTTCAAGGGTCTGCGTTATGTGGTGCTGGATGAACTGCACTCACTGGTTATCTCAAAACGCGGTCATCTGCTTGCGCTGGGGCTTGCGCGTCTGCGCCTTCTGCAACCGCAAATGCAGACAATCGGTTTGTCGGCGACTGTGGCGCAACCTGACGAGTTGCGTCGCTGGCTGGTCGAGCAGGATGATACAGAGCCAAAATCCGGTCTGGTTACGGTTGATGGCGGGGCCAAACCCGAAATTACTATTCTCGATTCAGAGGAACGGGTGCCGTGGGCGGGGCATTCGTCGCGCTATGCGATCCCGGATATTTATGAGGCTGTCCGCACGCATCGCACGACGCTGCTGTTCGTTAACACGCGCAGTCAGGCGGAGATGCTGTTTCAGGAGCTTTGGCGCGTCAACGAGGACACGCTGCCGATTGCCCTGCATCACGGCTCACTCGATGCCAGCCAGCGCCGCAAGGTGGAACAGGCGATGGCGGCGAATACTTTGCGCGCTGTCGTTGCCACCTCAACGCTCGATTTAGGCATTGACTGGGGCGATGTCGATCTGGTCATTCATGTCGGCGCACCAAAGGGCGCAAGTCGACTTGCGCAGCGGATCGGTCGCGCCAATCACCGTATGGATGAGCCGAGCCGTGCCATTCTGGTGCCTGCCAATCGCTTCGAGGTGCTGGAGTGCCGTGCGGCGCTCGACGCAAATTATCTTGGCGCGCAGGATACGCCGCCGCTGATTGATGGCGCGCTGGATGTTCTGGCGCAGCATGTGCTGGGCATGGCCTGTGCCGAGCCCTTCAACGCCGACCAGCTTTATCGGGAAGTACGAAGTGCAGCACCTTATTCCAGTCTCTCACGCGAAACCTTTGACCAAATTCTCGATTTTGTGGCGACCGGCGGCTATGCGCTCAAGACCTATGAGCGTTTTGCTAAAATCCGCAAGACTGTTGATGGCACATGGCGGGTTTCAAACCCGCGCATCGCGCAGCAATATCGCCTGAATATTGGTACGATTGTCGAAGCGCCGGAGTTGAATGTCCGGCTTACGCGTGGCGGCAAGGGCGCAAATGCGAGAGGCGGTCGTGTGCTGGGCCGCATTGAAGAATATTTCCTCGAAACGCTGACACCGGGCGACACATTCCTATTTGCGGGCAAAGTGCTGCGATTTGAAGGCATTCGTGAGAACGAATGCATGGCTTCCAACGCTGCCGGACAGGATGCCAAAATTCCCGTCTATGCAGGTGGAAAATTTCCGCTTTCCACTTATCTCGCATCTGAGGTGCGCGCCATGTTGGCGGATCGTTCGCGCTGGCAGTTCCTGCCGGAACAGGTGCGCGAATGGCTGGAAGTGCAGGCGTTTAAATCCGTTCTGCCGCGAGAAGACGAGTTGCTGATCGAAACGTTCCCCAAAGGCGGGCGTTTCTATATGGTCGCCTATCCGTTTGAGGGCAGGCTGGCGCATCAGACGCTTGGCATGTTGCTGACCCGCCGTCTTGAGCGCATGGGTGCGCATCCGCTCGGCTTTGTCGCGACCGATTATTCGCTGGGGCTTTGGGGCCTCAAAGACATGGGTGCGATGATTGGTTCTGGCAAATTAAGCCTCAAACAGCTGTTCGATGAAGACATGTTAGGGGACGATCTCGAAGCATGGCTTGATGAAAGCTATCTCCTGAAGCGCACCTTCCGCAATTGTGCCGTGATTTCGGGGCTTATCGAGCGACGACATCCGGGGCAGGAGAAAACGGGCCGTCAGGTGACGGTTTCGACTGATCTGATCTATGATGTGCTGAGAACCCACGAACCGGACCATATTTTGCTACAGGCAACGCGTGCCGATGCGGCAGCCGGGCTTCTCGACATCAAGCGTCTTGGCGACATGCTGGCGCGTGTGAAGGGCCATCTGCTGCATAAGCCGCTGGCGCGTATTTCTCCGCTGGCGCTGCCTGTGATGCTTGAAATCGGGCGCGAGCGCGTGGCCGGTGAGGGCGATGATATGCTGCTTGAAGAAGCAGCCGATGATCTGATTAGAGAAGCAACGCAATGAGTATAGCAGTCTGGGGAAATGGTGAGGCTTATAGTCTGGCGCATGCGGAATTGTGCGGCGTTGCGACGATCTACGATCCTTGCGGCGCACTCTTTCTGCCGGACCTCGATATGCTGGTGGTTTCGGATTTGCATCTTGAAAAGGGCTCGTCTTTTGCCCGGCGTGGACAGCTCATTCCGCCTTATGATACGGCTGCCACACTCGACATGCTGGCTTCGGTCATTGCGCGCTATCAGCCGCGAACCGTTATCAGTCTCGGCGACAGTTTTCACGATGCAAAGGCCAGCGAGCGTCTCCCATCGTTATATGCGATCCGTCTTAAATCGTTGATGGAACGCCGCGACTGGTTCTGGATTACCGGCAATCATGACCCTGATCGCCCAGCCGATTTGCCCGGCGATTGCGTTGAGGAGCTTGCAATCGGACCGCTGAGTTTCCGTCATGAGCCATCGCGCTCAAAGGCAGAAGGCGAGGTGGCAGGCCATCTTCATCCGGCAGCACGGATCATCCGGCGAGGGCGGTCGGTGCGGCGTCCATGTTTTGCGAGCGACGGCGAAAGGCTGATCATGCCTGCATTTGGTGCTTATACGGGCGCGCTCAATGTGCTGGATCGCGCGTTTCGCGGGCTGTTCGTTGATGCAAGCTTGCGTGCCTATATGCTGGGGCAGGGCAAAATTTACCCGATTGCGCATAGTGCGCTGGTCGGTGGTTAGTCTTTTCTGAAAAGAATTCGTCCGGCCCAACCGGTGAAGACAGCTAAAAACACGGCAAATAAACCGTAATAGAAGCTGTATTTGTGCGCTGCATCATAGATGCTCTGCTCCACACCGGCTTTCACAATTTCAAGGCTGGCATTGGCTTCGCGCAGAAAAACACCGTTGCGAAATAACAGCGCTCGCGCCTTATGACGCCCCACGGGAACATTGGCAGAAAGGTTCAGCGTTGCACGAAACAGGGTGCGGGAGAGAAATTCAACACCGCCGATGCGCTGACTGTAAAGGCCTTGGCGGATTTTCATTTCGCGCAGTTCATTACCAAAGGTCAGGATATTTCCTGAAAGGCTCGCCGGATCTTCGGGCCTGAGATAAAAATTACGAACGCCGACCGAAAGCTGGCGGTATAGCTTGTCATCTGCGATGTCCTGAAGATTACGCGTCGAAGCGAGCGAATAGGACAGTGGCACGCCAAGAAATGTTTCAGAATCTGCATTGACCCAGACACCGAGATAACGCTCCTTCTTGCGCACGACGAGATCGCGGGATGGGCCTTGTAGCACGACGATAATATCATAGCGCCCCTGACGCTGGATCACTGGGTCGGCATTGTCGAGTGCGCCGAAAATGGTAAGGTCTGTACCGCCAAAATTAGAAGTGATGGCAATTGTTTCGGTCGAAAGACCGATCTCAATTGTCTCTTCGGCCGGGTTTTGCAATTGCGGCACAGTATTTCCATCGCCGCTTGAATTGATCTGCGCAGATGCCGGGAATGCTGCAAAGCTGAATAACACAACTGATATGAGCGTGAGTTTCCTCATGTCACATATCCGCAATCGAGATCGAGAACAGATTGTCGGGCCGTACGAACAGGCCGAAAGCAAGGCGTAAGCCCACGGCAAGCACCAGCAAAGCCAGCAGCAAGCGTAACTGTTCGCCACGCAGCTTCTGTCCTGCGCGTGCGCCATATTGCGCACCGATCACGCCGCCAAGCATCAGCAGGAATGCCAGCACGATGTCGATTGACTGGTTGGTCGTCGCCTGCATCACCGTGGTGAAAGCCGTGACAAAGGTAATCTGAAACAGCGATGTACCGACAACCACATTGGTTGGCACATGCAGCAGATAAATGAGCGCAGGCACCATGATGAAGCCGCCACCGACACCCATCACGGATGACAGAAGGCCGATGAAGAAACCAATACCAAGCACCGGAATGATGCTGACATAGATTGTTGAAGCGCGGAACCGCATCTTGAAGGGAAGCTTGTGTATCCAAGTGTGCTGGCCGGGGCGGCGAATGGCACCCGCCTGTCCCTTTTTCACGCGGCGCAGCGCGCGTACGCTTTCAACCAGCATCAATCCGCCGACTGTGCCTAAGAAGAAGACGTAGAGGATCGAAACGATCAGGTCGAGCTGTCCGAGATCACGCAACCACGAGAAAACGAAAATACCGAGGAGCGATCCCAGTATACCGCCGGCGACCAGAAACAGCCCGAGTTTTATATCAAGCGTTCGCCGTTTGAAATGCGCGAGAGCACCTGAAACCGACGAAGCGATAACCTGATTTGCGCCGGTTGCAACGGCAATAGCGGGCGGGATGTTATAAAAGATCAGCAGTGGCGTGATGAGAAACCCGCCGCCCACGCCGAACAATCCCGATAGAAAGCCCACGGCTGCGCCCATGCCGAGCAGAACCAGCATGTTGACCGACAATTCCGCAATGGGAAGGTAAATACCCAATTCCGAACCCGGTTTTTTACAACGCACACCATTCAGCACTTTGCGGTCGCGCTATGCCGCAAGAGCTGTATTAGAGCGTGTCCGGTCTGATAAAATCAGATCGGCGCTCTAATCTTTTGTTTTAACGCGCATCTTTTCCTAAACCCGTTTAACACTTTTCAGGATGCGCTCTAACCTGTTCAATTGTCTTGCTCTTTCACCAAGGGGAAGTCAAACTCCGATTGAGAATAGAGTTACTTTGCTGAATGATGGGTGAAGAAAATGGCACATTGTTGTTTATGAACAACAATGTGGAGTGCCAATCCTATGCATTGGGCCCAAAACTGAGGCCTATTTGTTCTTTTCGAGCAGGAGCTGCACGAGTTGCTGGTTGACTTCGCCGGTCGGCTCCTGCCCATTGGCTTTCTGAATTTCCGCGATCGCGTTGCGGGTTCTGTTCCCCATCACGCCATCGGCTGTGCCAACATCATAGCCGTTTTTTTGCAGGATGAGCTGGATATTGCGAACAGCTTTTTTCATATCCACAGAAGCCGTTGTGACAGGCTTTTCGTCTGACCAACCTTCAGGTATGTCGAGCGAATTGGCGTCCGGATTAAGTGGCTTCGCCTTCCAGAGTTCCACTGTGCCTTTGGCACGCTCAAGCTTCTCAGGCGTCAGTGCGGCGCCAATCTGATCACGCTTGTCGGCTGCGTCCTTGTCTCCAGCTTTTGCCGCAAGTGCAAACCACTTGTAGCTTTCTTCGAGGTTAACCGGCATTCCAAGACCTTTGGCAGCCAGAATTCCCAGATTATACTGGCTGTCCTTGACGCCCCGTTCTGCCGCTTCGGTAAACCAGTGTACAGCCGATGCATTGTCCGGCGAGCCGCTGGCACCCGAAGCATAAAGCACAGCCAGATTGTGCATTGCGCTGGCATTGCCCGCTTGTGCTGACTGCTGATAAAAATCGATGGCTTTGGCGAGATTACGGGAGATGCCAAGCCCCTTTTCATTCATGTTCCCAAGGCGATAAAGCGCAGGGGCAAAGCCTTTTGAAGCCGATTTTTCAAACCAGTTTGCCGCTTGCGTCAGGTCTTTTGTAACGCCCTGACCTTCCGCATAGCGATTGCCGATTTCAAACAAGGCGCGTGGATCGCCCGCAGCTGCTGCTTCACGCAACGCGGCAGGGCCAGCATCCACAGGCACATCTTGCGTTGTTGCTTCAGGTTCCTGAGCTACAGCCGTATCGGGAATAGCCTGTTCCTGTGGTTCGGTCGGTGCCTGCGGCGTTAAAAGATTGCTTTCCTGCTGTGGCTTGGCAATCGTTGTCTCAGGCGCAACCATTTCCGGCATGGGCTGCATGGTTGCTGGCGCAGGCTCAGAAGCAGGGGCGAGGGAAGCTGTGGTCGCTTTATCGATTTCCGGCGCTGCTGTTTTTGCAACAAGCTCGGCCTGCTCTTTGTTTTCAAGAAAAGCAGCACCCACCTGCAAACCAGCGATTGCCATCATCACCGCACCCATTGCCATCAGGATCGGCTTGCGCTGACGGGTGAAGAGACTGCTGATCGATCCCTTCTTTTCTGCTGCTGCTTTTTCGGAGCTTTGTTCAAGCTTGCTCGATTCGTCGGCAGCTTGCTGTGCCGCACGGCGCGCAACGCTGATCAGGTCGGCTTTGCCGCTTGGTTTGGCTTTGGCGTCGTCCTGTTGGTTGCGCTCTTCGCGCACGCGCTTCATGATCGTGTTCAGATCAAGCAGGCTGTCATTATCGGGCTGAACAGAATCAAGTGATGCGCTCAGTTCCGGTTCCTGCCGTGTCTTTGGTGAAAGCGTGTGCGGCGCCAGTGTTTTGGGTGTCAGTTTTGCAAGCTTTTCCTCACCATGCGCTGTATCGGTTGCAGCTTTTTCAGCCGGCTTGGTTTTAAGCGTTGGGAGTGCATTTGCTGCTGTAGAATACGGATTTGCAACGGGCTTGGACTTGGGCGACGTGTCGGCGTTGATGACGATCTGCTGCTCAAGGGTAGCCAATCGATCAACAACTTTGACCAGCGTCTCATGTACGATGTCGAATGTCCTGGCATTGCGCTCGTCCGCATTGCGCGCGAGTGCTTCAAGCGACTTCATATCGTTGGCAAGCTGGAGTGCAATCGCGGTGTCGTGCTGCGAACCGTGCTTTAAAACACTGGCAACGGCGGCTTCGGCGGCTTCTCTTGCCGCATCCAGCACCGTTTCGCGGTTGTTCACAATAGCATGTTCGATTGTATCAAGACGCGGCTTTAATTCTTCAAATTCTGCCGATGGTCTGGCAAGCTGGAGTGCAAGATTTGCGATCTGGTTTTCGAGACCGCGAATGGCTTCGCTTTCAGCAAACGAAGATTCGTCGACATGTGGTGTCTGCAGAAGGCTGAGTGAAATCTGCTGTGATATATCGTCGAGCCGTCCTTCAAGCGTATGCAAAACACCGCCATCGGCGTAGTGGCTTGCATATTGCGCATCCAGTCGCTTGGTCAATTCCTTAAAGCGGTTATCGATCTTTTCCAGAAGGCCAGGGTTTGGATCGCGCGTCCATTTCTCAACCACTGCAAGCTTTTCACCGATGGCCTCAAGTCGCGCATCGACGCTGTCATAATCGGACTGATTCAGATTTTCCATAACCTTGCCGACCTGATGGGCAAGGAGATTGATCTGTTGTGCCAATTGCTCAATTGTATTTTCGGGCAGGTGCGCCTCTTGGCTTAAAGCATCAATACGCTGCGAAAGTTCGCCGAGACGACGAAACAGCATATCGGCATTCTGTGCGGCGTCTGAACTGTCAAGCTGCTGGGCCAGCTCCGTAAGGCGGCGTTCAATGCGCTCCAGACGCATTGCTTCTTCGTGATTGGAGTGCTGGTGCTGATTGGCTGCAATGACGCAGCGACTGATATCATCCAAACGCTGGTCAATCTGGCGCAGTGTGTTGCGTTCCAACGATGATGTGCGTGGTTCGTCGCGCAGTTCTGCAAAGCGCGGTGCTGGCTGGCTTGCAAAATGTCCTGCTTCGCTCTTTTCCCTTTCGAGACGCCGCAGATGGTCTGCAATTTCTGCAAGACCTTCAATGCGATTATCAGGGCGTTTATCGGGCACAACGGCGCGTGGGCGAGGGGCCGCTTCTCCAAGATTGGCCAGGCGTTTTTCAAGTTCAGCCAATGTGTTGCTTAGCTCGTCCAAGGCACTTTGTTTTGGGGCAACGGGTGCTGCATGACGCTCACGCAGGGCGTTGAGTTCATCGATGATGGAACGAGAACCGGATGCCTGATGTGTGTTTGCCATGTGAAATTCACTTTTCAAAAACAGTCGAAATTACGGGCCGAATTCACGAACAGGTCGACATAATGATTTGCTAAGTTCATTTTCTTACAAACGTAGTAAATAAGTCGTTAAGAAATGGTTTGATTTTGATGATTGCGACCCCTTCGTTGGGGCGCGTGCGCGCTTTTAAGCACCGGAAAATATTGATTATTCCGTGATGGCGATCTCATGCTGGCGCAATGAGTGGAGCGCTGAGACCGTATCCCCGACGCAGTATCATGGCAGTGCCGGTGACTGCGGCGCACGAAAAATGACGGTGGAAGGCAGCTCTTGTGTTGTTACAATGATGTTCCAAACGAGCTTTCACAAGAAATGCACTTCGATATTATGCTTTGCTGAAAGGCAATTGTTTAGGTTTCTGTTAACCCCAGCAATGGGCTGCAAGCCCATACACCCAAGGGGTGTCACTCTTTCTGTTCAGAAATGGCTTGCCTTTCGACATTGTGGTGACTGTGCTGAAAACACCAAGCCGACATTGTGCAAGATAATCTGCAAACGGACCGGTTTTCTCGCGCGTATCGACACGGGCAAAGGCTCCTCTGAGATTATGCAGATGGATTGCAGTGAGCTGGATTGCATCCTCATCGTTACGCGCCACGATTGGGCCGATAACTTTGCCCCGACCGAATTCGCGGCAGAAGGAATAGCCGACCAGTTGGCCATTGCGTTTCAAGCCAAAGATTTCTGCTTTGTCAGACAGGTGCTTTAACAAACCGGCGCGATTGACGCCGAAAGCCTGAGCGTCCAAATGAGCCAGCGTTTCAAATTCGCTATCCGAAAGACGAACAATGTCACCGTCAGCAAAGGGAATTTCGGGAAGCGTGAGCGCTGTTTCACCCTGACACTGATAGACGGTTGCTTCATTCTTAAACCCTAGCGAAATGTAAAGACTATAGGCGGCATGGGTTGCGTTGAGACTGAGATTTCGACCGCTGCAACGTTCAAGCACCTGATCCATAAGCCAGCGTCCGTTTCCCTGGGCCTGCGCGCGCGGCGATGTGATCACCATCCCAATGGTTGCAAAATCGTCCCCGTAGGGAAACCACATCGCACTTCCGAACACGCGTCCGATCCCGTCAACGGCCACGATACCCCGACCCGTTTGCAGAAGTTGCTCCCAGTCATTGGGACGATGCGGCCAGCGGACGCCCATGGAAAGCGCATGCAGCATGCTGACATCGACATTTGCGATGTCTTGCGCCATCAGTTCAAACGATTTCAGCCGCACTGAATTCTGCATATCAGCGTCCTAACCCAATTCCCTAGCCTGCAATAAGTAGTGTTTTTGATCCTGCCAATGAATGCAATCCGTCTGGCAGACGTATTTTGCCGCATCATCACATGGCGCTCGCGGCAGGATTTGCTTCTTGGCAGGGGTAATTCGCAATCTTTGTTTAAAGCTACGCCTTATTCGGCACGGAACACTGGGCGGCGCTCTTATGCTGGTAAAAATCCGAAGAGTAACCTTGCATGTGGTATTCATGAACGTCGAAGAAATTCTTGCCGCATTGATCGGGTTTCCCTCCGTCGTGGGCACCGCCAATGACCCGATTGTCGGTTGGATCAGTGCCTATGCAAAAGCGCATGGAGCGCAGGTTGATATGCTTCCGGGACCGGAAGGTGACAGGGCGAACCTGTTCATGACTGTCGGTCCACGTGATGTGCCGGGCTATATTCTTTCCGGTCATATGGATGTGGTGCCTGCCGGAGAGGCTGAATGGTCAACCGACCCATTCAAGCTCCATAAGGATGGCGAAAAGCTTTATGGTCGTGGCACGACTGACATGAAAGGCTTTCTGGCATGTGCTTTGGCGGCTTTGCCCAAATTGTCGTCCAGTTCCTTGCAGCGGCCGGTTCACCTGGCATTTTCCTATGATGAAGAGGCAGGCTGTCGGGGTGTACCGCATATGCTCGCGGAGCTTCCTAAGCTCTGCGCGAAGCCGCTTGGTGCGATCATCGGAGAGCCAAGCCGGATGCAGGCTGTGCGTGCGCATAAAGGCAAGGCTGCTGCGCGACTTGAAGTCATCGGGCGTTCAGGGCACTCGTCGCGTCCCGATCTGGGGTTGAATGCTGTTCATGCTATGGCCACTGTCATTGCGCAGGCTGCGGTCTATGGTCAATCACTGCAAAACGGACCGTTCGATCATAATTTCGAGCCGTCTTATTCCTCTTTGCAGTTTGGCGTGGTTTCCGGCGGGCAGGCTGTCAATATCATCCCGGATCGCTGCACCGCAGATATCGAGGTGCGCGCAATTTCCGGTGTATCGCCTTTGTCTTTGCTTGAGCCGGTGAGAAAGCAATTGCTCGCTTTGCGCGACGATGGATTTGAAGTGCATTGGCATGAGCTGAGTTCTTATCCTGCCTTGTCGCTGTCTGACGAAAGCGCACTTTCACAATTGATGGTGGAACTAACGGGGCGGGAAGCAATGGCTGCGGTAAGCTATGGCACAGAAGCCGGGCTTTTTCAGCAAGCGGGTATTGATGCGATTATCTGCGGTCCTGGTGATATTGGCCGCGCGCATCGCCCCAACGAATATATCGAAATCAATGAACTTCATGCGTGTCAGAAAATGATCGACGATCTTGGCGCGCGCTTGATCATATAACCCAAGTTGGCGGCAGAATCGTATGGCGTTTCTCTTTAATTCGGATGCCGCGCGCGGCGCTGTTTTTCGCGACGCTTTTGTTCAGGCGCTGCCGGATATCGCGTTTTATCAGGCGGGAGAAGATGTCGATCCTGACAAAATCCGCTATCTTATCAGTTGGGTAGCGCCAGATGACATAGCGCGCTACCGCAATCTGGAAATTCTTTTTTCAATTGGTGCTGGTGTCGATCAGTTCAAGCCGGGAACTGTTCCCGCGCATGTCAAGCTTGTGCGCATGGTTGAGGACGGCATTGTTCGCATGATGCAGGAATATGTGACGCTTGGCGTGCTGACCTTGCATCGTGAAGCCATCGCCTATCGTCAACAGCAGAAAAATGAAGACTGGCGCGCACTTTCGATCGTGCAGGCCAGTGAGCGCCGCATAGGCTTTCTGGGGCTTGGCATGCTTGCACAGGCAGCTATTGAACGGCTGCTACCGTTTCAGTTTCCGATTTCAGGCTGGAGCCGGAGCAAAAAAGACATTGAAGGTGTTGCGTGTTTTTATGGTGAAGAACAGTTTGCGCCCTTTCTGGGGCAAACAGATATTCTCATATGCCTGCTGCCGCTGACCTATGAAACACGCGGTATCCTGAATGCTGATCTGTTTGCGTTGCTGCCAAAGGGGGCGCGCTTGCTGCATACAGGACGAGGGCCGCAGCTCGATCAAAATGCACTGATCCAAGCCTTGGATAGCGGACATCTTGCAGCGGCAATGTGTGACGTAACCGATCCTGAGCCGCTGCCTGTGGGGCATCCGCTTTGGTCCCATCCGAAAGTGCTCATTACGCCACATATCGCTTCCGTCACGCAGCCGCACACGGCTGCAAAATCCGTCATTGAGAACATCCAGCGTTATCTCGCCGGGGAAAAACTGATCGGCCTGATCGATCGCACACTTGGTTATTAATCTAAAAGGGGAATTCCATGTCGCTTCTGATTACCATTGATCCAAATCCCGACTTTGTACCGAAAGAAGCGTTGCCAACGCCGGATCGTCTTATTTCGGGTTCTCCTGAATTCAAGACATGGGCACAGGATGCTTCCAAAAATGATAAGGTTCTGACGGGAGTCTGGGAAGCAACGCCGGGCGAAACGCATTCCATTAAGGGGACGACACTGGAGTTCTGCCACATCCTTTCCGGTCTCGTCGAGATTGAGGAAAAGGGTGGTGAAACCAAGACATATCGCGCAGGCGACAGCTTTGTCATGAAGCCGGGTTTTGTCGGTGTCTGGCGCACGATTGAAACGGTGCGCAAAATTTACCTCTGCGTTTACGAGTAAGCCAGAATAATCCGCCGCATAAAACCCGCTTGACGCGCATAAAAGCCGTCGGGCGGGCATTTCTTGATCGAAAATGCGGCGTCAGCGGCACTAAGGTCTTAAGCAAAGAAAGTGCGAGGTGCGCGATGACTTTAAGCTTTAATCCCGAAGCGCTTGAACTCCCGTTTTACCATTATATCGGCGGAGAGCGTATCGATGTTTCCGGCGGGATGGAAATGCGCCGGCCTTCTGACGGTAGAGCTTACGGGGATTGTCCTATCGCCGATGAAGGGGTGGTTGATCGGGCAGTTCAGGCCGCCAAGGCTGCATTGAAAACGAGTGGTTGGGCCGATGCTCGCCCACGCGAGCGCCTTAATGCGATGCATCGCTGGGCTGAGCTTATTGAACAGGAAGCACTGACGCTTGCACGTCTGGAAGCCGTTTCTTCAACACGCCCGATTGCACAGCTTATTGAAGGCGATATTGCTGTCACGGCTGAGCAAATCCGTTTCTTTTCTGAATTTGCCGACAAGGAGGGCAGCGCTGTTGTGCCGACAAGCGCGAGCACATTCGGCATGACGCTGAGCGAGCCTTATGGTGTGATCGGCGCAATCACGCCATGGAATTTTCCGATCTCTATGGCGGGCTGGAAGCTTGGACCGGCACTTGCCGCAGGCAATGCCGTTGTTCTGAAACCGTCTGAAATGACGCCGTTTTCCACCCTTTATATGGCTGAACTTGCGGTCAAAGCGGGAATTCCGGCAGGGCTTATCAATATCGTGCTGGGTGATGGACCAACCACTGGCAATGCCATTACCGGCCATCCCGATATTTCCAAAGTGAGCTTCACGGGATCAACGGCAGCAGGTGCGGCGATTATGGAAAATATCGCCCGTACTGGTATTAAGCCAATGACGCTGGAACTTGGTGGAAAAAGCCCACAGGTGGTGTTTGCAGATGCCGATCTGGAACTGGCTGCTTCTGCCATCACGCGTGGTATTCTCAGTAATGCCGGACAGGCCTGTGTCGCGGGTTCGCGCCTGATTGTTTCAGAAGAAATTGCGGATGCATTGAGCGATGCGATTGCGCGTCATATGGCGAATATCAAGCCGGGCGTGACATGGGACGATAATACCCAATATTCTCCGATTATCTCGGAACGTCAGATTTGTCGTATTGATGAGATTGTGCAGAAGGCTGTCAGGCTTGGCGCACAAAGTGTTGTCGGTGGAAAACGGATGGACCGCGAAGGCTATTTTTATGAGCCGACGCTTTTGCGTGGTGTCACTGAAAGCTCACCAGCCGTTACCGAAGAAATTTTTGGTCCTGTTCTGACGATCCAGACATTTGGCGAAGAAGACGAAGCTTTAGCACTTGCGGATCATCCGACTTATGGGCTGGCAGCAGGTCTTTTCACGCGTGATCTGTCACGCGCAATCCGCGTAACAAAAGCATTGCAGGCAGGCACCATCTGGGTCAACCGCTATGGGCGATCGCGCGATCATATCCTGCCAACCGGCGGCTATAAAAGCTCCGGTATTGGCAAGGATCTCGGGCGTGAAGCCTATCTCGCAAATCGTAAATCCAAAAGCGTGCTTATCGATTTATAAGGGAGCGAACAATGACAACCTATTCGATTGCACTTATTCCGGGTGACGGTATCGGTAAGAATGTGACGGATGCGGCGTGGCAGGTTTTGCAAGCGGCTGCAAAACGCACTGGCTTCACGCTGGAAGGCAAAAGCTTCCCGTGGTCTTGCGCCTATTATCATGAAACTGGCGCGATGATGCCTGCTGATGGCATTGAGACATTACGCAAGTTCGACGCGATTTATCTTGGTGCTGTTGGCTGGCCAGCGGAAGTGCCGGATTCTGTCTCTTTGCATGGCTTGCTGCTGCCGATCCGTAAGGCGTTTGTGCAATATGCCAATATTCGCCCGCATCGTCTCCTTGCAGGCGTAACAGGGCCGCTGCGCTCTGAAGGCTTTGATATTCTGTGTATCCGCGAAAACACGGAAGGCGAATATTCGGGTGCTGGCGGACGCGTGCATTCGGGTACGAAAGATGAAGTGGCAGTCGAAACTGCGATTTTCACACGCGCGGGTGTTGAGCGGATCATCCGCTTTGGCTTTGAACAAGCACGTTTGCGCCGCAAGAAGCTGGCTTCGGTGACCAAATCCAATGCGCAGAAATACTCGATGGTTTTCTGGGATGAAGTGACAAAAGAAGTCGCCAAAGAATATCCTGATGTCGAGGTCTCGCATTATCACATTGATGCTATGGCAGCACGTATGGTGATGGCACCGGAAAGCCTTGATGTGATCGTGGCCTCCAATCTCTTTGGCGATATTCTGACCGATTTGGGCGCTTCCATTCAGGGCGGTCTTGGCTATGCGGCTTCGGCCAATATCAATCCGGACCGCACAGCACCCTCCATGTTTGAGCCGGTTCATGGTTCAGCACCCGATATTGCGCATCTTGGTATTGCCAATCCAATTGCAGCGATCTGGTCAGGAGCGATGATGCTTGAGCATCTCGGCGAGCATCAGGCCGCCAAAGACGTCATGACGGCGATTGAATTGGCGACGGCGCAAGGTATCGGCACAGTTGCAGGCAAAGATAAGACGGAGGCGATCACGCAGGCCGTGCTTGCAGCTCTCGGATAAAAGGGAACAGAAGAATGTTAAAAGATCAGAGCCTTTTCAGACAACAAGGCCTCATTGGTGGTGTCTGGCAGGATGCGGCGTCAGGTGCCACTGTCGATGTAACCAATCCCGCAAGTCTTGGCACATTGGGTACGATCCCCGATATGGGGGCATCCGAAACACGCGCGGCAATTGACGCCGCGCACGCCGCATTCAAGCCATGGAAAAAGAAAACGCATGCCGAACGTGCAGCTTTGCTGGAACGTTGGTTTGATTTGATGATTGAGCATGAGCAGGATCTTGCGCTGCTTTTGACGCTTGAACAGGGCAAGCCGCTCAATGAGGCTGTTGGCGAAATTCGCTATGGCGCCTCTTTTGTGAAGTGGTTTGCAGAAGAAGCCCGTCGTATTGATGGTGGTAGTATTCCTTCGCCGACGGCAGATCGCCGTATTCTGGTGCTCAAAGAGGCTGTCGGCGTTTGCGCGATCATTACACCTTGGAATTTTCCCAATGCGATGATCACGCGTAAGGTAGCTCCGGCGCTTGCGGCAGGCTGCACGGTCGTCATTAAGCCTTCGGAGTTTACGCCATTTTCGGCACTCGCACTTGGCGTACTTGCAGAACGGGCAGGGATACCAGCTGGCGTTATCAATATTGTCACCGGCATGCCGAGTGAAATCGGTAATGAACTGATGGCAAATGAAACCGTGCGCAAGATATCCTTCACTGGTTCGACACGTGTTGGCTCGCTTCTGATGAAGGGGGCTGCTGACAGCATCAAGCGTCTGAGCCTTGAACTGGGCGGCAATGCGCCATTCATTGTGTTTGATGATGCTGATCTTGATCAGGCGGTTGAAGGCGCTATCGCTTCCAAATTCCGCAATGGTGGCCAAACCTGCGTTTGCTCAAACCGCATTCTGGTACAGGCCAGTGTTTATGATGCTTTTGCGGCCAAACTTTCAAGCCGTGTCGCGCGGATGAAAGTGGGCGTTGGCACACAAAAGGGCGTGGTGATTGGCCCGATGATCAATCAAGCAGCGATTGAAAAAATCGAGCGTCATGTTGCCGATGCACTGGAACGTGGGGCAAAAATTCTTGCGCAAAGCGAGACTATGCCGGAAGGCCGCCAATATGCACGACCGATCGTTTTGGGCGACGCCACGACCGATATGCTGCTTGCTTCTGAAGAGACTTTCGGGCCCGTCGCGCCGCTTTTCCGTTTCGAGACAGAGGAGCAGGCGATTGAAATTGCCAATGGGACGCCTTTCGGCCTAGCAGCGTATTTCTATACCGAAAATCTCAAGCGGTCATGGCGTGTCGCGGAAGCGCTGGAGTTTGGCATGGTTGGCCTCAATACAGGCCTCATTTCGACCGAAGTTGCACCGTTTGGCGGTGTTAAACAGTCCGGGCTTGGTCGCGAGGGATCAAAGCTTGGTATAGAAGAATATTTGGAAATCAAAACACTGCATGTTGGCGGTTTGTGAAATTAAAAGGGCGGTTTATCCGCCCTTTTCCTATCCTGAACTTATTGGAGTTTATCGAGCATCTTATAATAGAAACCAACCATCGGCAGAAACCATGGCTTGCCCGAATATCCCGGAATGGTTGGCCAATCGAGACCGGAAATTGGATTGTTATCGCCCCGGCCAAGGATTGCATCAGCAAGGTAAATACCCATCTGGGTAGACATCTGCGCGCCGTGCCCGGAATAGCCCATTGCATACCACACGCCATCGGCAAAACCTGCACGAGGATAGCGATCCTGTGTCATATCAACCAGCCCGCCCCAGCAATAATCTATTTCTACATTGGCGAGATGCGGGAAGATTTTGACGAGGCTTGCACGCAAAATGGCACCGCTTTTGCCATCGGAGCGCTGGTCGGAAGTGGCTGAAAAGCGCGCGCGGCCACCAAAAATCATGCGATTATCAGGTGCAAGACGGAAATAATTCCCGATATTCATCGACGTCACATAGGTGCGATTGCCGGGCATCGTGGCCGCAATTTCACTTGGCGTGAGTGGCCGGGTCGCAATGATGAAACTACCAACAGGTATGATGCGCTTGCGGAAATAGGCGAAGCTATCTGTTGTATAGGCACCGGTTGCCACAATGACGTTGTCAGCCGTCACCGTGCCGCGCGATGTTGTAATCTGGTGTTTGCCTTCGATTTTGCGGCGTTCAAGAACAGTGGTATTTTCGAAAATGATCGCGCCGTGACGCGCTGCCGCGCCCGCCAGACCTGTCACATAGCGCCCCATATGCATCATGGCGCTTTTCCTGGAAAGCATGGCACCATGAAAATCATTGGAACCGACTTCTCCTGAAAGCTGATCTGCGCGCAGCAACGCTGTGTCTGGATCAACTTCTGCATGGATGGCTTCAAAATTGCGCGCAAGACCCTCAAAATGTGCGGGCTTTGAAGCCAGTTTCAGCTTACCAGCACGACGGAACGAGCAATCAATATTTTCTTCGGCAACAATGCGTTCGATTGTATCGACGGAATCGTCAAAGGCTTTGTAGAGAGCCTTGGCGCGGTCTGCGCCAAGGTGTTGTTTTGCCGCGATAAAGCTGTGCGCGAGGCCATTGTTAAGATGGCCGCCATTGCGTCCCGAAGCGCCGGAGCCGACAAGCCCCGTTTCAAACACTGCGACGCGGCTGCCCGCTTTGGCAAGATGCAATGCAGCCGAAAGGCCGGTGAACCCACCACCAATAATAGCAACATCATAATGTCCTTCCGGCGAGCTCTTTTTGCCAGCAGTGAAAGGCGGTGTGGTATCGTGCCAGTAGGGTTTAAATTGCATCTTGCTAAGCCTTATTTACAGTCCAACGACACCGGCCAGACCGGAAATATCCTTGATTTCGGTATAGCCGTAATAAGGATTTGCAGGTTCGTGACCGCGATTGACCCAGACCTTGTTCTTGATACCAAGATCATGTGCCGACATCAGGTCATAGCGGAACGACGACGAGACATGCAGAATATCTTCCGGATTGGCGTTGAGCTGGTCGAGCATATATTCAAATGCCTTGAAGCGCGGCTTGTATGCCTGTGCCTGCTGTGCTGTATAAACGGCATGAAATGGCGCGCCGAGCTTCTCGACATTGTGGTGGATCTGCTCGTTCATGGCATTTGAAAGAATGACGAGCGGGATTTCCTTTGCAACCTTGGAAAGACCTGCTGGCACATCTGCATGTGGCCCCCAGGTTGGTACACGTTCATAGACGGTGCGCGCATCTTCTGCCTTGAAGGTTACATTGTTCTTCTTGCAGGTGCGTTCAATCGCATTGTGAACGACTTCATTATAAGGCTTCCAGTCGCCGAGGATTTCATCAAGGCGATAAGCAGCAAAATTTTTGATGAACTGCTGCATCTGACCTTCATTGAGCTGTTCGCCGTAAAGATCGCGTGCGGCTTCCGCCATCTGAAAATTGGTCAGTGTGCCGTAGCAATCGAAGGTAATGTATTTTGGTCTGAATTGGGCCATGATTTGATCCTTCCAAGGCGTGCAGGCACTGCTGTGCCGTTGTCATACATCATAATGAGCCGCAAATAGACTAATCACTGCATTGCTATCTGTGCGAAGCAGATTGTTCCGTATCTCAGCGAGGCTTTGGCAGAGAGTTTCGTCAGGGTGGCCTTCGAGTAGGCTTGGACCGGTGGTTTGAGGAGTAGTTCGCCGTAACTCGCGGCATAAGATGCGGCAGCGCTATCAAAGGACAGTGAAAACCATCAGGATATGGATGCTGGTCGGGATGAACTGCTGCGAACCTCATTCTAATCTGAGTCTATGAATAACCATGCTCGGAAACAGTCATGACCGCATCGCCAATCACTCTTGAAACGATGACTACAGATCATCTTGATGGTGCAGTTGCTTTGTCTCAACAGGCAGGCTGGCCACATCGTCGCGAAGACTGGGCCTTTGTGCTCGCACTCAGCAATGGTGTCGTAGCCCTTGAAGACGGAAGCGTCGTTGGTACCGCAATGTCCACGCCATTGGGCGATGATGTTGCAACCGTCAATATGGTTATTGTCGATGAGGCGATGCGCGGACGTGGGCTTGGTCGCAAGCTGATGCAGGCGGCACTTGATGCTGCTGACGGACGCACTTGTTTGCTTGTCGCAACGCAGGACGGTTTGCCGCTCTATGAGAAGCTTGGCTTTGTGGTCAATGGCGAAATCATTCAGCATCAGGGTTTGGCCGCTAAGGTCGATGCACCAGGCAATGTTTCCTGGGCGGACAGCGATGACTTTTCGCGTCTGGTCGAGATGGATAGTACTGCAACTGGCCATAATCGCTCGAACATTATGCAGTTGTTGAAGGAAAGCGCGCAGTTCGCTGTCATCCGTAAGGATGATGAAGTCGAGGCATTTGCAGGAATTCGTCCCTTTGGTAGAGGTCTTGTTATCGGCCCAGTTGTTGCGAAGAACGGCGATGATGCGCGTGCGCTGATCGACTTTCTACTTTCAAAACATACGGGTGAATTCGTCCGCGTGGATACGAACATAGCGACAGGTCTTGCCGATTGGCTGACTGAACGCGGGCTGGTTCATGTTGGTGGCGGAATACCGATGCGCCGCGCCGTTGGGTCAGTTGAAGAACAAAGCGGTACTGAATACCGCACATATGCGCTTGTAAATCAGGCACTAGGTTGATTTGGAGAATATTATGCTGAGCAATTCGCTGATCGAACTTGATCGCGCCCATCTGGTGCATCCGGTCTCATCGTTCCGCAGTCACGAAGCCGCTGGCGTCCGCGTTCTGAAGTCGGGCAAGGGCGCGACTGTGACCGATGCATCGGGCCATAAGCTGCTTGACGGTTTTGCCGGTCTTTGGTGTGTGAATGTTGGCTATGGCCAGGATAGCATCGTTGAAGCCGCGACAAAGCAGCTGCAAGAGCTTCCCTACGCAACTGGCTATTTCGGTCTTGGTTCTGAGCCAGCCATTCGTTTGGCTGCTGAACTGGCAGATCGTGCGCCGGGTGATCTCAACCACGTCTATTTCACGCTCGGCGGTTCGGACGCGATCGACAGCACAATCCGCTTCATTCGCTATTATTACCATGCGAAGGGCACGCCGCAGAAAGACCAGTTTATCTCGGTTGAATATGGCTATCATGGATCTTCGACCGCGGGTTCCGGTCTGACTGCACTTCCGGCATTTCATGCGGGCTTTGGTGTGCCATATGACTGGCAGCATAAAATTCCATCGCATTATGCCTATCGTAATCCGGTTGGCACTGATCCGCAGGCAATCATTGATGCATCCGTGGCAGCACTTCGCGCTAAGATCGAAGAGCTTGGTGCGGAGCGCGTTGCGGCATTTTATGTTGAACCCATTCAGGGCTCGGGTGGCGTGTTGGTTCCGCCAACCGGCTGGCTCAAGGCAATGCATGCGCTTTGCAAGGAATATGATGTTCTGTTCATTGCCGACGAAGTAATTACTGGCTTTGGCCGTACAGGGCCGCTTTTCGCTTGTTCGGAAGATGATGTCGTGCCCGATTTCATAACGACTGCTAAGGGTCTGACATCGGGCTATGTGCCGATGGGTGCCGTGTTCATGTCCGAACATGTCTATAACACCATTGCAGATGGCGCTGGCAAATCGGCCGTCGGCCATGGTTATACCTATTCGGCACACCCGGTCAGTGCGGCAGTCGGCCTAGAATGTCTGCGTCTTTATGAAGGTGGCTTGCTTGAAAATGGCCGCAAGGCTGGTCAGCGTCTGATGGCTGGTTTGCATGGTTTGGCAGATCATCCGTTGGTTGGTGATGTTCGCGGTCGCGGTATGCTGGCTGCGATAGAGCTTGTGACTGACAAGGAAAAGAAAACGCCACTTCCAGCTGCTGCTGATCCGGCACGCCGCATTTTTGATCGTGCCTGGGACAATGGCCTCGTCATCCGAGCTTTTGCAAATGGCGTTCTTGGTTATGCGCCGCCGCTTTGCTGCACCGACGAAGATATTGATGCAATCATCGAACGCACGCGCATAACGCTTGATCAGACGCTTGCTGATGAAGACGTGCGCGCGGCAATGAAGGGATGAGTTTGACGGGCAGCAGCTCAATTGCGAGCAAGAATTTCGTAAGTTTATGAGATTCGCAATATTATGCTGCTGCTCTTCACCAATTCAGCGCAATTTACGCGCATCTCTGTAACACACTGTCAGAGCTGCCAAAGGTGAGGATAAAGGGCAAAGCCACGGGATTGAGTTGAGATTATCGAATAATCACCCGCCACATGCTGGGTCAATTCGCTCTCCTCAAAGCCTTTTTAACTCACATTGCAACGAGGTGTTGTTAACGACTGTAATTCTAAAACCGCAATGAACCCAAGGTGAAACCGGTGACTATAAACCGGCGCACCAGATGCAACTTTAACAAGGGGAACTGCCATGAGCGAGAAGATAACCAACTGGACTTCTTCCGACGACCGGATGATTGAAAATGCAATTCGTCGCGGGGCAACCCGGCGCGAATTATTGCAGATGTTGCTTATGGGTGGTGTAGCGGTTGCTGCGGGTTCAACGATTTTGGGTCGTGCAACCGCTGCATATGCTGCAACCCCTGTTAAGGGTGGTTTCATCAAGGCTGCTGGTTTCAGCGCCTCCACTGCTGATACGCTTGATCCCGCGAAGGCTTCGAATGCGACCGATTATGTTCGCTGTTGCGCATTCTATAACCGCCTGACATTCCTTAATGGTCAGGGTGAAACTGAGATGGAACTGGCCGAAAGCGTTGATAGTTCGGATGCAAAGGTCTGGACAGTCAAGCTGCGCAAGGGTGTTACCTTCCATGACGGCAAGTCGCTGACTGCCGATGACGTTGTCTTCTCGATTAATCGCCACCTCGACCCAGCTGTTGGCTCCAAAGTCAATGCGATTGCCAAGCAGATCACGGGTGTGAAGAAGGTTGATGACACAACCGTTGAGATCACGCTTCAAGATGCGAATGCTGATTTGCCAACCATTCTGGCACTGCATCATTTCATGATCGTTGCTGATGGCACGACGGATTTCTCCAAGGGCAATGGCACAGGTCCATTTGTTTGTAAGGAGTTCCAGCCAGGCGTGCGCTCAATGGCTGCGCGTAACGAGAACTACTGGAAGAACAACGGCCCACATCTCGACTCGTTTGAGTTTTTTGCAATCTCTGACGAAAGCGCGCGTATGAACGCCGTTCTTTCCGGCGATATTCATCTTGGTGCGAACCTCAATCCACGTTCGCTGCGCGTGCTTGAAAATAATCCAGCTGCAAAACTCTTTATCTCGAAGCTCGGCACCTATACCAATCTTAACGTCCGTCTTGATTTGACGCCGGGCGATAAGGCGGGCGTGGCTGAAGCACTGAAATATCTGACCAATCGCGAAGTCATTCAGAAATCCGTACTGCGCGGTCTTGCTGAAATTGCGAATGATCATCCCGTTCCAGCGACCAGCAAATATTATAATGCAGAGCTTAAGCAGCGCGAGTTTGATCCTGAACGCGCAAAGTCGTTGCTTGAAAAAGCCGGTATGCTTAATCAAGAAATCCGCATCACAGCTGCAGAAGCCGCATCATCATCGCTTGACTATGCTATGGTTCTCCAGCAGGCAGCTTCGACAATCGGCCAGAAGATCACCATTGATCGTGTACCGTCGGATGGCTACTGGTCAAACCATTGGCTGAAAGATCCGGTCCATTACGGCAACATCAATGCCCGTCCGACACCGGATATTCTGTTCTCGCTGCTCTATAAGACTGATGCTCCATGGAATGAAAGCCAGTACAAGTCGGAGAAATTCGACTCTATGTTGCTCGAAGCCCGTGGTTCGCTTGATGAAGCGAAGCGTAAGGCAATCTATGGCGATATGCAGGCCATGGTTTCCAATGAGGCCGGAACGGTCATTCCGGTTTTCATGTCCAATGTTGATGCGATTTCGCCGAAGTTGAATGGCCTTGAGCCAAATCCGCTTGGCGGCATGATGGGCTATACATTTGCCGAACATGCATGGCTGGAAGCCTGACCTTTCGTCAGGTAACCTCGCTTTTCGGGTTCGGGCAAAACATCGCTTTTGCCCGAACTGATCGTTTCCCCCAACTATTGGGCTGCGCATGACCATGAAGTCGCCTCTGCTGAATCTCATTGCCAAACGCCTCGTCGTTGCTGCTGTTACGCTTCTGATTGTTGCGTTTACTATTTTCTTTGCAACAGCGATGCTTCCGGGTGATGTGGCTGAAATTCTTCTAGGGCAGGCGGCGACGCCAGAGGCCGTTGCGGGTCTTCGTCATGCGATGAACCTCGATCAGCCCGCTTTCCTGCGCTTTCTATATTGGCTTGGAAACCTGCTGCGCGGTGATCTTGGCGTTTCCTACGTCAACAATGTCCCGATTTCTGATTTGATCGGCAACCGTCTCGCCAATTCGTTGAAGCTTGCGGGTGTGACGGCTGCAATTTCAGTGCCGATTGCCTTGTTTCTCGGCATTACCGCCGCAATCATGCGCGGAACGATCTATGATCGCGTTGTTTCGATCATCACGATTTCGGTCATCTCTGTGCCAGAGTTTATGGTCGCAACCATCGCAGTAATCGTGTTTGCGGTCTATCTTGGCTGGTTACCAGCGCTTTCAATGGCCAATGAAGTCACATCATTCTGGGGGCTTCTCAAGGTTTTTGCCATGCCGGTTATCACGCTGAGCTTTGTGATTTCAGCACAGATGATCCGCATGACACGTGCAGCCGTTCTTGAAACGCTTAACACACCCTATGTTGAAATGGCGCTTCTTAAAGGTGCTTCGCGCCGCCGTATGGTCATGGTTCATGCGTTGCCAAATGCGCTCGGGCCGATCGTCAATGCGGTTGCGTTGTCGCTGTCTTATCTGCTGGGTGGCGTGATCATCGTGGAAACTATCTTCAATTATCCCGGCATAGCCAAGCTCATGCTTGATGCAGTTGCAACGCGCGATCTGCCCCTGATCCAGACCTGCGCGATGATCTTCTGCTTTGGCTATCTTCTGCTCATTACGATGGCGGATATCATTGCTATCGTTTCCAACCCGAGGCTGCGATAATCATGACCGCTTCCGTTTCAAGTCAGCGAAAGACTAAGTCTCAACGCTTTGGTTATCGGGTTAATCTGGTCGGCACAGTTTCGTTCCTGATTATTCTCTGCTGGGCACTGGTTGCCATTTTTGCGCCGTGGATCGCGCCCCATCCGGTGGGTGAAATCGTCGATTTCGACTTTTTCGGACCGATGAGTGCACAGTTTCCGCTTGGCACCGATTATCTTGGCCGCGATATGCTTTCCCGCATTATCTATGGCGCGCGCTTTACGGTTGGCATTTCGCTGGCAGCGGTGTTTCTGGCGTGTTTTTTTGGCGTGACACTTGGCATGATGGCCGCAGTTATCGGCGGCTGGTTTGATTCAGCATTGAGCCGCTTTCTTGATGCGCTCACATCCATCCCAAGCAAGATATTGGCGCTGGTGATTGTTGCGGGTATCGGCTCGTCCATTCCGGTCCTCATTGTCATCATGGCGGTGATCTATACGCCGGGCAGCTATCGCTTTGCGCGCGCATTGGCGATCAATATCAACACCAGGGACTATGTGACCGTCGCCCGCGCACGCGGCGAAAAGATCGGCTATCTTATCCGTTCAGAGATTTTGCCGGGTATCATCGGACCAGTCCTTGCCGATTTTGGCCTACGCTTTGTCTTTATCGTCCTGCTTTTGTCGAGCATGTCCTTTCTGGGGCTTGGTGTGCAGCCGCCATTTGCCGATTGGGGGGCTTTGGTAAAGGAAAATATTGGTGGTCTTTCCTTTGCGGCCCCTGCCGTTGTGTTTCCGTCGATTGCCATTGCCAGCCTCACCATCAGCGTCAATCTGCTGATCGACAATCTCCCGCAAAAAATCCGCGACAGGAGCGAATGAATGAGCAATCTGGTTGAGATCAAAAACCTGCGCGTGGATGCAAAAACCGATTCAGGTCGCACCGTCGAAATTATCCGTGACGTGAGCTTTGAAATTGCCAAAGGTGAAATTGTGGCTCTCATTGGCGAGAGCGGCTCTGGCAAGACAACCATTGCGCTTACACTTATGGGCTATACGCGTCCGGGGTGCCGGATCGTGAGCGGCAGTATCGACGTTTCAAAGCAGAATCTTGTCTCGCTCTCAGAGCGTAAACGCGCGAAGAAACGGGGCACAGAAGTGTCCTATGTGCCGCAAAGTGCGGCTGCCTCTTTCAATCCTGCCCATCGCATTATGGATCAGGTCATTGAAGTGACCAAAATTCACAAACTGATGTCGAAGGAAGAGGCACGCAAAAAGGCAATAGATCTGTTCAAGGCGCTTGCCTTGCCAAACCCCGAAACAATTGGTGACCGCTATCCGCATCAGGTATCGGGCGGGCAATTGCAGCGCCTTTCGGCAGCTATGGCGCTCATCGGTGACCCCAAGCTTGTGATTTTCGATGAGCCGACGACGGCGCTTGATGTGACGACGCAAATTGAAGTTCTGCGCGCTTTCAAGTCGGTGATGAAAAAGAACCATATTGCTGGGGTTTATGTTTCGCATGATCTCGCTGTCGTAGCCCAGATTGCAGACCGCATCGTGGTACTCAAAAGCGGTGAAGTTCAGGAGGTGGGCTCCACACAGGATATTCTGCATCATCCGCAGCACCCTTATACGCAGGAATTGCTTGCAGCTTTTGAGCCGGTTTTGCATGCGCGGCCGGAAATTGCCGAAGCTGAAAAGCCATCGCCGCTTCTCGTCGTTGAGAATGTTCTTGCCGGTTATGGTATTGTCGGAAAATCCGGCGATCCGGCGATGATTGCGGTCAACAATGTCAGTCTTGAGCTATCGCGCGGGCAGAATCTGGGCATCGTCGGAGAATCCGGTTGCGGCAAGTCTACGCTTGCACGCGTAATTGCCGGTATCCTGCCAGCCGCGCGCGGAAAGATTATCTTTGAAGGTAAGGAAATGCAGAGCGCTCTGCGTCATCGCACGCGCGAGCAATTGCGCGAATTGCAGATTGTCTTTCAGTTTGCGGATACCGCGCTCAATCCTGCCAAGTCGATTGCCGATATTCTTGCGCGCCCTTTGTCATTCTATCACGGCATGCATGGCAAAAGCCGCGATGCCCGCATTGATCAGCTGCTTGATATGGTGCGGATCCCGCGCAATTTGCGGTACCGCAGGCCGGGTGAGCTTTCCGGCGGGCAGAAGCAGCGCATCAATCTTGCGCGTGCACTTGCTGCTGATCCCAAGATGATCATCTGCGATGAAATCACCTCCGCACTGGATACGGTTGTGGCTGCGGCCATTATTGATCTCTTGAAGGAGTTGCAGCGCGAACTGTCGCTGTCATATCTCTTTATCAGTCATGACCTCTCTACAGTGCGTGCGATCTGCGACGAAGTTGTGGTCATGTATGCCGGTAAAAAGGTTGAGCAGCTAAGTCCGGCCCTGATGGGCAATGCCGCCAGCCATCCTTATTCGCGGCTTTTGTTCTCATCCGTACCCAAGCTCGACACCGGCTGGCTCGACGGACTGCAGCAGGACCCGGAACTGGTGCGTGAGTTTACCAGAAGCTGAGATTGGCGTGCTATTCTGTGAACATCACGTCTAGCGGCAGATGTGCTTTCACAATGGGTGACTTGAGCACGACGAAGCTGAAATATTTGTCGATGCCGACATCCATATCGATCAGGCGCTCCATGATCGTCTGATATTCGACAATTCCGGCGGTCACGAATTTCATAAGATAATCGTAACCGCCCGAAACCAGGTGGCACTCAATAACAGAATCGATCTTTTCAACTGTTGCCAGAAAACGTGCAAAATCGATCTGGCGGTGGTTCTTGAGCGTGATCTCGGTGAAGACTGTCAGTGTCTGGCCCAGTTTCGAAACATTGATCTGTGCCGAATATCCGGTGATATAACCTTCCGATTGCAGCTTTTTTACCCGCATCAGGCATGGGCTGGGCGAAAGATTGACCAGTTCTGCGAGTTCGACATTGGTTATCCGCCCATTTTTCTGCATTTCGGATAGGATTTTTATGTCGATTTTGTCGAGCTTCATAGCAAAACCACTCATGCTGTATTCTGAAATCAGATTATTATCTTTTTCGCTTCAAGCTGCAATCGCGCCAGATGCGGTTTTCCATATTCAGTGATCGAGCGAAGCAGACGGGCTTTCTGCGCAATAATCGCCTGTCGCAGCCGCAGCAAACCATATGAAATTCTGTGTAAAGGCAAACTCCGATGCACGTCTTGGCGCGGCGGGCAGTAGGATGTGCAAAACACTGGAGTTCCACACATGTCTGCACCGCTCTTGCACATTGAAACCAGCCCAACCTTGCCAGAGGCAGCGGACGTGGTTGTGATTGGCGGCGGCGTTGTTGGCGTGTTTACAGCCTATTACCTCGCCCGCAGTGGCGTGAAGGTTGCGCTTGTTGAAAAGGGCCGCATTGCAGCCGAACAATCGAGCCGAAACTGGGGTTGGTGCCGCCAACAAAACCGCGATGCGCGCGAGCTTCCGATGGCGACCAGAAGCTTGGAGCTCTGGGATAAAATCGCCGAGGAAACGGGGGAAGATCCCGGTTTTCGCCGTTGCGGGCTTCTTTATCTGTCGCAGGATGAAGCGGAGATTGCAGGCTGGGCGCGTTGGCGTGATTTTGCACAGACTGTTGGTGTAACCACGCATATGTTGAGCGCAGCGGAAGCGGCAGAGCGTGGCAAAGCGACGGGGCGCAGCTGGAAAGGCGGCGTTTTCTCGCCGACCGATGGTATCGCCGATCCGTCACGTGCGGTGCCGGTTGTGGCACGCGGGATTATGGCGGCAGGTGGCAGCGTTCATCAAAACTGCGCTGCGCGCGGTCTTGAGCTGAGCGGCGGACGCGTCAGCGGTGTGGTGACCGAAGCAGGCACAATTGCGACGAAAACCGTGGTGATGGCGGGCGGTGCATGGGCATCTTCCTTCTGCAACCAGTTGGGCATTCGCTTTCCGCAGGCAGCCGTTCGCGCTTCGATCCTGTCGGTCGCGCCCGGTGCTGTCGGTTTGCCTGATGCATTGCATACATCTCAGGTATCGCTCACACGACGCTATGATGGCGGCTATACGCTGGCAATCAGCGGTCGCGCGCGGGTTGATACGACCCCGCAGCAATTGCGTTTTGGCCGTGAATTCATACCGATGTTCATGCGTCGCTGGCGCAGTCTTGCTCCGGGCGGTATTCAGGGCTGGTGTTCAGGCCACGAAACGTTGAGGAAATGGTCGCTCGACAAGATTACACCCATGGAAAGAAACCGTATCCTCGATCCGAAACCGGATGAGGGGCAGATCCGACTGACCTATCGAAGAGCGTGTGACCTCCTGCCGGAACTGGCAAAGACACCGATTGCGAACCGCTGGGCGGGCTATATTGACAGCACACCGGACGGCGTTCCGGCGATTGGTGAGATTGAAACTGTTCCGGGTTTCATTCTGGCGGCAGGGTTCAGCGGACATGGATTTGGCATCGGTCCCGGTGCGGGGCATATGATTGCGGATGTGGTTTTGGGACGTAAGCCGATTGTGGACCCTAAACCTTACACGCCGGAACGCCTGAACCGCAGCGCATGGGGCAAGGTTGCTGACTTTTAAACCAATTCAAGCCAAAGCGCGCATCTATCAGCGATTTAATTTTTCGAACCGCTTAAGCAGCCGTTCGCGCCGCAGACGTGAAAGCCGCTGCACCCAGAAAGTGCCATTGAGCTGATCGATTTCATGCTGATGGCAAACGGCAAGCAATCCTTCGGATTCTTCCGTTTTTTCAGTGCCATCTAGGTTTTGATAACGAATTTTGATGCGTGCATGCCGTTCGACGTCTTCGACAATGCCGGGCATTGAGACGCTGCCTTCCTGATGCTTGATCGTCTCGTCGGAAGCCCAGATTATTTCCGGGTTTACATAAATATGTGTGCCGGTTTCTTTTGAAAGCTCAAGAACAACAACCCGTTTGGCGACACCAATATGCGGTGCCGTGATACCGATGCCGGGTGCTGCACGCATTGTATCGAGTAGGTCGTTTGCGAGATTGCGCAAGGCTTGATCAAATGCGGTGACAGGTTCTGCCACTTCGCGCAGGCGTTGATCGGGATATTGGACGATAGGGCGAACGGGCATAGAGCTACTCTGTTTTGTTGATCATAATGCTGTAGCCAAGCCTGTCAGATTCCGCAAAGTGTTTTGGAGCGATCAAGCGGGAATGACGAGCTTGAGAGCAATCAGCCACATGACGGCTGCAATGAGTAATTCCAGAATGCGCCATGAGGATGGTCTGGCGAAGACCGGACGAAGCCAGGACGCGCCATAGCCAAGTGTGAAGAAAAACAGGAAAGAGGCTGTCACAGCACCGGCCGCAAAAGAGAATTCCTCTCCGGGAAAGCGCGTCGAAATTGTTCCAAGCAGCATGACTGTATCGAGATAGACATGCGGATTGAGCCATGTGAGGGCAAGGCACGTGATCAATGTTTGCGTGTGGCTGGAAGCACGCATTTCCGCCGATATCAGCGCGCTGGACGATCTTAGCGCCGCGTAGAGGCTTTTTGCACCATACCAAAACAGGAAGGTCGCTCCGCCATAGCGCATCACTGGATCGAGCCATGGCATGAGCAAGGCAATTTTCTGAAAGCTGGTCACGCCCAGAACAATGAGAAAAGCATCCGAAATCGCGCAGGCAAGCACGACCGTGAGAACATGCTGATTGCGGAGTCCTTGCCGCAGAATGAAAGCATTTTGCGCTCCAATTGCAACAATCAGGCTCAGGCCCATCATCAGGCCGGTCACATAAACTGAACTATTCACCGCTTTAAGAAGTCCCGAATTATCATTCAGGCTGTTGCTATCGTATCGGGAATGATTAGGCTAATTAATGTGACTTGTTCAGATTAAGAAAAACTAATCCATGCTTGATTATCCGGCACTGCGCGCGGTAACCACTGTTGTCCAGACTGGCAGCTTTGAAAAAGCAGCCATTGCACTCAACATCACGCCATCCGCTGTTTCACAACGCGTCAAGCATCTTGAAGAGCGGCTTGGTGTGGTCCTTATTGTGCGCGGCAATCCGTGCCTCGCGACTGAAAAAGGTGAATGGCTATGCCGCCATATGGAAAATGTGGGCATGCTGGAGAGCGAGTTGTTCAGGCATTTGCCCTCACTGGTCCGCGAAGACGACACGCAGCAACGCGTGACGCTGCATATCGCAACCAATGCGGATAGTCTGGGCACATGGTTTGTTGAAGCCATGTCCAGCTTTTCCAAACAAACCCGCTATTTGCTCAACATAGCTGTCGATGATCAGGATCATACGGCGGAATGGCTGCAACGGGGACGGGTGCTTGCGGCCGTTACAAGTCTGGAAAAGCCGATACAGGGATGTCGACGCCTTTCACTGGGCGCGCTTCGCTATCGCGCGACTGCCAGCCCGGCGTTTGTTGCGCGTTATTTTTCGAAGGGCGTAACGCAGGTCACATTGGCCGATGCGCCTGCGTTGACCTTTAATCAGAAGGACAGATTGCAGTCGCAATGGATCGCTCAGGTGATGGGCCGCGATCTTGCGCATCCCACGCATTGGCTGCCATCCACGCAGGGCTTCATCGAGGCCAGCCTGTCTGACATGGGCTGGGGTATGAATCCTGAGCACCTGGTGAAAGAGCATTTACAGGCCGGGCGGCTTGTCGAGCTGATCCCAAACACGCCGCTGGATATCGCACTTTACTGGCAGATGAACCGGCTGGCTGCGGATCATTTAAGCGAGCTTACGCGCGAGGTTGTGCGTACAGCAAAGGCTGCTCTCGTCACAGCATAAGCATCATCAGGCCTTCTTTCGGAATGAAGACGCGTCGATATTGAGCTTTTGCAGGCGTGCATAGAGGCTGCGACGCGGAAGTTGCAGTATCTCTGCTGCTTCTCCCACATCGCCATTAAGACGCGTGAGCGTGTCCTGCAAAACTTTGGTTTCGAACTGATCGAGTTGCTGGGTAAGCGGCAGGGCGCTCGGCTCGCGCGCCTGATCGACGTCCAGTCCCAGCACGACTTGTTTTGCAAAATTGCGCAGCTCGCGCACATTGCCCGCCCATTCATCGGCGTTGAGCCGCGTTTCTATTGCCCCATCTATGGTCGGTCGCGGCTGACCGAATTGTTTTGCGGCCTCATCAAGGAAATAAGCGAACAAAAGGCCGATATCCTTGCGACGTTCACGCAAGGGCGGAATACGCAGCCTTACGGTTTCGAGCCGATAAAGCAGATCGGACCTGAAACGCCCTGCCTGTACCGCACCTTCAAGCTCGCCTTTTGCGGCAGCAATGATCCGCAGATTAACGGCTCGGGGCTCGCCTGAAACGCTTGGCAATTCGCGCTCTTCGACAACGCGCAAAAGTTTGCCTTGCAGGACGGGCGACATGCTGTCGACCTCATCAAGAAAAAGTGTGCCGCGCTCAGCGTCAATGATGCGGCCACGCTGGATGCGGTTGCCAAACAGCACCTCATCAGCAATGGCATCGGGTAGCGCTGCGCAATCGATTGCAACAAAGCCACGGGCATGGCGTGCGCTCCAGCGGTGCAAAAGACGTGCGACCAGTTCTTTGCCGGTGCCGGTTTCGCCTTCAATCAGCACATCCACATCGACACTTGCAAGCTGGCGGATGGTTTCGCGCAGTCGCACCATGACGGGCGTCTCGCCCAGCAACGGGAAGCCCTGTTCAGCCTCTGCGGCCGCTTTGCGCAGGCGACGGTTTTCGAGAACCAGACGGCGCATTTCCAGCGCGCGCCGCACGCTTGAAATCATATGATCCGCCGCAAAGGGTTTGGCTATAAAGTCGAAAGCCCCTTTTTTAAGCGCTGTCACTGCCATGCCAATATCACCATGTCCGGTCATCAGGATGACCGGCAGTTCGGGATCGCGCGTAAGCAGCGCTTCCATGACCGCATGTCCATCGATGCGCGGCATACGAATATCGGTGACGACAATACCGGGAAAGTCTGCACTCAGATTGGCGAGTGCCGAATGGCCATCGCCGAAGGTCTCGATGTCCAGTCCGGCAATTTCGAAAGAATCCGCAAGAGCCGTGCGAAAGGCCACATCGTCATCGATGAGCATGACGCGCAGTGATTGTGTGTCCGTCATGATTGTTTTGCCTGTTTTAACATGGCTGAGAAGGCAGCGCCGCCTAAGGGGGAAGGCACGATGCGCAAACTGCCTTCGAGTTCTGACATGATGTCGCGTGCAATGCCCAGCCCCAGACCCAGCCCATCCGGTTTGCCGGTGACAAAAGGGCTGAACACATCATCGCCAACCGCAGGATCGATGCCCGGTCCGTTGTCGGCAACGATCAGCGATATATGTTCATTTGCTTGCAAGACATGCAAAGCAACGCGCGGTTTAGATTGGCCTGCCACGGCATCAAGTGCGTTCTGTAAAAGGTTGACCAGAACCTGTTCCAGTCGCACGCGGTTTGCCCGAACTGTGAAGTCGCAGCCATTCGGCATTTCAAGCTCAATACCGGCAGTACGAAAGCGATCGCCCATGATGAGAAGCGTGCCCTCCAGCAATTCATCAAGTCGGATCGGGCCGAGTTGGCCATGCCCACGGCGTGCAAAACGGCGCATTTCCTGCGTGATTGATCCGATGCGGGCGGTGAGTTCGATGGATGTGCTCAGGTTGGTTGCAACCTTGTCCAGTTTGCCTTTTGCCAGATGATGCTGTGCATTCTCGGAAAGCGTCTGAATGGTCGCGACAGGCTGGTTTATCTCATGCACGAGGCCTGCGGTAATGGATCCAAGCGATGCAAGCCTGTTTGCCTGCGCCAGTTCCTCGCGGGCTTTGCGAAAACGCTGATCGGCACGCCCGCGTTCTGCTATTTCAGAACGAAGCTCTGCTGTGCGCTCCATGACCGCTGTTTCAAGTGCCGCCCTGTCGGCTGCCAGACGAGCGGCTCGCGTCATGCGCCAGTAAACAGCGCCTGAGAGCATTGCAATAATGAGCAGTGCTGCCACTGTAATCAGCCGTGCCAGATCCTTTGCTGCGCGCATTACGGGAGCGATGGCCTCAATATGCAGAAGCCTTAATTCCGTTCCGGCGATCTGTTCGCCAACCGTGCGAAATTCTGTGCCTGAGGCACCCCGCATCATGCTTTCAGGTTCGAATGCATAATGGCTGGGTTGCAGATCGGCGATGTTGAACTGCCCGCTTTGGGCTATTTTTTCGCGCTCGGCTGCGGAGATTGGTTGAAAGGACCGAAGGTCTTCCGCTTTGTCTGTGGATGCGAGAATGATGCCGCGCGGATCAACCACGAATGTCTGGCCGGGATCGTTCGCCCAGGTCTGAACGAGTCGGTGAAATTCGAATTTAACGACGACAACACCAGCCGGATTGGGCTTATCGCCTATTCGCTGCGCGAGAAACAGGCCGAAGCGCCCACTGACGTCTCCGATAGCGTAATATTCCGCTGCACCTGAATTCATGGCACCCTGAAAATAAGGGCGGAAGCTATAGTTGCGACCGACGAAACTTTCCGGCGTGTTGGCATTGGACGACGCAATCACGGTGCCATCGCGTGCGATCACATAAATGATAGGCGAGCCGATTTCGTCAGCAAGAAATTCGAGTTTTTTGTTTAATCGTGATGTTGCATTTTGCGGCCCGCCGGCAAGCACATCGTGAAGGTCGCCATATTCTTTCAACACGACCGGCAGAAGGCGAAACTTGGCAAGCTCACTGTCGATAAGCCGGGTCTGCTGCCGTGCAATAAGCGTCGCATCCTGACTGAGCCGTTCAAGCGCGCTTGCCTCTGTCCAGGAGCGCGCAGCCGTCCAGACGCCCGCAACAAGCAGGAAAGCCAGCAGGATCAGCAGGACTCTGCTGAGTTTTGACAGTGTCTTCATTTGTGCAGGATTATGCAATTATCTTTGAAAAGTCACGCAGAATTCTGCACAAAATACAAGTAAGAACTGTGGCGAAATTGTGAATAATTCAACCAATTCAAATGATTAAACTTTTTAATCTGTTGCACTGGCGATCAAAAACGATGTCACGCATTTTAGCGCCACTTCGAAATGGGAGTTTCGTAGGGAGGAGCTTATCCGCGTAACCACGAGAATATGATTATTTCTTGTTCGGCATTTACACCGGCAGCCAGGTTTTGTGTGCAACGCACCTGACCGAGGGCAATCAAATATACCCGGAAGCCTGCGTACTTTGTGGCGTGCTTACAACGGGTGGAACCTCAAAGACTGAGAGATTTGAAGGAGTGACCGCATGGTCTCAATGACATCTGAACGGAGCGATGCGACAAGCACCAATAGCCGTCTTAAATCCATTATCGGTGGATCAACCGGCAATCTGGTCGAGTGGTTTGACTGGTATGTGTATGCCGCCTTCACGCTCTATTTCGCACCGCATTTCTTTCCATCGGAAAGCCAGACTGCGCAACTTCTCAGCGCTGCAGCGGTTTTTGCCGTGGGCTTCATCATGCGTCCGATCGGTGCCTGGATCATGGGGATTTATGCGGATCGCAAGGGCCGCAAGGCTGGTCTTGCCTTGTCCGTGACATTGATGTGTGCAGGCTCCCTGATCATTGCGCTCACACCCGGTTATGAAACGATTGGTATTGTTGCGCCAGCGCTGCTGGTTCTTGCGCGTTTGATGCAGGGCCTGTCTGTTGGTGGCGAATATGGTGCGAGTGCGACCTATCTTTCTGAAATGGCAGGAAAAAGCCGCCGTGGATTCTTTTCATCGTTCCAGTATGTGACGCTGATTTCCGGCCAGCTTCTGGCTATTCTTCTGCTGATTGTGCTGCAAAGAACAATGGAAACCTCAGCGCTTGAATCATGGGGCTGGCGTATTCCGTTCTTCGTTGGAGCATTGCTTGCAGTGGTTGTTTTCTGGCTGCGTCGTGGTCTTGCTGAAACCGAAAGTTTCAAGAATGCGAAGACGAAAGATGCACCAAAGTCCGGCTTCTGGACACTTATCAAGTATCATCCGAAAGAAACGGCTCTGGTCATGCTTTTGACCGCCGGTGGTACGCTCGCATTCTACGCATATTCGATTTATATGCAGAAATTCCTTGTCAACACATCCGGCTTCAGCCGTGAAGTTGCAAGCCAGATCAATGCGATTACGCTGTTTATCTTCATGTGTCTTCAGCCGCTGGCTGGTGCGCTGTCGGATAAGATTGGCCGTAAGCCGCTGATGATCGCCTTTGGTACTGCAGGCGTGCTGTTCACCTATCCAATCTTCTCGACCCTTGAGCAGACGCGGGATCCATGGATCGCCGGTCTTCTGGTCATGGGTGCACTGGTCATCGTCACCGGTTATACATCGATCAACGCGGTCGTTAAGGCCGAGCTTTTCCCGGCACACATCCGCGCGCTTGGTGTAGCCTTGCCTTATGCTCTTGCAAATACATTGTTTGGCGGAACGGCCGAATATGTTGCGCTCAGCTTCAAGAACGGCGGTTGGGAGCGTGGTTTCTACTGGTATGTAACGTTTATGATCGGCATATCTCTGATTGTGTATTTGCGGATGCGTGACACCAGCAAGGACAGCTTGATTTCGGAAGATTAAAAACAAGTATGCCGGGCCAAAAGCCCGGCATTTTCATAGAGCGTTACAACAAAGGATTAGAGTGCTGATCCGATCCAATCAGATCGAAACGCGCTCTAAGTGCCCGACTCAAAATTCAAGCTTTGCGATACGGCGTGTCATTCGCCTGATGGATGCTATGAACATCCATGCCTCTGCTGAGGCGATAGAGGC
>NZ_JAYEXN010000027.1:0-41629 GCF_044435015.1 Ochrobactrum sp. S1502_03
AATTTAAAGTTACGGGCCCGCGCACGCTAAACCTTGCAACCTAAAGGAGGGGTACTTTTTGGACGCCGATAAGGGGTCCCGTTTAAACGCCGATTGACAGCTAAGCAATCTAAGCGGCGCGTAACAAAAAGCGCAATCTATTCTTTTTTCCTGATATCGATGGCCGTGCGTGGGTTCCAGATGTGCGGTAACGTTCTGTTTGAAGATTTAAGAAGGCATTCCGTGGTTTAAGCAGAAAGACTGTGAAGCGTTTAATTCAACTTAGTCAGTCTTGAACGTGCCTCAAGCGTGGCCCTTGAATAGAAGCAAATGCCAAACAGCACAGATATAGCCACATGAGCAAGCCGAATTAATCGTAACCGTTTGATTTACTAGATAAAATGGCGGAGAGGGTGGGATTCGAACCCACGGTGGAGTTACCCCCACGCCGCATTTCGAGTGCGGTACTTTCGACCACTCAGCCACCTCTCCGCATGGTGCACCACGATAAAGCGATCTCTAAAACCGCGCCGTTGGTAAGCATCTAAAGCGAATGCTAAGTGTGTAGCGGCTCAATAACGAGCCAAATGCAATTAGACAAGACCTAATTTGCATTCTGTTGTGAAAAATCTTGACTTTCCTGCAGCTTCCAACCTATAAGCACCTGACCTTAGGCGTGGGGTAATCCGCGCCTATTGTTTTGATTGCGAAATTTCGGGTTTCCGGAGTCGTTATCAAGGGCACAATGCCCACTCACCAACCGACTGATAAAAAGACGGCCCATCACTTCGGCGCAAATGTCGTGGAAATGAGAGCCGGACCGAACAACCGAAAGGACAACAAATGTTCGCAGTCATTAAGACCGGTGGCAAGCAGTATCGCGTTGCCGCAAATGACGTTATCAAGATTGAAAAAGTTGCTGGCGAAGCTGGCGACATCGTAGAATTCGCAGAAGTTTTGATGGTCGGTTCGACCGTTGGTGCGCCAGTTGTTGCAGGCGCTCTGGTAACGGCCGAAGTCGTTGAACAGGGCCGTGCACGCAAGGTTATCGCGTTCAAGAAGCGTCGCCGTCAGAATTCGAAGCGCACCCGCGGTCATCGTCAGGAACAGACGACGATCCGTATCTCGGAGATCCTTACCGACGGTGCAAAGCCATCGAAGAAGGCCGCTGAGAAGAAGGCTCCTAAGGCAGATGCCGCTGAAGGCGAAGCCGCAAAGCCAAAGAAGGCAGCGCCTAAGAAGGCTGCAGCCAAGGCCGAGTCGGCTGAGTAAGTAGAAGAGATTAAAGGAGAAATCCAATGGCACACAAAAAAGCTGGTGGTTCGTCGCGTAACGGTCGCGATTCAGAGTCGAAGCGCCTTGGCGTGAAGAAGTTCGGCGGCGAAGCTGTCGTTTCTGGCAACATCATCGTGCGCCAGCGCGGCACGAAGTGGCATCCTGGCGCCAATGTTGGCCTCGGTAAAGACCACACTATTTTTGCTACCACCAATGGTTCCGTTGCTTTCCGCACGAAAGCCAACGGCCGCACCTACGTATCGGTTAACCCGATCGCAGAAGCAGCAGAGTAAGCCGGGCACTCATAAATACCGGCGTCCCATTGGACCCGGTATATATGGCGACCAGCCAAAAGATCGAAGGGAAGATGGGACCACCATCTTCCCTTTTTGCATCTGGAGGACAGACAAATGGTCGTCGACGTTTTAGAAGAAGAATATTACGAGAGCTGTAGCGAGCGGGAGGCCAGTTATGCTGATCTCTCGCCCGGTTTAGATTGCCCCGTCCTCGTCACGGACAGGCTGGTTCTCCGCCCGCCACATACCGAAGACGTGGATGCAATTTCCTATCTTGCCAATAACGCCCGCGTCTCTGCTATGCTCGCCCGTATGCCTCATCCATACAGCCGCGAAAATGCCATCGATTTTGTAGAGCGCGTCCGAAAAGGCGAGATGGGCAATTGCATTTACGCGATTACCCAAGCTGAAACCGGAATCTTTATGGGGTGTTGTGGCATCCATCCGCATAGCCATGGCGAAGGTCTGGAGATTGGCTATTGGCTGGGCGAGTCTTATTGGGGGCATGGTTTTGCCACGGAAGCTGCCCACGCATTGATCGATCTTGCCTTTCGGGCCACGCCAATTGAGCGTCTGCATGTCTCATGCCACGCAAGCAATGTCGGTTCGCGTCGCGTGATTCATAAGTGTGGCTTTCAGTTCAGCAGCATGGGCATGGCGGATTCGCTCGCTTCGGGAAATGTCCCTGTCGAGCGCTATGTTCTTGATCGGCGGACCTGGATCGGCCTGAGAAGCTGGCAGGTATAATCAAAAGAGACGGCCCTGCTGAAAAGAGCAGGGCCGATAAACATCGGGGAATATAATGAACGATATTTATGCTGTAACCCGTGAAAGGGTTGTTGTTCGCGCACTGGATAAGGGAGACCTGCACCGGTTCCGCGCGATACGCCTGTCTGCATTGCAGCTGGCGCCGCAGGCTTTCGGGTCGACCTTTGAAGAAGAAAATGCCTATTCCGACAGCGTGTTTGCGCGCCGGTTGGAGCAGGTGAACGGCAATGTCATTTTCGGTGCCTTTGATGGTGAAAACCTGATGGGTATCGCTGGTTTACATCGCCATGAACGTCGATCCGAGCGTCACCGTGGTACGCTGGTCAGCGTCTATGTCGCGCCGGAAGCGCGGGGCTTGCGACTTGGCAGAGCACTTGTTGGGCAGATTATCGAACACGCGGCCCGGCATGTTGTGATATTGGATGCGAAAGTCGTGGCGACCAATGAGCCTGCAAAGCGTATCTATTATGGCCTCGGTTTCAAATCCTATGGTGTTGAGCCAAAGTCGCTTTATGTCAAAGGGCAATATCTGGATCAGGAATTGCTCTATATCGATTTCAGTGATTCCGCATGGAAACTGAATTTAGGCTGAAAACCTTATGCTTCTGCTGTTTGCAGGGCACAGGTTTTGCTGTAATTGCAAATCGGATTGCGCGAGATTGTGCGCAGTCCCAAGGTTTAAGACGCATCCAATCAAGTTTCTATTGCGTCGCAAGAGGTAGGGTTCAATGAAATTTCTCGATCAGGCCAAGATCTATATCCGCTCCGGCAATGGTGGGGCGGGGGCCGTGTCGTTCCGCCGCGAGAAGTTTCTTGAATTCGGCGGTCCTGATGGCGGCGATGGCGGACGCGGTGGCGACGTCTGGGTGGAAGCCGTCAATGGCCTCAATACGCTGATTGACTACCGTTATCAGCAGCATTTCCGGGCCAAGACTGGCATGCATGGCATGGGCCGCAATATGACCGGCGGCAAAGGCGATGATGTCGTCCTCAAAGTGCCGGTCGGCACGCAGATTTTTGAAGAAGATGATGAAACGCTGATCTGCGACATCACCGAAATTGGTCAGCGTTATCGTTTGGCCAAGGGCGGCAATGGCGGCTTTGGCAATCTGCATTTCACGACTTCGACCAATCGCGCGCCACGTCGTGCCAATCCGGGGCAGGAAGGTATCGAGCGTACTATTCGGTTGCGGCTCAAGCTGATTGCTGATGCGGGTCTGGTCGGCCTGCCGAATGCGGGTAAATCGACATTCCTCGCAAGTGTGACGGCTGCAAAACCTAAGATTGCCGATTATCCTTTTACCACGTTGCACCCCAATCTCGGTGTTGCGCGCGTCGATGCACGTGAGTTTGTGATTGCGGATATTCCGGGTCTGATTGAAGGTGCAAGCGAAGGCATCGGCCTTGGCGACCGCTTCCTCGGTCACGTCGAGCGTACCCGCGTGCTTCTGCATTTGGTGTCTGCGCAGGAAGACGATGTGGCGAAGGCTTATCAGGTTATTCGCGGTGAGCTGGAGGCCTATGAGCATGGCCTTACCGAGAAACCTGAAATCGTGGCGCTGTCGCAGATCGATACGCTTGATCCGGATGCACGCAAGCAAAAGGTGAAGGCGCTCAAGAAGGCGTGTGGCCGCGATCCGCTGTTGCTTTCGGCCGTTAGCCATGAAGGCTTGAACGATGCGCTTCGCCAGCTGGCTGCCGTCATCGATAAAAGTCGTGCAGTTGAAGCCGGTGCGGCTGAAGAAGAATAACAGTTGAAGATGCGGCGCAGGAACTGAAGACATGCTCAAACAACTCAAAAACTACCGCCGCATCGTTATCAAAATCGGTTCCGCCCTTCTGGTGGACCGCGCGACCGGGCTCAAGCAAAACTGGCTTGAGAGCCTGGGTCAGGACATTGCGGCGCTTCATCATGTGGGCGTCGAAGTTCTGGTGGTTTCGTCCGGTGCTATAGCACTTGGACGTACTGTTCTTGGTTTGCCGAAAAAATCGCTCAAGCTGGAAGAAAGTCAGGCCGCCGCCGCCGCTGGGCAAATTGCGCTCGCAAAAGCCTATGCCGATGTGCTTGGTGGCCATGACATCAAGTCGGGGCAGATTCTGGTGACGCTTTCGGATACAGAAGAGCGTCGCCGTTATCTCAATGCGCGCGCAACGATTGAAACGCTTCTGAAGCTTGGCGCTGTGCCAATCATCAATGAGAATGATACGGTTGCGACAACCGAAATTCGTTATGGCGATAATGATCGCCTTGCAGCCCGTGTTGCCACCATGATGGGGGCTGATCTTCTGATCCTGCTCTCGGATATTGATGGGCTTTATACGGCACCGCCGCATAAGGACCCGAATGCGCAGTTTCTTCCGCTCGTTACAACAATCACACCCCAGATTGAGGCGATGGCAGGTGCTGCTGCTTCCGAGCTTTCGCGCGGTGGCATGAAGACCAAGCTTGACGCCGGCAAGATTGCCAATGCGGCAGGCACCGCGATGATTATCACCTCCGGTACACGGATGGGGCCGCTTTCGGCTATTGATCGTGGTGAGCGGGCGACATTGTTTGAGCCAGCGCGTGCGCCGGTGAATGCTTGGAAGACCTGGATTTCCGGCAATCTTGAGCCAGCTGGTCGTTTGAAAGTTGATGCTGGTGCAGCCAAAGCGCTGAAATCCGGCAAGTCGCTTTTGCCTGCCGGCGTGAGAGAGATTGAAGGCCAGTTTGAACGGGGCGATACGGTTGCGGTTTTCAATGAAGAAGGCCGGGAAATTGCGCGCGGCCTGATTGCTTATGATGCGGAAGATGCGCGAAAAATTGCCGGGCACAAAAGCGATGAGATCAGTGCCATTCTTGGCTATGATGCACGCAGCGCGATGATCCATCGGAATGATCTGGTGGTACGGGGTATGACCACCACCGAGACTGAAGAAGCATAAGGGGAAGAGGATGTTGAACAAAGTGGATGCCGGAACTGACATCGCAGCCATCATGGCAGAGGTTGGTCGTAAAGCCAGACAGGCAGCGGCTCCGCTATCCATCGCTTCGCCTCAACAGAAAAACAAAGCTCTGCTAGCTGCCGCAGATAGCATTCTTGCAAGCAAAGATGCCATTCTGAGAGCCAACAAGCTTGATCTTGCCAGTGCCGCCGAAAGCGGCATGGCGGCTTCGTTTGTTGATCGGCTGACACTGGATGACGGTCGTATTCAGGCGATTGCCGAGGGCATTCGCGCTATTGCTGAATTGAATGACCCAGTCGGTGAAGTGATTGCCGAATGGGATCGTCCGAATGGTCTGCATATCGAGCGCGTTCGTACACCATTGGGCGTCATCGGTGTGATTTATGAAAGCCGTCCCAATGTGACGGCAGATGCTGGCGCGCTATGCCTTAAGGCTGGCAATGCGGTCATTTTGCGCGGCGGATCAGATTCCGCGTATTCGTCGGCAGCCATCCACAAGGCGCTGGTTGCGGGACTGGAGGCAGCGCAATTGCCTGCCGATGCTATCCAGATCGTGCCGGTTACAGACCGTGCGGCGGTTGGCGAAATGCTCAAAGGTCTGAATGGCGCGATTGACGTGATTGTCCCTCGCGGCGGCAAAAGCCTCGTGGCGCGGGTGCAATCGGAAGCGCGCGTGCCGGTTTTCGCGCATCTTGAAGGCATCTGTCATCTCTATATCGACAAGTCGGCTGATCTCGACATGGCGCGTGCGATTGCGGTGAATGCCAAGATGCGCCGCACCGGCATTTGCGGTGCAACCGAAACCTTGCTTGTGGATCGCGGAGTGGCTCAAACGCATCTGGTGCCGGTTCTTGAAGATCTGGCTGCCAAGGGTTGTGAAATTCGCGGCAGCGACGAAGTGCGAGCACTGTATACAAGTGCCAAGCCTGCCAGCGAAGAAGACTGGTCGACCGAATATCTCGATGCGATTATTTCGGTGGCGCTGGTCGATGGTGTTTCGGGTGCGATTGAGCATATCAACCGTTACTCCTCGCACCACACCGAAGCGGTTGTGGCTGAGGATGCGGATGTCGTTATGCGCTTCTTCAACGAGATCGACTCGGCCATTCTTCTGCACAATGCCTCGACGCAGTTTGCAGATGGTGGTGAGTTCGGCATGGGCGCTGAAATTGGTATCGCAACGGGCAAGATGCACGCGCGTGGTCCGGTTGGGGTCGAACAGCTGACTTCCTTCAAATATCGTGTTCGTGGAAACGGACAGGTCAGAGGCTGATGCGTTTTGGCTTCGGGCTTCCCGCATTAAAAACGCGTTATCCGGGCGTCGATGTGCGTTATTTGCGTATGCCACATGTCGAAAAGGGCATGACGGTCGGCCTGTTTGGCGGCTCGTTCAACCCACCACATGGTGGCCATGCGCTAGTCGCTGAAATCGCTATTCGACGGCTAAAGCTTGATCAGCTTTGGTGGATGGTGACGCCCGGCAATCCGCTGAAGGATAAGCGCGAACTTGCACCGCTTTCTGAACGGTTGGAGCTGAGCGAGCATGTGGCCAGCGATCCGCGCATCAAGGTGACGGCACTGGAAGCAGCGTTTAACGTGCGCTACACAGCCGACACTCTGGCGCTGATTGCCAAGGCCAATCCCGGCGTGCATTTCGTCTGGGTTATGGGCGCAGACAATCTCGCATCGTTTCATCGCTGGCAGCGCTGGCGTGAGATTGCGCAGACGTTTCCGATCGCAGTTATTGACCGACCGGGTTCGACCTTGGCCTATCTGTCATCGCGGATGGCGCAGACCTTTTCCCGCAGCCGGTTGGATGAACATTACGCGCCAATTCTGGCGCGGCGCTCGCCACCGGCATGGACCTTTATTCACGGACCGCGATCATCGCTTTCGTCGACGGCGCTCCGCAAACAAAAACTGAAAAAGTGAATGGGCTTATCACCCCAAAAAGCTTGAAAGAATGCAAGGACTCTGCCTATCTTAGGCATGTGCGGTGCTTATAACTGCCGTACTGCGTTGTTCTTGACAGAAAGGAACTACACTGAGAACAGCAATTGAGAAGAAGGCTCACCACGCGCCTTCAGCGGTCGGGATGAACGAAACAGCTTTCGTGTCCCAGACCTTCGACGCGGCTTTGGCCAGTCTCGAAAACTCCAAAGCAGAATCTATTATTCCCATCGACATTCGCGGAAGATCTTCGATCGGCGATTTTATGATCGTCGCGTCTGGTCGTTCGCATCGTCATGTGACGGCTGTCGCTGACCATCTTTTGCAGGCGCTTCGCGAAATGGGCTGCAAAGATATGCGGGTCGAAGGACTCGAAGGTGGGGATTGGGTTCTCATCGATACTGGTGATATTGTCGTCCATATTTTCCGCCCGGAAATCCGTGATTTCTACAATCTGGAAAAAATCTGGATCAACGACGATTTCGAAGATCAGCGCGCATCGGGAACGGTGCACTGATTGGAGCGCATCCTGAAAAGTGTGAAACGGTTTTCGGATAAAGATGCGCGTTAAAAGAAAGAGTTAGGGCGCCGCTCTCTGTTTTTATGAGATCCAGATGCGCTCTAAGTCGTAAGAGGACGCGATGCGTGTGAGTGTGATGGCCGTGGGCCGGATGAAAGCCGGCCCCGAGCGGGAGTTGGTCGAGCGTTATTTTGACCGTTTTTCCAAGGCGGGCCCACCGCTTGGGCTCGAATTCGCCGGTGTGAGCGAAATTCCCGAAAGCCGTGGACAGACTGCTGAACTGCGCAAGACCGAAGAAGCGCAGCGCATCCATGAAGCATTGGATAATGGTGCTGCCCTTATCCTGCTTGATGAGCGCGGCAAGGCGCTTGGCTCGGAAGCTTTTGCTGAACGCATTGGCCGTATGCGTGATGCTGGTAAGCGTCAGCTGATTGTCGCCATTGGTGGCCCGGATGGACACGATCCCGCTTTGCGCTCACGTGCCGATCTGGTTCTGGCACTCGGTGAGCTGACATGGCCGCATCAGATAGCCCGCATTCTGGTTGCTGAACAATTATATCGCGCGGCGACGATTCTTGCGGGTCATCCCTATCATCGGTCCTAATTATTTCACGTTCTTCTAATAACTAATGCGACGGGTCGGGTTTCGTAACTGCCTCGTGCATCATCTGAAGAATTACATGTCGCTTTCATCGACGAATAAAACGCTGCCGCAGATCGTCTTCGTAACCGATCACGGGTTTCTCAAACCAACACTTGTGGCGATGTGGGGCGTTCTGCGTCACTTGTCTGTCCCCAGCATCATCCATTTCTGGGGTGATGGACTAAGTGAGCAGGATTGGGAAGCTGTGCATCGGGTCGCTTCCACCAATCCGTCAGTTACGTTGAATAGCCTTTCTCTGACGAGCGCTGATCTTGAGGGCGCAAAGGGCCCAACGGCTTATATTTCGGCGGCATCCATGGGGCGTTTGCATATTCCGGCCCGAATTTCAGGGCGCGTTCTTTATATTGATGGCGACACGCAGGTGGTGGGTGATGTCGCCCCACTTTTCGGCCTTGATCTCAAAGGCTGCCCGATTGGCGCGGTGCGCGATTGTGTTGTGGCGAAATGGTCTTCACGTAGCCTCAAGGTGCGCGAAAAATGTTTGCCGCGTGTGCGTGAGTTACAGGAATTGATGCAGCAAAGCGATATATCGCGCTATTTCAATTCCGGCGTTCTGCTGCTTGATACGGATGCCATTCGGGCAGAGCCGGAACTACATCAGGCAATGCAAGATCTTGTTCGTGCGTCCGCGTGTCCATTGGGCGATCAGGACCATCTCAACAATGTTTTTCGGGATCGCGTACATCTGCTCAACCCGGCTTATAATTCTTCATGGAGCCGGGCTGCCAGGCAGCGGCGCCACATTGCCCGACTTGGTGGCGATGTCGAGGAAAGTAAATCTGTGCCGGATATCATTGTTCATTTCCATGGTCCGGAAAAGCCATGGAAGCGGCCACGCCGCGATCTTTGGAAACACCGCGCCCGCGCCGTCTGGCGCTATCGGCGTGAAATGCAACAATATGTGCAGAGTTACCCTGATCTTGCGCCGTAATTGCGCGCAGTTTCACCAGAAATGACGAATAGGACCAATGGCCGAGGCGAAATTTTTACGGATTGCTTATAGCTAACAATTCCTTAATGCTCTGCGGCTAGTTTTGGCCTTCTTTTTTCCTGATATAGCAGATCATGAGTTCTTGTCGCCTTTCAAAAATGCCTTTGCTGCCTGCACTCATGCGGGTGGGCTTTGTTGCGACTGCTCTTATGGCAGGCATGCCGCAGGTTTTCGCACAGGAAGCGCTGCAAGAGCAGCGTGAGAAGGCGGCGAGTGAATATGAGCAGCTTACCACCGAATTGTCGGTTACGGGCGATAAGCTCAAGCAGCTTGAAGGCGAAGTTGCAAACCTCAAAAAAGATCAGGTAACGATAACGGCGGCATTGATCCAGTCTGCCAAGACGGACAAGAAATTGCAGCAGGATATTGCTGATAGTGCTGATAAACTGGTTGCGCTGCGGGAGCAGGAAGATGGAATTCGCATTTCTTTGCGGGCGCGGCGTAACGTTCTGTCTGAGGTTTTGGCCGCATTGCAGCGCATGGGCCTGAATCCGCCGCCTGCTATCCTCGTGCGGCCCGATGATGCTTTGGCATCGGTGCGCAGTGCTGTTTTGCTTGGCGCGGTGGTGCCGGAAATGCGTGGGCAGGTGGAGGAACTTGCGGGTGATCTCAAAGACATGCAGCGCGTGACTGCTTCTATCCAGCAGGAGCAGGAAAAATTGAAAACCACGCGTACTGCGCAGGCCGAAGAGCAGAAGCGGCAATCACTTCTTCTTGAAGAAAAAAAGAAATTGCAGGCCCAATCCGAGCAGGAAATGGATGCGCAGCGCAAGCGTTCGGAAGAACTTGCCGCAAAAGCGGGCAGCCTCAAGGAGTTGATCGACGGACTGGATAAGCAGATGGCTGGCGTGCGTGATGCAGCTGATGCAGCCCGCAAGGCCGAGGCCGAGCGTCTGGCGAAGGCCCGTGAAAAGGCCGGAGAAACAACGCCTGATGTTGGCCGTCTGGAGGCGCAGCTTGACTTTGCATCCTTGCGTGGAAGGTTGATTTTGCCTGCTTCTGGCAAGTTGATCCGCCATTTTGGTGACAAGGATGGTGTCGGCGGCAACATGATGGGGCAGATTGTCGAAACTTTGCCTGCTGCCACGATTACGTCACCTTCCGATGGCGTAGTATTATATGCGGGTACATTCAGATCTTATGGGCAACTCTTGATCCTTGATGCTGGCAATGGCTATCATATCGTGATGGCAGGCATGGGCCGAATCGACGTGGCGCAAGGTCAGTTTGTTCTTGCCGGGGAGCCGGTCGGCGCGATGGGTGAAAAACTTCTCGCAAGTGTTGCACCCATTGAAGTGGGCAATGGCGCGCCATTGCTTTACATTGAGTTTCGAAAAGATGGAAAACCCGTTGATCCGGCCCCGTGGTGGTCCGAGCGGCTTTCTGGAAGGACACAAAATGATACGTAAACTGTCGCTGCTGTTCGCCGGAGCCCTTCTGGGGGCGTCAGCCATGGTGATGGTTCAGGGCGCGCCTGCTTCCACGGCCTTTGCGGCAGCGGGGAAAGACAGCGATGTCTATAAGGACCTGGCTCTCTTCGGTGATATTTTCGAGCGCGTGCGTCAGCAATATGTGACGCCCCCCGATGACAAGAAGCTGACGGAAAGCGCGATCAATGGCATGTTGACGTCGCTTGATCCGCATTCTTCCTATCTTAACCCGGAAGCCGCACAGGACATGCGCGTGCAGACCAAGGGCGAGTTCGGCGGGCTTGGCATCGAAGTCACCATGGATAATGACCTCGTGAAGGTCATCGCGCCCATTGATGATACGCCTGCTTCCAAAGCCGGCGTTCTTGCGGGTGATCTGATCAGCAAGATCGATGGACAGGAAGTCCGTGGTCTCAGCCTCGCTGATGCTGTTGAAAAGATGCGCGGTGAGGTCGGTTCCCCGATTGAACTCACGCTGATCCGTCAGGGTGCGGACAAGCCAATCACGCTTAAGATTGATCGCGCGGTGATCAAGGTGAAGGCTGTTCGTTCGCGTATCGAAAACGATGTCGGCTATCTGCGTGTGATTTCCTTTACCGAACAGACGTCGGATGATCTCAAGAAAGCGATCAAGGATATTCAGGAAAAAGTGCCTGCTGACAAGCTCAAGGGCTATGTGCTTGACTTGCGGCTTAATCCGGGTGGTCTGCTTGATCAGGCGGTAGCTGTTTCTGACACCTTCCTTGACAAGGGTGAGATCGTTTCGACCCGTGGGCGTGATCCGCAGGATGTGACGCGCTTTGATGCCCATAAAGGTGATCTTACAAACGGCAAGCCACTGATTGTTTTGATCAATGGCGGCTCGGCCAGTGCGTCCGAAATCGTTGCCGGTGCGTTGCAGGATCATCGCCGTGCGACCGTGCTGGGTACGCAGTCCTTTGGTAAGGGTTCTGTGCAGACCATCATTCCGCTTGGTGAGAATGGCTCGTTGCGTTTGACGACCGCGCTCTATTACACACCATCCGGCAAGTCGATTCAGGGCAAGGGTATTACCCCGGACATCAAGGTTGAACAGCCGCTGCCGCCTGAAATGCGTGGCGAAGATGTTGTGCGCGGCGAATCCGAACTGAAAGGCCATATCAAAGGCAATGAAGAAGATGATGCCGGTTCGGGATCTGCTGCTTATGTGCCGCTTGAGCCTAAGGACGATGTTCAGCTCAATGACGCGCTGAAGCTTTTGCGTGGTGAAGTTGCCAATGCAGCCTTCCCGCCAGACCCGAAAAAGAGCGTTCTGAACTAATCAGCAGTCACGCTTGAAGGAGAAATAAAGCGCGGGAGTTCAGGCTTCCGCGTTTTCTTTTTGTCGCAGTTCAATGCCATTGAAACGCTATGAATTGCCGCATAACACTTGATTTAAACGCATGCATACGGAGATACCATGTCGAAGCACAAAGGCCCTGTCGATCCTGAAAGCCTGCCATATCGTCCCTGTGTTGGGTTGATGGTGCTCAATAAAGCGGGTCTTGTCTGGGCCGGGCGACGCATTGTCATTCCGGGTGACGAAATGGATGGTGCAACGCAGCTCTGGCAAATGCCGCAGGGCGGCATTGACAAGGGCGAAGACCCAGCTGTGGCATCGCTGCGTGAGCTTTATGAAGAAACCGGCATGAAGTCTGTGTCACTGCTTGAAGAAGCGCCGAACTGGATCAATTACGACCTGCCAGCGCGTCTCGTTGGGCATGCGCTGAAAGGCAAATATCGCGGACAGACCCAGAAATGGTTTGCCTATCGTTTTGAGGGTGATGAGAGCGAAATCGCGATCAATCCGCCGCCCGGTGGCCATACGGCTGAGTTTGAGGAATGGGCGTGGAAGCCAATGCGGGAACTGCCGGAATTGATCGTGCCGTTCAAGCGCAAGGTTTACGAAGAAGTCGTCAGCGCTTTCCAGCATCTCGCGCCTTAGAATGCAAGCCTCTTGCCAGTAAGCCCGACTCATAGTCAACTCACCGCAAATGCGTCGTGGATGCGTTCTCAGAGGGAGAAATTCTTATGGATGGTATGAGTCTTCTTGTATTCCTGTTCGTTGGTCTTATTGCCGGCTGGCTGGCAGGCAAGGTCGTGCAGGGTGGTGGTTTTGGTGTTATCGGCAATATTATTGTGGGTGTGATCGGCGCCTTTTTTGCGGGTTGGCTGCTGCCGCGTCTTGGCTTTTCGGTTGGCGGCGGCGTGGTTGCCTCAATCGTCAATGCCTTTATCGGCGCTGCCATCCTTCTGATAATCCTGCGGATCGTCAAACGCGTCTGACGACCTCGGATTACTGCGGTCGGATTGCGCTCTCTACCAATCATCATAATGGCCCGGTTTTAAGGACCGGCCAGCATCTTTCAAAGCTTAAGAAGAATGACACCGAATTCGAAGCTATCGCTTGGCTTGGCTCTGACTGCATCCGCTGGTTTCGTTGATGCAATTGCCTTTCTGCAACTGGGCGGTTTCTTTGCATCGTTCATGAGTGGCAACACCACGCAACTTGGGACTGCGATTGCCGGGCAGCCGGGCGTGCAGGGCGAGGTCTTGATCTGGTTTCCCGCTATCCTGATTGTCCTGTTTTTCCTGGGCGCTTTCTTCGGAACACTTGTCGTTCGCGCTTACGGTCGTGCGGGTAGTCTTTATGTGATGGCCAGTGTGGTAGCGATTTTATTGTTGGTTGGCGTCTTGCGGCGCGAAGGCGCAATGTTTATCCAGCCGGTCCTGCTGCTTGCCGCCGCAATGGGCGCGCAAAACGCGGCCGTGCAACCGATTGGCGCCGCCCGTCTGGGTGTAACTTACGTGACGGGCACGCTTTTTAATGCTGCTGCCGATCTTGCCTGTTCGCTGCGCGGTGAAACACCGAAGTGGCGGTGGTTGCAGCATGTCGCGGTTTGGCTGGCCTTGATGCTTGGTGCTGTTGGCGGTGGCCTCGGCCATTATTTTATTGGTCTTGATGCCTTGTTCGTACCCGCCGCGATGATCGTCGGGGCCATGGTTGTCTATATGAAGGTTAGCTAAAAAGCGATTTTTCGTTTTCGACCAGTTCTGAAATCAGCGCGGAAACTGCCGTCACGCGGCGAAGCGTGCGTGCGGATTCGTGATAGGTCAGCCAATAGGCGCGGCGGATGGTGCGATCAGGAAACAGCGGCACGAGATCGGAATCAGCACGTGCGATAAACGCATGAAGAATGCCGATACCTGCACCGGCCCGCACGGCTTCCACCTGACCCAGTGCGCTCGACACTTCAAAATCTGGTTTCCAGTCGCGGCAAATCTCCGATGCATAGGCAAGTGATGGATTAACCACAAGGTCTTCAACATAACCGATCAGTCTGTGACCGCTCAATTCATCCGTGCTTTGCGGTGTCCCATGCTCTTCGAGATAGCTGCGATGGGCATAAAGACCAAGCGTATAATCCACCAGCCTGCGGGCAATCAGCCTGCCTTGCTCAGGTCGTTCAACGGTAATCGCGATATCGGCTTCACGCCGCGACAGCGAGAACGAACGCGGCACTGGAACCAGCTGAATGGTGAGATCGGGATATTGCTGCGTCAGGCGCGCAAGCCGGGGCGCAAGAAAATTGACCCCAAAGCCATCCGGCGCGCCGATCCGCACCGTGCCGGACACGGCAACATCGGCATTGCCAACCTGCGCGCGGGCGGAAAGCATCTCTGCTTCCATGCGTTCGGCTGCTAAGAGAAATTCTTCGCCTGCCTGTGTGAGTGTGGAGCCGTTGGTGCGGCGTGTCAGAAGGGTCGTTGAAAGTGCGGTTTCAAGAGCGGTCAGACGGCGTGCAACCGTGGTGTGGTTAAGGCCCAATCTTTTGGCCGCACCCAGAATCTGCCCCGAGCGTGCAACGGCGAGAAAAATACGAATATCATCCCAGTTCATGGCATTTTGCCTCCCTATGATTTTGTACTATAAAAAATGCACAACGGATACGCTTTTCAGCGCCTTGCAATCATGAATTTGCAGAGTCAGGATAGGCCTTAAGAAGGCGGTCTTTTGCCGCCTCAAGGGATAAACACAAGGGAGGCGTTTTCATGCGCACTGTAGGACATTTCATCGGCGGCAAGCATGTTGCTGGCAAAAGCGGTCGCACGGCTGATATTTATCAGCCGCTGGATGGCACGGTTCAGGGTACTGTGGCGCTGGCCACCAAAGATGAAGTGCGTGCGGCGGTCGAAAATGCCAAGGCAGCGCAACCAGCATGGGCTGCAACCAACCCGCAGCGTCGCGTGCGCATTCTGCGCAAGTTCCTCGAACTCGTTGAAGCAGAATATGACAGCCTTGCTGAATTGCTGGCACGCGAACATGGCAAGACGATTGCTGACGCGAAGGGCGACATTCAGCGCGGTCTCGAAGTGGTGGAAGTCTGCCTCGGTTCCGCGCACATGCTCAAAGGCGAATTCACTGACAATGCAGGCACGGGCATCGACACCTATTCGATGCGACAGCCGCTCGGTGTTGTAGCCGGTATCACGCCGTTCAACTTCCCGGCCATGATCCCACTGTGGAAAGCTGGCCCGGCGATTGCCTGCGGCAATGCTTTCGTGCTCAAGCCATCGGAACGTGATCCGGGTGTGCCGATGCGTCTTGCTGAACTGTTCATGGAAGCTGGCCTTCCGGCTGGTATTTTCAACGTCGTCAATGGCGACAAGGATGCGGTCGATGCGCTGCTCGACGATAAGGATGTTCAGGCCATCGGTTTCGTTGGTTCGACGCCGATTGCGCAATATATCTATGGTCGTGGCTGCTCAAACGGCAAGCGCGTTCAGTGCTTTGGCGGTGCCAAGAACCACATGCTGATCATGCCGGATGCCGATATCGATCAGACGGTCGATGCGCTGATTGGCGCCGGTTACGGTTCAGCAGGCGAACGCTGCATGGCGATCTCTGTTGCGGTTCCGGTTGGTGAAGACACTGCAAACCGTCTTATGGAAAAGCTGATTCCACGCGTTGAAGCGCTGAAAATTGGCCCATCAACGGACAATTCCGCCGACTTTGGTCCGGTGGTCACCAAGGCAGCACTTGAGCGGATTCGTGGTTATGTCGATCTCGGCGTTGAGGAAGGCGCAAAGCTCGTCGTTGATGGCCGTGGCTTCAAGATGCAGGGTTATGAGAACGGCTTCTATATGGGCGGCTGTCTGTTTGATCATGTAACGCCGGATATGCGCATCTATAAGGAAGAAATCTTCGGCCCGGTTCTTTCGGTTGTTCGCGCCAAGAACTACGAAGAAGCGCTCGCTCTGCCAAATGAACATGAATATGGCAATGGCGTTGCCATCTTCACCCGCGACGGTGATGCAGCGCGTGATTTTGCCAGCCGTGTTCAGGTCGGCATGGTCGGCATCAACGTGCCGATTCCGGTTCCGATTGCCTACTACACCTTTGGTGGCTGGAAGGCTTCGGGCTTCGGCGATCTCAACCAGCACGGCCCGGATGCATTCCGCTTCTACACCAAGACCAAGACAGTTACCTCGCGTTGGCCTTCCGGCGTGAAGGATGGTGCAGAGTTTGTCATCCCGACGATGAAATAACTCATTCTGTTTTCAAGTGAGAAAGCCCCGCCCATGACTTCTTCATGGGCGGGGTTTTCTTTTGTTGCGCAATCTTTGTGTCATGACATCCACTTTTCGCTTTTACGCGCTAATTAAAGGCATAGAGTTGTAGCGATTATCAGGAGTGAGATTTATGAGTGCAAAAACCAACCATCGTATTGTCCTTGCATCGCGTCCCGAAGGACGACCGACTGCGGAACACTTTCGACTTGAAACGGCAGAGATTCCTGCGTTGGGCGAAGGTCAGGTGTTGCTCAAAATCCGCTATCTCTCGCTTGATCCGTATATGCGTGGGCGCATGAGTGCGGCAAAATCCTATGCAGCGCCCGTTGAGATCGGTGCTGTCATGGAAGGTGGAACCGTTGGCGAAGTGGTAGAAAGTAAAAGCGCAGGCTTTGTTCCGGGCGATTTCGTTCTCTCGTATTCCGGTTGGCAGAGCTATGCGGTTGCCGAGGCATCCACATTGCGTAAACTCGATCCAAAGCAAGTGCCTGTCACGACGGCGCTCGGTGTTATGGGCATGCCAGGCTTCACCGCTTATTCCGGCCTGTTGACGATCGGGCAGCCGAAAGAGGGTGAAACAGTTGTGGTTGCAGCTGCGACCGGACCTGTGGGGTCGGCTGTCGGGCAGATTGCCAGGCTTAAAGGTGCGCGCGCAGTCGGTATCGCCGGTGGGCCGGACAAGTGCAAAGCACTGATTGATGATTTCGGCTTTGATGCAGCGCTTGATCATCGTTCCGATAATTTTGCGCAGGAGCTGGCGTTGGCTTGCCCGAAAGGCATTGATGTTTACTTCGAGAATGTCGGCGGTAAGGTTTTTGATGCTGTGCTGCCGCTACTTAATCCCTTTGCACGTGTTCCGGTGTGTGGACTGATTGCACAATATAATCAGAACGGCGCTTTTGACGGGCCGGACCGGCTGCCATTGCTCATGCGTGACATTCTCACCAAAAGCATGACAATTCGCGGCTTTATCGTGCGGGATTTTGCCGACCAAGGGCCAGCATTCCAGCGCGACATGGCAAAGTGGGTTGCAGATGGTCAGGTGCGCTACCGTGAGGACATCGTGGTCGGGCTTGAAAATGCGCCCAAAGCTTTCATTTCCATGCTGGAAGGCGGCAATTTTGGTAAGCTGATCGTAAAACTGAATTGATCAGACAATATTCTGCTTGCAGAACAGCAATCAGGACGTGATGTTGCATAGTGTGTCCACGATACGAGTCTTTTCTTGAGGGCAGGCAGATTATGGGTGAGCGCCAGCAGGCGGGCATAGGTGAGGGTGGCAGTCCGGGACGCGAGCGTCAGGACGAGGCGCAGCGCATTCTTGAACGTCTGGAGCGCGAGCAAACCGGCGCTGGAGGTATTGTTCGGCGCGGGTTTGCCCGTACCGCAAGCCATCTTGCTGCCAATGATGCCCCGGAGGATGACAAAATCGAACTCTGGGCTACCCGCGTCGGGCGCGGGCTGGGCCTTATCATCACGCTGGCGATTATCGTCTGGCTCATTTCTTACCTCATGCAAAGCCAGGTTTAACATGACGCTTTCTGCGCCTTCGGACGCGACAACCGTTCTTGTCATCTCAAGCCATGTCGTGCGCGGTTCTGTTGGAAACCGCGCTGCCGTTTTCGCTTTGGAAACGCTCGGATTTCCCGTCTGGGCCGTGCCCACAGTCGTGTTGCCGTGGCATCCCGGCCATGGTCCTGCCGGGCGTATCGTGCCGCCTGCCCAAGAGTTTGCAACACTGATGCAGGATCTTGAACGCGCGCCGTGGCTTGGTGAAGTTGGGGCTATCCTCACCGGTTATCTTGGCCATCCCGAACAGGCGAAAGCTGTGGCGGGACTGGTAAAAAAAGTGAAGGAGCGCAATCCCAACGCGCTTTATCTTTGCGATCCGGTCATTGGCGATCAGAAGGGGCTTTATGTTCCGGAAGCGACAGCCGTCGGTATTCGCGATCACTTGATACCCCTTGCCGATATTGCAACGCCCAATCGCTTCGAGTTGTCATGGCTGACTGGTGTTGAACTTGAAGACAACAAAGCATTGATGGAAGCGGCCCTTGATACGGGGCCAGCAACCATGCTGGTGACATCGGCTTTTCCATTGATGAGTGGCAGTATCGGCAATATTCTGCTCACGCCAACCCTTGCGCTGATGGCGGAGCATCGATGCGTCGATGGGCCGACCAATGGTCTGGGCGATCTGACATCAGCGGTGTTTCTCGCGCGCAGGCTTGCGGGCTTTTCAGAAGAAAAAACTCTGCAAAGCACAACGGCGGCGGTGTTTGAGATCATGGCCCGTTCAGCAAAACGCGGCGCTGATGAATTGATGCTTGAAGCGGATGCCTCCAGTCTCGCAACGCCTATGGCAATGGTACAGATGAGGCGGCTCGTCCATCCGACCAAGGGATTGCGTGCATAGAACGGTTCAAATTTTGATTGCTCTGTGTTTTCGATAGGGATAATGGAAAGCCATGGCTGATATTCCAGATTCACTCCTCGCCGGTTACCAGACCTTTATGAGCGAGCATTTCGCGTCTGAAACGGCACGTTATAAAGAACTCGCTGAAAAAGGTCAGGCACCACAGACCCTTGTCATTGCCTGCTGCGATTCCCGTGCCGCTCCAGAAACAATTTTCAATACGGCACCGGGCGAAATTTTCGTTCTTCGGAATGTTGCCAATCTTATTCCGCCTTACGAGCCGGATGGTGAATTTCATGCGGCGTCTGCTGCACTCGAATTTGCAGTCCAGAGCCTTAAGGTGAAGAACATCGTTGTCATGGGGCATGGCCGATGCGGCGGCATCAAGGCGGCCCTTGATACGCAAAGCGCACCACTTTCACCGAGTGATTTTATCGGTAAATGGATGAGCCTGATTGCGCCTGCGGCGGAAACGGTCAATGGCAATGATCTGATGACGCAGAGCGAGCGTCAGACAGCGCTTGAGCGTATTTCGATCCGCTATTCGCTCAATAATCTGCGCACATTTCCATGTGTCGATATTCTTGAGAAGAAGGGCAAGCTCACCCTTTATGGCGTATGGTTCGATATTTCGACCGGCGAGCTGTGGGTAATGGATCAGCAGTCCGGTGACTTCAAAAGACCAGAAGTTTCGCTCGAAAAGGCACCGGAAACGGCAGCATAAAAAAAGCCCCGAAAATCGGGGCTTTTCTCTATTCAGACTATGGCGAAACAGCGCGTTGTTTCACCATAGATATGATTATTTATCGATTGCCTTACCCATTTCAGCAATGGCACGCTGGTAGACCTGTGCAGCATTCCAGCCTTGAATTGCACCATAGTTTGGTTCGCCCGGCTGATAACCGGCGCCGCGCTTCCAGCCATGACCGACGAGGAAGTTGGCGGTCGAATAAAGGGCGTCAGCTTTCGAGCGCGCCATGTCGATATGACCGCTGCCATCACCGTCTACGCCGTATTTCAGCACGTTGACCGGCAGGAACTGGGTCTGGCCGATTTCGCCATGCATGGCACCGACCGCATTCGGATCAAGATCCTGATTGTCGATGAGCTTGAGCGCTGCATAAAGCTGGTTGGTGAAGTAGTCGCTGCGACGGCAATCATAAGCAAGCGTTGCAACTGCGGAAAGCGTGTGCTGCTTGCCGAGATAGGCGCCGAACCCGGTTTCCATGCCCCAGATCGCGATCAACGGGCCAGCAGGAACGCCATAACGCTTTTCAATGGCTGCGAAGAGAGCTGCATTCTGCTTTTTGATCGATCTGCCGCGCTGGATGATGGTGTTTGCACCGCGCTTCTGCATAAACTGATCAAAAGAAAGCTTGAAGCTCTTCTGATTGCGATCGGCATTGATGGTTGCCTGCGCATATTTCGTCTTGGCCAGAGCATCAAGCGAACGCTTGCCAAGGCCGCGTGACTGCGCTTCCTTGATCGTCTGCTGAAGCCAGGCATTGTAGCCGGCACCATTGTTGCCGCACTGGGCTGCTTCAACGATGCTGGTTCCAGCCATCATACCCACTGCAAAAACTGCTGCTGCCGTCCAAATCCGGCCCTTGGCAAACAATGCCATTCGTTTCTCCTTTGGAGTTGATTCTACCTCGGCGCGAATTTGCCATTCTTTACACCGAATGTCATGCCGCAATGACGCGTAAGGCTTATGGCACGGCGGCGCGCTTACAGTCCTTTTTTCACGTATTCTTCAAATTTTGGTAAATTGGAACCAAATCACTTGCTTTAAGGTGCAATTTGTTGGTTACACATTGCCTTTTTCCGCCTTTTGCTTGACATTACGGGCTGAAGCCCCTAAAGCCTCGCCCAATCTATCCGCGATCTTCAGAACGCGAGCCACCGACCGGGACCCATTTGGTATAAAGAGATCCCGGAGGTCCACATCCGACAGCGCGATGCGCCCTCGGGTGCTGTATCGCTTTGGTCGGTTCTTGAACTGCCTGGATCAAAGGACAAGGAAACACAATGTTTGAATCACTTCAGGAGCGTCTTGGCTCCATTTTGAACGGCCTGACTGGACGCGGCGCTCTTTCTGAAAGCGACGTGACGGCTGCGCTGCGCGAAGTGCGGCGTGCGCTGATTGAAGCCGACGTTTCGCTGGAAGTGGTTCGTTCATTCACCGACCGTGTTCGTGAGAAGGCGGTTGGTGCTGAAATTCTCAAAAGCATCAAGCCCGGCCAGATGGTCGTTAAGATCGTTCATGACGAGCTTATCGAAATGCTGGGCACAGAAGGTGTCACGGTTGATCTGAATGCACCGGCACCTGTCGTCATTATGATGGTGGGTCTTCAGGGGTCGGGTAAGACGACCACCACGGGTAAGCTCTCCAAGCGTCTGACAGAGCGTCAACGCAAAAAGGTGTTGATGGCGTCGCTTGATACGCGTCGTCCGGCAGCACAGGAACAGCTTCGTCAGCTTGGTATCCAGACCTCTGTCGATACATTGCCAATCATCGCTGGCCAGTCGCCGGTTGAAATCGCCAAGCGCGCCGTGCAGGCTGCAAAGCTCGGTGGTCATGATGTGGTTATCCTCGATACCGCTGGTCGCACGCATATCGATGAGCCGCTGATGGTGGAAATGGCGGATATCCGCAAGGCCGCCAATCCACATGAAATTCTGCTTGTGGCAGACAGCCTCACCGGTCAGGACGCCGTTAATCTCGCGCGCAATTTTGATGAACGCGTGGGTATTACTGGTATCGTTCTCACTCGTATGGATGGCGATGGCCGTGGCGGTGCAGCCCTTTCGATGCGCGCCATTACCGGCAAGCCGATCAAGCTGATCGCCACCGGTGAAAAGATGGATGCGCTTGAGGAGTTCTATCCCAAGCGTATTGCCGACCGTATTCTTGGCATGGGCGACATCGTTTCGCTCGTTGAAAAAGCTGCTGAAAACATCGACGCGGAAAAAGCCGCTGCGATGGCCAAGAAGATGCAGTCGGGCAAGTTCGATCTCAACGATCTTGCCGATCAGCTGGGCCAGATGAAAAAGCTCGGTGGTATGGGCAGCATTATGGGCATGATGCCCGGCATGGGCGGAATGAAGGACAAGGCTGCGGCAGCCGGTCTTGACGACAAGGTCTTTGATCGTCAGCTCGCCATTATCGGCTCGATGACCAAGGCTGAGCGCGCCAATCCCGACCTTCTCAAGCACAGCCGCAAGCAGCGCATTGCCAAAGGTTCCGGAACCAGTGCTGCCGACATCAACAAGCTTCTCAAGATGCACCGCCAGATGGCCGACATGATGAAAGTCATGGGTAAGGGCAAGGGCGGAATGATGAAGCAGATGATGGGTGGCCTTGCCAACAAGATGGGCCTTGGTGGTCTGGGCGGCGGCATGGGCGGCATGCCTGATCTCTCCAAGATGGACCCAAAGCAGCTTGAAGCGCTTGCCAAGCAGGCAGAAGCAGCCGGTCTTACCAAGGGTGGCGGTTTGCCGGGGCTTCCCGGTGGTGGTCTGCCGGGTTTAGGTGGGCCTAAGCTTCCGGGTCTTGGCGGTGGTCTGCCCGGTTTGCCGAAGAAGAAGTGAGTAAGATGGCTGACGAACAGAACACTGTACCTGCTGAACTTCTCGCATTACGCGCATCCATCGATAATATCGATGCGGCGCTCATCCACATGCTTGCGGAGCGCTTTCGCTGCACCAAGGCTGTGGGTGTCCTGAAAGCCGAGCGCGGCCTCGCTGCTGCTGACCCGGCCCGTGAGAAGCGTCAGGTCGAGCGCCTTCGCGGCCTCGCAGTTGATGCCCATCTCGATCCAGATTTTGCCGAAAAATTCCTGAACTTCATCGTGAAGGAAGTCATTCGGCACCATGAGCATGCCGCTGCCAATCACAGCGGAAACTAAATACCCTAAAACGGTTTAACCTATCGCCCATCAAGGGCAGAATTATTGTCTAAAGGAAAGAAAAAATGGCTCTTAAGATCCGTCTCGCCCGCGCTGGCTCCAAGAAGCGTCCTTACTACCACGTTGTTGTTGCGGATGCTCGCAGCCCGCGTGATGGCCGCTTCATCGAAGCCGTTGGTGCATGGAACCCAATGCTTGCAAAAGACGCTGAACGCGTAAAGCTCGACGCTGACCGTATCCAGCATTGGATTGCACAGGGCGCACAGCCAACCGATCGCGTTCTTCGCTTCCTCGACCAGGCCGGTCTTGCAAAGCGTGAAGCACGCAGCAACCTGACCAAGGGTCTGCCAGGCAAGAAGGCTCAGGAACGTCTCGCTCTTGCCAAGCAGGCTGAAGAAGAAGCTGCTGCAAAAGCTGCTGAAGCTGCAGCCGCCGCTGCCGCTCCTGCTGAAGAAGCTGCAAGCGAATAATTTTTCGCTATTTGCGAACATAAAAAGCGGCGGAGCAATCCGTCGCTTTTTTGTTTGTCTTCTTACATTGGATTAAACAACTGGACGAAAAGCGATTTTTCTCTATCCTGTTGATATAGTGTTTGTATTTGCGACCTGCTGCATATGCGATATAAAATAAGTCTTCAGGCACTGTTTGTGCGCCCTGTTCAGGAGAACACCATGTCGGCTGTGATGGCTATCCGTTCTTTGTCTTTCCGTCGTTTGTTTATTGTCCTTGGGCTAGCCGCTCTTGTGCCGCTGTTGTCGGCCTGTGGTTTCAACACCATTCCAACCAATGATGAAAAGGCCAAAGCTGCGTGGAGTGAAGTGCAGAACCAGTATCAGCGCCGTGCCGATCTTGTGCCTAATCTGGTCGAGACTGTGAAGGGCTACGCTGCCCATGAAAAAGAAACTCTTCAGGCGGTAATCGATGCGCGCGCCAAGGCGACACAGGTGCAGATAACGCCGGAAACGCTCAACAATCCTGAACTCTTCAAGCAGTTTCAGGACAATCAGGCCAACCTTACCAGTGCGCTTTCGCGTCTGATGGTCGTCGTGGAGCGCTATCCGGACCTTAAGGCCAACCAGAACTTCCTGGCGCTTCAATCCCAGCTTGAGGGTACGGAAAACCGTATTGCTGTGGCACGCCGCGATTATATCGAGGCTGTGCGCGTTTATAATACGTCGATCCGCACCATGCCGACGATGATCTGGACATGGATATGGTATCGTGATGCTAAGCCAATGCAGACATTCAGCGCGGATGCTGCAAGCCAGAGCGCACCTCAGGTTAACTTCAACAACTGATCGGGAAACCCGTGGCAGCTTTGCTTCCCTTTCGCGCGGCGGCCTTACGTGGCCTGAATGGGCCGCGATTGCTTGCGGCTGTTCTGCTTTTCCTGTTTGCGAGTTTTGTGGCCGTTGGCGCGAATGCGCAGGATGCGACAAAGCCGGCACAGGCATTGACGGGGCGCGTGGTGGATGCAGCGGGGATTATCGATCCCGCTCAGTTGCAGCAACTCACGCAGAAGCTTGCAGACTTTGAAGCAAAGTCCTCCGATCAGGTGGTTGTGGTGACTGTCCCGAGCCTGAATGGCGAGGATATTGAGAGCTATTCCAATCGCTTGTTCCGCGCCTGGGCGCTGGGGCAGAAACAGGAAAATAACGGTATTCTGCTGGTGGTTGCCCCCAATGATCGCAAGGTGCGTATTGAGGTTGGTTACGGGCTTGAAGGCACGATGACGGATGCGCTTTCGAGCGTTATCATCAATGGTACAATCATCCCAGAATTCCGCAGCGGTAATTACTCAGAAGGCATCGTGCAGGGGGTGGATGGCATTCTGTCGGTTTTGTCTGGCGATGCTGCCGAGCTTGAAGCGCGCGCCAAACGGAATGCTCAGACGAGTTCGGGCTCCGGTGATGTCGATTGGGTGTTCGTTATTTTCATCACATTCTGGGTATTGATCTTCTTTGGCGGCTTCGGCATGGCGATCTTGACACCGATTTTTGGACGCAAGATTGGCCCCGGAAAATATCGCTGGCTTGGTATGGTGGTGGATTTTAATTCCCGTGGCGGTTCCGGCGGCGGCGGCTTTTCTGGCGGCGGTGGCGGCTGGTCATCGGGTGGCAGTGGTGGCGGCGGGTTTTCCGGCGGTGGCGGATCGTCCGGGGGCGGTGGCGCTTCGGGTAGCTGGTAAGGGAGAATTTTGTGCGCGCTAAAAACCTTATCAGTGATCAGAATCACAAACGTATTGCCGAGGCGATCCGTGCTGCTGAAACCAATACAAGTGGTGAAATCTACGCAGTTCTTGCCCGCGCCAGTGATGATTATTTCTTCGCGGCCGGTTTTGTTGCGACCTGTGGCATTCTGATCGCTTCGGTGGTCGCGGCGTTCCTTGCGCATTGGTACTGGTTTGACATCAGCCTTCCCATGTTCGGCCTCGCGGTGCTTGCGGCCTTTGCAACGGCTATGTTTTTGCTTTGGCTGGTGCCCTCAATCCGTATTTTACTGGTGCCGCGCCGTATTCGCTATAAGCGCGCACATTTGAACGCGTTACAGCAATTTCTGGCGCGCAATGTCCATATCACGGAACACCGAACCGGCATTTTGCTGTTCGTTTCCATGGCCGAACATTATGCAGAAGTGATTGCTGATGCCGGTATTGATGCGCGTGTTGAGCAGGAAGAGTGGAATGGCATCGTTGCAACACTGATACATCATGCTTCGCGTTTGGAAGTTGCAGACGGTTTTGTACTGGCGATTGGGCAGGCGGGGGTGTTGCTGGAAAAACATTTTCCTGCGGGCGAGCACACGATCAACGAGTTGGATGATCACTTGATCGAACTTTAAGTCTGTCTGACAGATTCGGATTCGCCGCTCATTTGTGGCAGAATTGCGCTTTTATGACGTTTACGTAAACCTGGCATGTCCATCCATGGAAAAGCTGGGCGGCATATTTCGAAATTTCTTAAAGCGTTTTCGAAGCTTTGTTCCAAATTAAATGGATTAGATACGAATTTTCTGGCGTTCACTGTTTTTTTTGGTTGTTTTCAGCGATTTGTCATCGAAACGCATGTTCAATCTGCTAGTTTGGCGCGCATTGCCATCATGACAGGAGTATCCGACGTGACTGCAAAGCAGGATCGGTCGAGCAAAATTAAGGGTTCCAAGGCAGGCAAGGAGGAGAAGAAGGGAGGAAAGTCGAAGGCGCTTGATGCCTTTTCGCAGCTTCTCTTTGAATGGGCGCCGCCCGAAGATCTTGCGGCCTATGATGCCGCCGCGCTCGATAAGTCTGCCCAGTATGGCTACGAAGCGCTCGAATCCTATCGCAAGGGTAAAAGCATCATCAGCGTCGATAACAGCATCGAACGCCAAGGTCGCGCCGTCAGCGTTATTACCATCGTCAACGACAATATGCCGTTCCTGCTCGACTCGATTATGGGTGAGCTGAACGATCATGTCAGCCAGATTTTCATGGTTGTTCACCCGGTTCTCGACATTGAGCGGGAAAAGGACAGCCTTACAATTTTAGGCGAAGCTTCGCAGCTTGCACCTGCCAAGGGTGTTGAGCGCGTCAGCCTTGTGCAGATTCATCTTCCAGCCCTCGACAAGCAGGCCAAGACTGATCTCACCGCTGCTATCAAGCGTGTGCTCGGACAGGTTCGTTCTGCTGTCAGCGATTGGAAGCCAATGCTCAAGCGTCTTGATGACGCTATCGCCGATTATAAGCGCGTTCAGGAACTGACCCTTGATCCGGCTATGCCGGAGGCAATCGCGTTTCTTGAATGGCTGCGTGATGATCGTTTTATTTTCCTTGGAATGCGCGAACTGACCTTCAAGGGCAAGGGCGACAAGCGTGAGCTCGTGCCGGTCAAGGAGACGCTTGGCATTCTCAATGACAGTGAAGTCCGCGTTCTGCGTAAGGACGACGACGACAAGGCCACGCCGCGCGAGATCACCGACTTCCTTGATAGCAGTGAACCATTGATCGTCACGAAAGCAAATTCGCTGTCGCTGGTGCATCGCAGATCGTATCTTGATTATGTCGGTGTAAAGATCTTTGGTGACAAGGGCGAGGCTATTGGTGAGCTTCGTCTCGTTGGTTTGTTCACCTCTGTTGCTTATGTAAGCTCCGTTGCCAGCATTCCATTTATTCGATCAAAGGCAGATGCAGTTATCCGGCATCTGGGCTTTAACCGCGAAGACCATTCCGGCAAGGCGCTTGTCAATGTGCTGGAAGAATATCCGCGTGATGAGCTGTTCCAGATCGATGTGGAAAGCCTGACGGCCAATGCCGAACTGATTCTGGCACTTGGTGAGCGCCCACGCGTTCGTGCGATCCCGCGTCTGGACCGTTTTGGCCGTTTTGCCACCGTGCTGGTCTATATTCCGCGTGACCGTTACGATTCTGTCGTGCGTGAGAAGATCGGCCATTATCTTGTCGAGATTTATGGCGGCGACAGTTTTGAGTTCCATCCGGTCTTTTTGCAAAATGGTCTGACGCGCGTTCAGTTCGTCATCCGCCGTCATGAACGTTCCACGCCGCATGTGGATCGTGATGCGCTGGAAGAAGAAGTGCGTTCGATCGTTCGTACTTGGGAAGACGCGGTGCGTGAAAGCGCGGACAGCGTGGATGCAAAGACTATTGCTCTGGCTTCGAGCTTCCCGCAATCCTATCGCGAAATCTTCACCGCTCCTGAAGCGCTTGTCGATGCAGAGCGCATCGCAGGCCTTAATGCAGAAGCTCCGCTCTTTGTGGACTTCTATCGCTATCGTACCGATGGTCCGGATGCGGTTTCGCTCAAGCTTTATCATCATGGCGCGCCGGTTGCGCTGTCGCAGCGTGTGCCGCTTCTCGAAAATATGGGTTTCCGCGTGGTCAGCGAACAGACCCTTGACCTTCCGCAAGCGGGTGAGGACGGTGCCGCAGTTTACGTGCATGACATGCAGCTCGTAAACGCCTATGGCGCGCCGGTTGATCTGTCTGACGATGGCGAGATGCTGGAAGATGTGTTCCGCACGGTCTGGGACGGTCTTGCCGACAATGATGGCTATAACGCGCTGGTGCAGACTGCACGTCTCACGGCACGTCAGATCATGATCCTGCGCTCTTATGGCCGTTATCTGCAGCAGGCAGGTATTGCCTATTCGCAAGGTTTCATTGCAGCCGCACTCAACCGCTATCCGGAAATTGCCAGCGATCTTTATTCGCTGTTCGATCTGCGCTTCAACCCGTCGGCCAAGCGTCGTGACGCCGCTGAAAAGAAGCTGGTTGATGCTATCGAAACGGCGCTTCTCGGTGTGCCGAGTGCGGATGATGATCAGATTTTGCGCCGCTTCCGCAATCTGATCGAAGCAACCTTGCGCACCAATGCTTACCAGCCAAATGATGAAGGCAAGCCGCGTGTGACCTTTGCGTTCAAGCTCAATCCACGGCTTGTCGAAGGTCTGCCCGATCCGCGCCCATATCGCGAAATTTTCGTCTATGGCCCCGAAGTGGAAGGTGTGCATTTGCGCTTTGGCGCTGTTGCGCGTGGTGGTCTGCGCTGGTCGGACCGCGCACAGGATTACCGCACGGAAGTTTTGGGCCTCGTCAAGGCACAGCAGGTCAAGAATGCGGTGATTGTGCCGGTTGGTGCCAAAGGCGGCTTCTATCCGAAGCGTTTGCCTGTCGGTGGCGATCGCAATGCTGTGTTTGAAGCCGGTCGTGATGCCTACAAGGTTTTCATCTCCACGCTTCTGTCGGTCACTGACAATATTCATGACAATGATGTTGTGCCACCTGCGGACGTGGTGCGTCACGACAATGACGATCCTTATTTCGTTGTCGCTGCCGACAAGGGCACGGCAACTTTTTCCGATACGGCCAATGCGATCAGCCAGGCACATGACTTCTGGCTCGATGATGCTTTCGCATCGGGTGGCTCTGCCGGTTACGACCACAAGGGCATGGGCATCACCGCGCGCGGTGCATGGGAAGCCGTGAAGCGGCATTTCCGTGAGTTCAACAAGGATATCCAGACCGAACCGTTCACGGTTGCCGGTGTGGGCGACATGTCGGGCGATGTATTCGGCAACGGTATGCTTTTGTCGGAGCAGATCAGGTTGGTTGCAGCCTTTGATCATCGTGACATCTTCATCGATCCGACCCCGGTTCCGGCTGACGGCTATGCAGAGCGCAAGCGTCTGTTCGAACTGCCGCGTTCAAGCTGGCAGGATTATGATCGCTCGAAGATTTCGTCAGGTGGCGGTGTCTATAGCCGCAGCCAGAAGACGATCACGCTGTCAGCTGAAGCTGCAAAGGCCATTGGCCTTGGCAAAACTACCGCTTCGCCGCAGGAAATCATGACGGCGATCCTGAAAGCGGAGGTCGATCTTCTGTGGTTCGGTGGTATCGGCACCTATATTCGAGCAGGCAACGAAACGGATGCGCAGGTTGGTGATCGAGCCAATGATGCCATTCGTATCACGGGTTCGGATGTTCGGGCGAAGGTGATCGGCGAGGGTGCCAATCTTGGTGTCACGCAACGCGGACGCATTGAATATGCGCTCAACGGCGGTCGCGGCAATACCGATGCCATCGACAACTCGGCAGGCGTCAACTGCTCCGACGTTGAGGTCAATATCAAGATTGCGCTGGCTGCTGCCATGCGTTCGGGCAAGCTTAAGCGTCCGGCACGCAACAAGCTGCTGGTGAGCATGACCGATGATGTGTCTGAACTGGTGCTGCGCAACAACTATCTGCAGCCACTCGCGCTTTCGCTGAGTGAACGTCAGGGCCTCACAGAGCTTCCTTATCAGGCTCGCTTCATGGCCGAGCTTGAAGCGCGCAAACTGCTGGATCGCAAGGTCGAGTATCTGCCTTCGGATGCAGTGCTGAATGACCGCCAGAAGTCAGGACAGCCGCTGACGCGTCCGGAACTTGCAGTTCTGCTTGCTTATGCCAAGCTGTCACTGTCGGATGATCTGGTCGCAAGCAAACTGCCTGATGAGCCGTACTTCGAAGAGTTGCTGTTTAGCTATTTCCCGAAGCGTATGGTGAAAACCTATGCCGAGGAAATTTCCAATCACCGTCTGAAGCGCGAAATCGTCGCTACTTTGCTGGCGAATGATGTCATTAATCGTGGCGGCATCACATTCATCAGCCGTCTGGCCGATACGACGGGCAAGTCGCCTGCCGATATTGTCCGCGCTTATGTGGCGGTGCGCGATGGCTTTGAGATCAATGCGATCTATGACGCGATCGATGCGCTCGATAACAAGGTGACGGGTGATGTGCAGAACCAGTTCTATCACCTGGTTGGCGAGATGTTGCTTGCAACGACCGCCTGGGTTCTGCGCAACGACACCACGCGTGCAAACCTGACAGAGCTGGTGAACACCATCACCACAGCACGTGCGGCGCTTGAGCCACGCTTTGATGGTCTGATGCCGGATTACCTGATCGATGCGGTGCAGGCAGACAAGGCAGCCTTTGTTGAAAAGGGTGCGCCTGAAAAGCTTGCTCAGCGTCTGGCCAATCTGCAACTTGCAGGCATCATGCCGGACATCGCGTTGATCGCACATCTGGCTTCTGCCGATCTGGTTGCAACCGCCAAGACCTATTTCGGCGTATCGGAAGCCTTCCGCATTGGCCGTATCGAAGAAGCCGCGCGCACAATTCCGGTTACGGATTATTATGACGGTCTGGCACTGTCGCGTGCAAGCGATACGATCACCCAGGCAGCGCGTGGCATTACGATTGCTGCACTGAAAAAGCACGGCAAGGAAAAAGATCCGGCGGCAGTATGGTTTGCGGAAGATGCAGCACGCATCGACCAGATCAGAAGCCGCATGGTTGCGCTGACAGAAGGCGGTGATCTGACCGTGTCACGTCTGGCTGTTGCTGCGGGGCTTATGTCGGATCTGACGCAATAATTGTGAAACTACGAATAGAATTAAAAAGGGCGGCTTCGGTCGCCTTTTTTGCTTTGTTGTGGTGAGTCTATTAGCAGTGTACCTTCGCAATGCTTTACGGGGGGCAGGCGTAACATATGACGGAACAGGCAATGGTAGCAGACGGCTATTCTTCACGCCGCGGTGTGTGGGGCTGGATATTTTTCGACTGGGCGGCTCAGCCATTTTTCACAGTCGTTACCACTTTCATTTTTGGGCCTTATTTCATCTCGCGAATGGCCGAAAGTCCGGAGGCTGGTCAGATTGCATGGGGCTATGGTTTTGCGGCAGCGGGGCTTGCCGTTGCAATCCTGTCTCCCTTTCTTGGCGCTGTTTCCGACAGGACCGGTGCACGCAAGCCGTGGATCGCCTTCTTTGCCATCATTCAGATTGTTTGTCTGTCGCTGCTCTGGTTTGCAGTGCCAGGCGCCAATATCTACTGGGTTTTGCTGGCCTTTGCGCTGGCCATGATTGCGGCCGAGTTTTCCATTGTTTTCAATGATTCGATGATGCCTCGACTGGTTCCACGCAACGATATTGGCCGGGTGTCCAATATTGCCTGGGGGCTGGGCTATATGGGCGGCATGATTGTTTTGATTTTCATTGTGTTTTGCCTTGCAGCATCGCCTGAGACCGGAAAAACGATCATCGGTATTGATCCTCTGTTCGGGCTTGATCCGGCTAAAGGGGAGGATGGGCGAATCGCCGGGCCGATTGCGGCGCTTTGGTATCTGGTTTTCATTCTCCCGATGTTCTTCTTCACACCGGACGTTGCCAAAGGAGAGCCGCTCGGGCGTGCTTTGCGTTCAGGCCTGTCCGAGCTTAAAGCGACGTTGAGGGAGGTTCGTAAGCGTCCGGGAATTGTCCGCTTCCTGATTGCACGGATGATTTACCAGGATGGCGTCAATGCTTTGCTCGCACTGGGCGCCGGTTATGCGGCCGTATTGTTTGGCTGGTCGATCACTGAAATCGGTTTGTTCGGCATGATTCTCAATGTGATGGCAATTTTCAGCTGTCTGCTGGCCAGTAAATTTGATACGCGATTCGGCTCAAAGGTCGTGGTGCTGGGATCTATTGTGCTGTTGCTGATTGCTTCGCTTGGAATCGTATCGACAGATCATCAATCCACTTTGTTTGGCTTCCTGATGTTTGCACCAACGGATGCAAAAGGGTTATTCGCCACGCCTGCCGAACACGCTTATCTGATTTACGGGCTGATGATCGGAGCAGCCTTTGGCCCCGTTCAGGCGTCTTCGCGATCATGGTTCGCGCGTAGCATTAAGCCGGAGGAATCAGGCCGTTATTTTGGCATTTATGCTTTGGCTGGTCGGGCAACAAGCTTTATCGGTCCGTTTCTGGTTGCGACTGTTACGGCACTCAGCGGGTCGGCAGCGCTTGGCATGTCGGTGCTTGTTGTTTTGTTTGCCGCGGGTCTTTTGCTTGCGAAGGCAACGCCTTATCCGGCGGAAGCTATATAGGTGACTGGCGCAGTGCTCTTGCTGCGCCAGTCTTTTTTCTACATCATGCCTGCTGCTTTGGCGCAGGCAATCGCAATCAAGCCGCCAACAATTGGCGCTACCACCGGCACCCAGGCATAAGCCCAGTCTGAACCGCCTTTGCCGGGAATAGGCAGCAATGCATGGGCGATACGTGGTCCGAGATCGCGTGCCGGATTGATTGCATAGCCGGTAGGTCCACCCAGTGAAACACCAAGCGCCCAGACAAGCAGCCCGACCATCAGAGGTCCAAGAACGCCCGTTGCACCAACGGCCTTTGCGCCAATTGCAATGACCACAAAGACCAGAACAAATGTGCCAATCACTTCTGTTATGAAGTTGGCCGGAATGTTGCGGATCGCCGGGCCTGTGCAGAAAACACCGAGCTTTAATCCCTGATCGGTTGTTGGGCGCCAGTGAGCCAGATAGGCAAGATAAACGAGAACGGCACCGGTAAAGGCGCCGAGCATTTGCGCTGCAATGTATGGGGCAACATCGGCAGCCGGAAATGTGCCTGCTGCGTAAAAAGCAAGGGTCACAGCCGGATTGAGATGGCCTGCACTGCCTGCTGCAACCGCAACCATCACACCACACAAGACGGCAAAGCCCCAGCCTGCGGTGATGACGATCCAACCGGAATTCTGACCTTTGGAATTGGCCAGAAGCACGTTGGCTACCACACCATCACCCAACAGAACGAGCATCATCGTGCCAAGAAATTCCCCGATAAAACCGCTAGTCATTATCTGCTCCGAGAAAATAATTTAGGTTAAAAGAAACCATCCGATGCGCAGATGCGCTCATCGGCCGTTTGTATTGATTGTGTATTTTCAAGTTCTGGACTGTTTATTCAGGCCGAAACAGCGCCTTAATCAATCCAGTTAAGGGACCGTTGGACAGCCTTTTCCCACGAATTGAACAGGCGGGTTCTTTCCTTCGTTGTCATCTTCGGATGCCAGCGCTGGCCGACCTGCCAGTTCTCGATAATGTCATTCGTTGATTTCCAGTATCCCACAGCAAGACCGGCTGCATAGGCCGCACCAAGCGCTGTGGTTTCGATGATCTTCGGACGCACAACCGGCACATCAAGAATGTCAGACTGGAATTGCATCAGCAGTTCATTGACGGTCATACCGCCATCTGCACGCAGTTCTGTAATTTCTACGCCTGAATCCTTGACCATGGCTTCAAGCACTTCGCGCACCTGATAGGCACTTGCTTCGAGTGCCGCACGCGCGATGTGGCCTTTGTTTGCGAAGCGGGTTAGCCCGGCGATAATACCACGCGCGGAATCTTCCCAATGCGGGGCGTAAAGACCTGAGAAGGCGGGGACGAAATAGACGTCTCCATTATCTTCGACCGTGCGTGCCAGTGTTTCGATATCACCGCTGTTTTTGATGATGCCAAGATTGTCGCGCAGCCATTGCACCAGTGCGCCGGTGATCGCGATGGAGCCTTCCAGTGCATAGACGGGCTTTTTATCACCAAGCTGATAAGCAACGGTTGTCAGCAGGCCATAGGTGGATGGAACCAGCTTTTCGCCGGTATTCATGAGCATGAAGCAGCCGGTGCCATAGGTGTTCTTGGCTTCACCCGGTTCAAGGCAAGCCTGACCGAAAAGAGCTGCCTGCTGATCCCCCAGAATGCCTGCAAGCTTGGCGCCACCAAGCGCGGGCAGGGTAATCTCGCCATAGACTTCACTGGAAGAGCGAACCTCTGGCAGGCAAGCCGCAGGAATATCGAAAAGGCTCAGAATCTCCTCGTCCCATTTCAGCGTTGCAAGGTCCATGAGCTGGGTGCGCGAAGCATTGGTCACATCGGTGATGTGAATTCCACCCTCTATGCCGCCAGTGAGGTTCCAGACAAGCCAGCTGTCCATCGTGCCGAACAGGGCGTCACCCGTTTCGGCTTTTTCGCGTGCACCGGGTACATTATCGAGGATCCAGCGTAGTTTGAGACCAGAGAAATAGGTTGAGATCGGCAGCCCGGTTTTATCGCGCAGGCGGTCCGCACCACCGTCCTTTACAAACTGATCGACCAGTTGGTCGGTGCGTGTGTCCATCCAGACAATGGCGTTGTAAAGCGGTGCGCCGGTCTTCCTGTCCCACAGCAGCGTTGTTTCGCGCTGGTTGGTAATGCCAACAGACGCAATATCGGAAGCCTTGAGCTTGGCCTTTTTCAGTGTTTCAGCGATGACATGCTGCGTGTTGCGCCAGATTTCATTGGCATTGTGCTCAACCCAGCCGGCCTTTGGATAAATTTGTTCGTGTTCGCGTTGATCCATGGCGATAATGTCGCCGTGGCGGTCAAAAATAATGAAGCGTGAACTGGTGGTTCCCTGATCGATGGAACCGATGAACTGAGTCATTGCTTATGCTCCTCCCATGTGGGCGTCATGTTGTGAGACGAAAATCGCATGCCTCACCGCATGACAAATCAACTTAATACAGTCACGCGTTTCAGGCATTCCCAATAATTCTGAAACAAGCGTGACTTTCACAAAATTTCGACATCAACAAAAAACGAATTAATATGAAAGGCAAACGAAAGCAATTGAAATTATTGCCAGTAAAAAAGCCGAGGAAGTGGTCTTCCTCGGCTTTGTGCATCGATATGTGACTATTCCAGCATGGCGGACCCGAAATTCCTATCACTCTAGTGCCACTATCTGAGCGAATTTCGGGGCCAAAGCCATACTAGTAAATTGTTGAATCTAGTGTGGTTTACGGATTTGTAGTTCCTCCACGTGAATGCAACAAAAATGACAGGAACTTCAAATCCACCACACTAGTGGCGGAAGTGGCGCATCCCCGTCATGACCATGGCAATGCCATGTTCGTCAGCCGCAGCGATGACTTCATCGTCACGCATTGAGCCGCCCGGCTGGATAACCGCCGTTGCACCTGCCTGAACAGCCGAAAGCAGGCCATCAGCAAATGGGAAGAACGCATCGGATGCAACAACACAGCCCTTGGTCAGCGGCTCGGCAAGACCGGCTGCTTCAGCTGCGTCTTCTGCCTTGCGGGCAGCGATGCGGGCCGAATCAACACGACTCATCTGACCTGCGCCGATGCCAACCGTTGCGCCGTCCTTGACGTAAACAATCGCATTCGACTTCACGTGTTTGCCGACGCGGAAAGCGAACTTCATATCGTTGAGCTCGGCTTCCGTTGGCGAACGTTTGGTGACCACTTTCAGATCAAGATCATCAACAACGCCGTTGTCGCGTGACTGAACCAGAAGGCCGCCTGCAACGGTTTTTGCTGCAATGCCTTTGGCACGTGGATCAGGCAGGCCGCCCGTTACCAAGAGACGCAGGTTCTTCTTGGCCGCAACGATGGCCTGTGCACCTTCGGTGGCGTCCGGTGCGATGATGACTTCGGTAAAGATTTTGACGATTTCCTCAGCGGCGGCTTCATCAAGTGTCTTGTTGAGCGCAACAACGCCACCAAAAGCCGAAACCGGATCGCAGGCGAGGGCCTTGAGATATGCTTCCTTGATGGTGGCAGCTTCTGCAACGCCGCAAGGATTGGCGTGCTTGATGATGGCAACGGCTGCGGTGCGCGCCGGGTCAAACTCGGCTACGAGTTCGAAAGCTGCATCGGTGTCGTTGATGTTGTTATAGGAAAGTTGCTTGCCCTGAAGCTGCGTTGCTGTGGTAACGCCCGGACGCTGTTCGCCGGTCAGGTAGAAGCCAGCCGTCTGATGCGGGTTTTCACCATAACGCATGACAGAATGCAGCTTGCCTGCGATCGAACGATAGGTCGGTGTTTCCTCATTGATTGCTTCGGCAAACCAGTTGGAAATGGCTGCATCATAAGCGGCCGTGCGCGAGAACGCCTTGGCTGCAAGCTTTTTGCGGAAGGAAATCGGCAGCGAGCCTTTGTTCTTTTCGAGCTCAGAGACAACCTCTTCATAGTCAGCGGGATCGACAACGGTTGCGACATAAGCATGGTTCTTTGCCGAAGCGCGGATCATGGCCGGGCCGCCAATGTCGATATTTTCAACCGTGGTGTCATAATCGCCACCCTTGAAGCGAACTTCTTCAAACGGGTAGAGATTGATGACAGCCAGATCAATGCCGCCAATGCCATGGGCTTCCATGGCTGCAACATGTTCAGGATCGTTGCGTACAGCAAGCAGCCCGCCGTGGACCGATGGATGCAACGTCTTCACGCGCCCATCCATGATTTCCGGGAAGCCGGTGACTTCCGAAACGTCTTTTACAGGAATGCCTTCTGCGGCAATCGACTTTGCGGTGCCGCCGGTCGAAAGGATTTCAACACCATGGGCATGAAGTGCCTTGGCAAAATCGATGAGGCCGGTCTTGTCGGAAACGGAAAGAAGGGCGCGGCGCACCCGATGAAGATCGGGAGCGGGAATATGCTTGGAGCTGACAGCCATAGGAAATGGTCTCTTCGTTGCTGAAGCGTTTTGCGTTCAGGAAGGGTGGGACGGTTTGCGGGTTAGCACAGACGAGACGCGAATCATACCTTAAAAGCGTCCTGGTCAAGCTTTTGAGGTTAAGCGTAGCTTCCAATGGCAACGCGGCTGAATTGCCAGTTTACTTCCGGCAGATCAGAAGCCGGAAAAGACAGCACGATCTGCTTTGATGTCACAGGACCACGGAACCCGGCAAAGAAGATGCTGTCTTCAAGCTGCGGGGCCACTTCGAAACAGGAGAACGCCCATGTATCGTCATGAGGAGCGCTCAAATTGATCAGGCCATTTTCATCAAGCGAGATGTCCACCGATGGGTGGATGTGAAAACGCACGGCAATATTATCACGCCCGTTGGCTTTCAACGCCTTGGCATCGCCGCGATAAAAGCGGTCCGCACCTTGTATGACACTGCCCTGATGCGACAGCACGACGCGACGCTCATGAAAGATGCCAAAAAGGCGGACATAACCATCATGATTTGCAACAAAACCTTGCCGTCCTGTGTCTTCGATCCGGTCGCGCTGCACGCGTGTGGGACCGGCGATGATCGGCGTGCCAATCATGTTGGAAAGGCCTGCATTGCGGCTGAAACGGCACGACGATGTATCGTTGATGGTTGCGGTTGAATGCGCAGCCGTTGAGCGTCCCAATGGACGAAATTCCGGCGGGCCGTAGCGGTCAACACCGGAATTGACGATATAGCGCTGGCGGCCTGAGGACATTTCAAAGGCAAGACAACCCGCATGGGCATCGCGCGACGCCGTTACAGGCGGAGGAAGGCCCGTATCGGCGATGATGGTTGTCGCCCCCATCGACAGGCGTTCATAGCCGGAATAGGGGGCGTGGGTTAGTGGCGCGCCTGCGGTTTCGTCGTGACGCAGCACCGAAATAATCCGCTCGGAAAGAGTTGGACCAACACCGTTGAACAGCGCGAGACTGCCATCCTGATGCCGGAAAAAACGCAGCGCAGGCAGCATGCGCTCGACAGCTTCGATCAATGCCTTTGGCGGTGATTCGGTGCCATTGGCATAGGTCTGGCGCAGTGGCAGAAGATCGGCCAGCAGTTCAAGGATCGTAACCGGATTGCGCGAAATATGCCCACCATCGGGCAGGATCTGGCGCTTCAGCTCATATTCGAGATTGCGTCGTGCTGCACGCGCGGTCGGCGGCGAAACCGGCAAAGCGAGTGCCGCAAAAGCCAGCGCAATACGCGCACGCAGGCGTTCTTCGCCGTCATCCATAGCGGAAGCGACAGTGCGCAGGTAGCGCACCTGCATGGCAAGCGAGCGCATGAATTTGCGATAGGCAGGCAATTCTGCGCCAGAAAGAATGAGGTTGGAATGTTGCAACCATGCGATGATGCGCTGTGCTGTAACTTCCGGTGACCAGGCAAGACCACCGATGCGCTTGCCATAAAGGCGCATCCAATCGTCAACGAGTGCGCGCGCATTGGCGGTCGCAAGCTCGCTGTTGGCGCTTTTCAGATGGCGCAGCCAGCCAAAGCCCTGAAGGGCCGCTTCCCATTCCGGCGTCGGTGGCTCAACGGCAAAAGGCGACATGCCACCGGTTTCGACGAGGCGACCAGCCAGCGCAAAACGACCGTGGTAGAATTCTTGCGCCAGTTGCGGGTCAGCGACGCGGAGATCCGGTGGCGCAATGAGGATGCGGTCCGGCGTGAAGCCGCTGAACCGCCAGCGAAAAAGCGGACCCATGCGCAGACGGCGGCTGAACTTGCGCCAAGCCTGTGCAACGGCCAGTCCCCAAAGATGCGGGGTTTCGCTCAACGCGACTGCCACCCTCTCGTTCTCCGTATTATAATTCATTCGCATCGGACCCGATAAGGCAGGTCCATCCTTTCATGGCATGATGAATCGAAATGCCGGTTTCTCGATTTCGGAATCATGCATTCTTAGAATCGTCGATAATGGTGAATCGAGTGTTAACCATAACGGGTGCGGTGCGCCCGTTATGGAAAATTCACCGATTTTAATCAGCCGTAGCTAACGGATCAGGCCTTGCGTCTGAAGCGGGCAGCGAAAAAGCCATCCATGCCCGCCATATTTGAATTGCCATCAAACGTGTCAGCAGCCAAATCGGCAGGGGTCGAACGCAGGAAGCCTTCACCCGTGATCAGACCTTCAAGACCCGGACAATCGTCCAGCGTGATCGGATAAGCTTCAAGTGCTGGATTTTCGAGCGCCTTGCGGGCCAGCTCTTCGCCTTCTATTGGATGCAGCGAGCAATTGGAGAAGACAATGGTGCCGCCGGGTTTCACCAAATTTATTGCATGGGCGAGCAGCTTTGCCTGAAGCGTGGCAAGCTTTGCAATATCCTGCGGTGTTTTGGTCCATGGCACGTCCGGGTGGCGGCGCACCGTGCCGGTGGATGAGCAGGGTGCATCAAGAAGAACTGCGTCAAACAATTTGTCGGGCGTGTAATCCATCAGGTTGGTGGCGACAGTGCGTGCCTTGTAGCCAAGACGCTCCAGATTGCCTTGAAGACGCTTGAGCCGGTTTTCCGACATATCAAGCGCTGTCACATCCGCCCCCTGCAACACAAGCTGCGCGGTCTTGCCGCCGGGCGCTGCGCAAAGATCGGCAACGCGTTTGCCCTTGATGTCGCCCATCAGCCGTGCTGGCAAGCTTGCCGCCGCATCCTGTACCCACCAGTCGCCCTCTGCAAAGCCGGGCAGTTCGGTGAGATTGCCCTCAACAGTCTCAAGGCGTACCGAGCCGTTCGGCAGGGCTGTGCCGCCGAGCTTTTCCGCCCATTCCTTCGGATCGCCTTTTACGGTGAAATCGATCGGTGGTTCATAAGCGTGCATGGCGAGAATGGCTGCTGCCTTTTCCGCGCCATAAGCGTCTTTAATACTGTTTGCAAACCATTCCGGCACATTGGTTTCCGGCTGCAATGTATGGGCGAGAGCGCGTTCCTTGTTGCGCGACAGACGGCGCAGAAGTGCGTTCACAAGACCTGCATATTTGCGATTGCGCGGATCGGCATTGGCCGCTTCAACGGCCAGATCAACGGCCGAATGATCCGGAAGGTTGAGGTAGAAAATCTGTGCGACGGCCACATGCAGAAGGTGTTTGAGCGCATGCGCATTTTCCGGCAAAGGCCGGTCGAGGCGCTTGTTGATGGCACGTTCAATGCTGCCGCGATTGCGCAGCGCGGAGCCCAGAATAGCGCGAACCAGTGCGCGGTCGCGTGGTTCAAGCGCCAGATATTGCGGATGACCGTGGCTGTTGTCGGTCAGACCGTCGAGCGATGTGTTTTTTTCAATCACCGCACCAAGCAGGCGAGCCGCAGTCAGACGTGCAGCAAGACCGGGGCGCAACTGTTCAGCGCGGTCTGCGGCATGCTTATGGGATTGCGGCTTTTTATTTCCACGCTTTGGCGCAGCTTTTTTATCGTTCACGCTGTTCTACTTTATCTGACGCGCAACTGGTTTTTGGGTTGCGCTTTTATGACCAAGGACCCCGATAGCCGGAGCCGCCACTGTTGTTTCCGCCTGCATTACCCCATGGACCACTGTTTTGGGAAGGGGGGGAGCTGCGCTGCGCCATTGCCGTCGAGCGAATCCCCATTTCAGCCGCCATCTGTTCCAGCGCCTGAATACGATTATCCGTGTCTGGATGTGTCGAAAAAAGGTTGTCAGCACCGCGTCCGCTCAGCGGATTGATAATGAACATATGGGCGGTTGCCGGGTTATGTTCGGCTTCTTCATTAACAACTGACTTAGCGCCACGGGCGATCTTGCCAAGGGCGGATGAGAGCCAGAGCGGGTTGCCGCAGATTTCGGCGCCTCTGCGGTCGGCGGCATATTCGCGGGTACGGCTTACCGCCATCTGCACGATCATCGCCGCAAAAGGAGCCACGATCATTGCAAGGATCGTACCGACTACGCCAATGATGCCATTGCCGTTTTCGCGATTGCCGCCGAGGAAGAATGCAAAATTGCCGAGCATGGAGATTGCACCCGCGAGCGTGGCGACGATTGTCATGGTCAGCGTATCGCGGTTCTGAACATGCGCCAGCTCATGCGCCATCACGCCCGCAACTTCTTCCGGTGTCAGGCGATTGAGAAGGCCGGTTGTGGCTGCAACAGCTGCATTTTCGGGATTTCGGCCCGTCGCAAAGGCATTGGGCTGGTCTTCATGGATGATATACACCTTTGGCATTGGCAGGCCCGCATTGGCTGCAAGGCCGCTGACCATGCGGTAATAGTCGGGGGCTGAGCGCGCATCGACTTCCTGCGCATTATACATACGCAGGACCATCTTGTCGGAATTCCAGTAGCCAAACAGGTTCATGGCAACAGCAATCACCAGTGCGATCATCATGCCGCCGCCGCCGCCCAGCAAATAGCCGATGCTCATGAACATGACTGTCATGAGAGCAATCAGCATGGCAGTTTTCGTCATATTCATGCGTGTAGGTCTCCGGTTCAGTAACAGTTTACACAATCGGGGTTTTGCTTCCCCGTCAGGTTTAACTATATGATGGGTATCAAACGCCCGATCTTCAATAATGGGCTCTAATAACGGATTTCAAACGGATGACCGATACATTCAACGAACCCGCCAGCAACGATAATGCCGAACCGCGCAAGTTTGACGATTTGCCGCCAGCAGCCCAGCGTGCGCTGAAAGAAGCCGAAGAACGCCGGGCCGCTGAAAAAGCCGAAAAGCTGCCACGAGAAATTGGCGGTCGCGGCGGCAAGGATCCCGCCCGCTTTGGCGACTGGGAAATCAAAGGCCGGACCATAGATTTCTAATCTGGGATGTTTCCATGCTTCCATCAAACGTGGAAGAACACGACTTATCTCCCTCTCTCTATATATGTGCGAAGGGATGGGCTGCATTAAGTGCTGTTTTGATTTGGTATAGAGTTGGGATGTTTTAAATTGTTTCTGTTTGGTAAAAATGGATTGTTTTGCCTGTGGAAAGAAAAGTTATCCTTTTTGCGGATTATGCGTTGACAGTTTTGTTGAGTGGGGTCTATATGGCGCCACAACGAGGGCGGCGAC